>JAAHGL010000343.1 GCA_010692635.1 Symploca sp. SIO2C1 | reverse complement strand
AAGAGAATGCTCCTGTCGCTGGCTCTTTCTCCTGTTAATCAGGTAGGGTAACGCTACCCGCTCAGTTGAAGTAGAATACCTCGAAACAATCAATTGGCAAGGGTTGTGGCTTAAGTTGACACCAATGGGCAGAACCCACCCCTAACCCCTCCAAGGAGGGGAACAGGAGGGAAGAGGATTTGGCTTGTTTCTTTCATTCTCGCGGGTGGCAATCGCTCTTTTTTTGATACTATATTTTTATAATGGGAAAAGTGTGCGCTCATATATAAAGTGCCACTCTTGATACCGAGTCCGCCTCGGCACTTAGATAGTAAAAGGTTTAGGTAACAACTAGATGCATTACTTACACCAGTACCAGCAAACTCAATCGCTTCATTCTCCTCCAGAAACCCTCCCCACCATGTATGATTTACCGAGTGAAAATCAGGAGGAACCGGGTTTGCCTGACGAATTCCATGATCTACAACCGGAACTATTGCGCTTAACTTTTCGCCCTGCTAACTATCCAGCAGACCAGATATTTAGTGGTAGTGATTTGAACCTCTACTATGATGTAAGTCATCATTCTTGGTATAAACGACCAGATTGGTTTGGCGTAGTGGGAGTATCAAGGCTTTATAAGAATCACGATTTACGCTTAAGTTATGTGATGTGGCAAGAAAAGGTGGCTCCAACAGTGGTGGTGGAATTATTGTCGCCAGGGACGGAAAAAGAAGATTTTGGCACAAGTACACGGAAGAGCAGTGAGCCTCCGACTAAATGGGAAGTGTATGAGCAAGTTTTACAAGTGCCCTATTATGTAGTGTTTGACCGCTATAGTGATCAATTAAGAGGGTTCGTGCTCAAGGGGGGTGTTTATCAGGAGTTGAATTTAACTCAACCGAAGATTTGGATACCCCAATTGGAATTAGGTTTAGGGTTGTGGCAAGGAGAGTACGACAGGAGGCGTCGTCGTCTGTGGTTGCGTTGGTACAATGCGGAAGGGGAGTGGATTTTAACTCCAACTGAAGTTGAACGGCAACGGGCTGAAACTGAACGGCAACGGGCTGAAACTGAACGGCAACGGGCTGAAACTGAAAGATCGCGATTGCAACGTCTTGAGGAACTTCTTCGTTCTCACGGGATCGATCCTAATAGTTAAGGTAGCATTGAAGGCATTTTGGTACGGTGAAGATGCAGCGATCGCTTAGACTGTAGACTATTAATCAATCGTTGCAACTGGGGATTGGGTCGAAAAAAGTCTGATCCTATTCACCAAATAATATAAGGTTGACAAATGCGAGTTTTGCTTCTGTATCCCCTATTCCCTAAGAGCTTTTGGTCGTTTGAAAAAACTTTAGCATTGGTCGATCGCAAAGCACTGCTGCCACCATTGAGTTTGATTACTGTTGCTGCCATCTTGCCGCAGACTTGGGAATTCAAACTAGTGGATCGGAATGTTCGCTTACAAACTGAAGAGGAATGGGCATGGGCAGACTTAGTGATTCTTTCTGCAATGATTGTCCAAAAGCAGGATTTCTGCGAGCAGATTCGAGAAGCTAAGGGACGGAATAAACTAGTTGCTGTCGGTGGCCCTTATCCTACAGCATTGCCAGACGAAGCTAAGGCAACAGGTGCAGATTATTTAGTGCTTGATGAAGGAGAAATTACCCTTCATCTGTTGGTAGATGCCTTAGAAAAAGGACAGTCTCACGGCGTGTTTCGTGCTAACGGAGAAAAACCGGATGTTACTGCTACACCTATTCCTCGTTTTGATCTGTTAGATTTTAGGGCTTATGACAATATGTCAGTGCAGTTTTCACGGGGATGCCCATTTCAATGCGAATTCTGCGACATTATTGTCCTATATGGACGCAAACCCCGTACTAAAACCCCAGCACAACTTCTAGCAGAGCTCGATTGCTTATATAAGTTGGGGTGGCGGCGTGCCATTTTCCTGGTGGATGATAATTTCATCGGTAATAAACGCAATGTTAAGTTGCTCTTGCATGAGCTCAAGGAATGGATGCAGATACATAACTATCCCTTCCGTTTCCATACAGAAGCCTCCGTTGACTTGGCAAAGGATCCAGAGCTCATAGATTTGATGGTTGAGTGCAATTTCAATGCCGTATTCCTAGGTATTGAAACCCCAGATGTGGAGAGCCTCTCTCACACCAAGAAGTTCCAAAACATGCGGGATTCCCTGACAGATGCTGTAGATATCATTACCCGTGCAGGGTTACGGGTGATGGCCGGATTCATTATTGGATTTGATGGGGAAAAAACTGGTGCAGGCGATCGCATTGTACAATTTGTGGAAAGTACGACCATTCCCACTGCCTTCTTCAGCATGTTGCAGGCTCTGCCAGATACAGCCCTCTGGCATCGGTTAGAAAAGGAAGGACGCTTGCATAATCAAGAAGTTTCAGGTAGCCAAACCACCTTACTCAACTTTGTGCCAACTCGTCCGGTGGCAGAAATTGCACGAGAATATGTTGATGCCTTTGGGCAACTTTATGATCCAATGGCTTACCTCAATCGAACCTATCGCCACTTCCTGAAATTGGGTGCTCCTAGGCACAAACAGAAACTACGCAACCTTGACTGGGTAACCATACGAGCTTTGTTGACAATCTGTTGGCGACAAGGAGTTGTCCGCAAAACCCGCTGGCAATTTTGGTGGAACTGGTTTCGTATTTTCCGCTATAACCCCAATGTTTGGGATCATTATTTATCCATCTGTGCTATAAGTGAACATTTTTTGGAGTATCGCCAAATTATTCGCAATCAGATTGAAGCACAGCTTGCAGAGAGTTTAGCAGAGGAAGCAAACCGTAAGGCTATGCAGACTGCACTTGTTCATCAAGACTAGGCATAAAGAAGGTGTGTAGTGCTACATTTTGAAAGATCTCCTCAGAGTTCGATAAACTTGTAGACTACAATACCGCTGACAGGGTGGTTGTCCACATTGACATAGCCATTGTTGACCATTTCCTTCAACGTGGCTTCCACCTCTGCAAAATTAGCATTTGTGTCTAATACACCTTGAGTGACTGATATTTGTCCACCTCGCTCATGAGCTGACTTCAGAAGCTTAACCATCAGTTCCTCACGGTTTGGTGTTTCCGAAACTACTGACGTAAGCATTTGGTTTTGCTTTTGTAGCTCATAGACTGCCGTAGCGATCGCTTTTTGCTCCAAGGGGACACCAGCCTCAGGTAAACCCAACTGCTGTTTGAGCTTTGTATTGTGTTCATCTACCATACCCGGAATCAATACCAGGTCAATAAACTGCCCAATACCCAGGAAGCCGAAAGTAAACAGCCACAAAAAGCCGCTGAAGAATTTTTTGTTATAGATACGGTGTGCTCCGGCCAAGCCAAAAAGACAAGCAAACCAAAATAGATAGGTGGTGCCAAGGTTATTCATCTGTAGCTCAAGCTGAGGTAAAAAGTCTCTACCTTAATAATAATTTTTTTACCCGTGAGCTTTCCAATTCTTCAAGTTAACTCATCCCACGTACTTTACTTGTGGGATGCAAACGACCAATGACAAATCGGAAATATAACAAAATTTGAAGCAACTTTGCAACTCTTAACCTTAATTAGGTTTTTCACTCACCTAGACCTTGGTAAACTCAGAACACAGTTCAGTATAGGCGTGCTTAAGAGACAACTGCATATAGCCACACCAGACAACCGAAAAATTGTAAGCAAAGATAAAGAGCAACTTGTGACATGGTAGATTCTCTCAAAAAACCAGCCTTTGAAGAAATACGACCAGGGGTGAAAGTACCGGCGAAGGAAACACTGCTAACTCCTCGCTTCTACACCACTGACTTTGAGGAAATGGCGCAGATGGATATCTCGCCCAATGAGGACGAGTTGCTTGCTATCCTTGAAGAGTTCCGCACTGACTACAATCGTCACCACTTTGTCCGGGATGAGGAGTTTAAACAGTCCTGGGAGCACATTGATGGAGAAAAGCGGCGATTGTTTGTTGAGTTTCTGGAGCGTTCCTGTACAGCAGAATTTTCTGGTTTCTTACTCTACAAGGAATTGGGACGTCGTTTAAAAAACAAAAATCCTGTCTTGGCAGAGTGCTTTACCCTCATGTCTCGTGATGAAGCACGCCATGCAGGTTTCCTCAACAAGGCAATGTCAGATTTCAATCTGGAACTGGATTTAGGATTCCTGACTAAGAGTAAAAAGTACACCTTCTTTAAGCCGAAGTTTATCTTCTACGCTACTTACTTGTCAGAGAAGATTGGCTATTGGCGCTACATCACAATTTACCGGCATTTGGAGGCCCATCCTGAAGATCGGATTTATCCTATCTTCCGCTTCTTTGAAAACTGGTGTCAGGATGAAAATCGCCACGGTGACTTCTTCGATGCGATCATGAGGGCAAAGCCTAGCTGCTTAAATGATTGGCAAGCAAAGCTATGGTCTCGCTTCTTCTTGCTGTCAGTATTTGGGACAATGTATCTCAATGACATCCAGCGTTCTGACTTCTATGCCTCAATTGGTTTAAATGCTCGTGATTATGATAAATATGTGATCGAGAAGACCAATGAAACTTCAGGACGGGTATTCCCAGTTGTTCTGGATGTAGAAAAGCCAGAGTTCTACGAACGTCTGGAAGTCTGTGTCAAGAATAATGAGAAACTCAGAGCGATCGCTTCCTCTAACACTCCCAAGGCTTTACAATTCTTCCAGAAGCTGCCTTACTACGTTTCCAATGGTTGGCAGTTTCTACGGCTATACCTAATGAAGCCGATTGATATGACTGTCCAAGAAGGAGTGGTTTACTAAGTTTTACTCCGCTAATTCTTAGTTTTGACGGTTCTACTGATTTGTAGAACCGCTTTTTTTATTGGGAATTGGGAATCGGGAATTGGGAATCGGGAATTGGGAATTGGGTGAGTGTAAATAGGGCTTGCTGTATAAGTGTGGAAGCTATACCAGACAGGGCTTTCAATCATTTTGATGCCAAACAAGTCCCAGGTTTTTGAGCCCATCGAGACAATTTCCTTGCACCATCGTAGGGACACACCCGCTTAAATTCCGAATATGAGGTAAAAGTAAGCAGATTTTTAAGAGCTACTTTCACTTCAATTAATTGCCTCAAAGAGTTGTGCAGCAAGCGATAGTACACTCTTTACTTATTACTTATTACTTATTACTTATTACTTCAAAACCAGAAAATTACGACTTATTCAGCAAGCCCTAA
>JAAHGL010000342.1 GCA_010692635.1 Symploca sp. SIO2C1 | reverse complement strand
TCAATCTTTCTGGTTCAGAAAGATTGTTTTTTTGAATATGCTGCTAAGCGCAAAGGATATGTACAAGTACCAGGGTGAAATTCTTCCACAAGCAACTCAAACCTACACAATAAAGTAACCTATGTTCAGCACAAAACGTAACAACAAGCCCAATCCTCCAGCACGTTGGCTACTGATTATCTTACTAATTTTGCCCTCCAATAAAGTCGAAATGGAAATTACCAGTCCTGATTGGGAGGTGAAATTCAGCACCGATTCTCTGTCCCTGCAACCAGTGACCAAATTAATCGAGCTGTTTTAGTTTTTGCCTTATTTCCTACTCCCTCGATGAACAAACCATTAAGATATAGTGGATAGTGGTTTGAAATAGCTTTTTCAGCCCTCCCCTTAGTAAGGGGAGGGTTTGGGTGGGGTCAACTCTACATCTCATTCAGATTGGAGTTACCCTAAAAATGCATAGGGTCAATTTTTGAAGGGATAGATCAGCATAGGAACTGTATTACATCCTTAAGACTCAGGAGAGCAACAGATGAGCAAACTAACCGCAGCCAAATCCACCTTCTTAATCACCATAATCAGCATCTTGAGTCTATCTGTCTTACCACTCCAAGCAGCAATCAGACCACAAGTTAACCCCAGCTTAACCGAAGTCAACCATAAGCACATAGCCTTAAGGTGGGGAGATGTTTGGGACCGACTGCGACGCCGGAAAGGTAAAAGAGGTTCGCGAGGAGACGAAGACGAGCAACTCCTCTGTATGATTACCCCCGGTAAACTATCAGATGAGCAAAATCAAGGAACCCTCAAAGTCTGGAGCGATCGCCCCTTTTTCCTCTGGCAAGGAGAGATCACCACAATAGAAGTACGCAAGGCCCGTAGCCAGAAACTAGTTTGGCAGAAAGATATCCCAGCCAACACTAATAGCACTTTCTACGAAGGAGAACCCTTACAACCTGGTCAGAGATACCTCTGGCAAGATTCGGGTAAGCCTCAACAGAAAGGCTCTTTTCGGATCATGGAAGCCAAAGAACGAGAAGCGATCGCTAAAGAGTTGGCAGCGCTGGAAAACCGATTAAAAACAGAAGGTGCCAGCGCTGAAGAGATTGCCTTAAAACGAGCCAACTACTTTGAAGGCAAAGAACTCTGGTCAGATGTACTGCGAGAAATCTACTCGGTTTCTAATCCCTTATCTGAGTTACAGCAGATGCAAAAGAAAATCCAGGAGCATGAATTTTGTCCAGTCGAAGATGAGGAGAAGGTCTGATGAATCAACTTCAATGGTTACGTTCTACTCTTTTAGCTTTGAGTATCGGAGTTCTGCATTTTTCCCCTACTCCAGCCTCTGCCCAACAACCCAGTCTTGAGGATTTATTTACAGGAGATTGTCACGCTCAAGCCATGCGCCAAGCCATGTTAACCATGCTCAATGATGATGGAGGAAACTTCGACCCCAAAGCCTGGGCTGCTTTCACTGTTATTGGTGAAGCTGAGTAATTTAGTTCTTAGTCAAATGGGTGCATCTCAATTATTACTAAACCATTTGTACCAAGAGGCTTTGTGAAAATGAAACTGAGAAAATTTGGAGTGATTGCACTCATTACTTTATCTATTAACGGTTTACTGCCTTCCTTGCAATTGCCCATGCCACTGTGGGAAGCATCTGTTTTGGCTCAAACTGTTGATGAGCGTGAAAGAGAAGCAAATGAACTATTACAGCAAGGACTCGATTTGTTTAATAGTGATCAGTCTCAAAAAGCTTTGCAAGCTTTGCATCAGGCATTGAACATCTATAGAGAAATATGTACAATTCCCGAAGAAAATTTTCACTTGTATAATTGTTTAATAAAAATTAAATCTCTAAATTATTTAGGAGAGAAATATCTTATTTTAGTAGATTATAAACAAGCAAAAAAAATGTTCACAGAAAGCTTGATTTCTATCGAAGAAGTCAACTCTTTTCAAGGAAATAAAATTTGTGTCGCTCGAACATTATGTCTTGGCATTGGTGAATCTGAACTTACTGTCACTGATATGATTGGTGATTTTAATCTTGTCAAGACACAATCTCTAACAAATTTAGTATTTGCTCATGTCTTTTTGGGAGAAGATAGTCAAGCTATTAATTATCATCAACAGAGCTTAGATTTCTATCGAGAAACAAATGATGCAGTAGGAGAAGCTTCTTATCTTAATAAGTTGGGTGTTATTTATCGTAGTCAAGGAGAGTACGAAAGAGCAATTGATTACAATACACAATCTTTAGCTATTTATCGCGAAATAGGAGATCGTCAAGGAGAAGCTAACTCTTTGAATGAGTTAGGTAATGTTTACTATGATTTGGGAGAGTCTAAGCAATCTATTGACTTCTATACGCAATCCTTAGCTATTAAAAGAGAAATAGAAGATCGTCAAGGAGTTGCTGCTTCTTTAAATAATTTGGGTGTGGCTTATTTTAGTTTGGGAGAATATCAAAAAGCCATCGATTTTCATAGAAAGTCCTTGGTCATTTTTCAAGAAACGGAAGATCACCGAGGAGAGGCTGCTTGTCTGGCTGGTTTTGGAAATGCCCATCTTGGCTTAGGAAAGTATAGGGAAGCCATTGACTTCTATCAGGAATCATTAGCAATTTATAGAGAAATAGGAAATCGTCAGGGAGTTGCTGATTCTCTAAATAATTTGGCTAATGCTTACTATAGTTTGGGAGAATATGAACAAACCATCGATTTATATGAAAGATCCCTAGTAATTAAAAAGGAAATGGGAGACCGTCAGGGAGTTGCTGGTTCTCTGGACAACTTGGGAACTGTTTATGATAGTGTGGGAGATTATGCACGAGCTATTGATTTCCGCGAACAGTCTTTAGCTATTTTTCAGGACATAGGTGACCGTCGAGGGGAAGCTAATTCTCTGAGTAATTTAGGTCTTGTTTACGAAATTTTGGGAGAATATGAGCAGGCCATTGATTTCCTTCAGCAAGCCTTAGCTATTGATAGAGAAATAGGAGATTCCCGAGGAGAGAGTATCGTTCTATTGAATTTGGGAAATGCTTTTAAGGGTTTGAGGGAATATGAGCAAGCTATTGATTTCTACCAAAAATCCTTAGAAATTGCTCAAAAAATAGGAGATCGCCAGGGCATAGGTGATGCATTGGGGAATCTGGGGAGTTCTTACAGAATTTTGAGAAAGTATGAACAAGCCATTGATTTCCAGGAACAATCCCTAGCAATTAAAAGGGAAATAGAAGATCCTCGAGGAGAGGCTGTTTCTCTAGGTAATTTAGGCAATATTTATAATAATTTGGGAGAGCATAAACGAGCTATTAATTTTCATGAACAATCATTAGCTATTGATAGAGAGATAAAGAACCTCCAAGGAGAAGCTAATTCTCTAAGAAATTTGGGTTTTGCCTTCAAAAATGTTGGCAATTTCACTGAAGCGGAAACCCGATTCTATCAAGCCATAGACATCCATGAGAAAATCCGCGAGCTACTGGGACTGAAAGATGCTTGGAAAGTCTCCATTTTTGAAGGACAAGCTCAAACCTATCGTGGACTGCAAAATGTACTGGTTGACCAAAATCAACCCCAAAAAGCACTAGAAGTCTCAGAACAAGGACGGGCCAGAGCTTTAGTAGAATTATCCTTGAGGAAATTATCTCCTCAGCTTAAAGAAGAGTTTACTCCCCAATCCCTCAACCTCGCAGAAATTAAGGCCATTGCTAAAGAACAAAACGCCACTTTAGTGGAATATTCTCTTATTTCCGAGTCTAACCAACTCTACATCTGGGTCATTCCACCCAATGGCGAAATCAAATTCCGCTCCGTTAACCTTCCCAAGGATACTTCCCTCAAAAAATTAGTCCAAGCAAGCCGTCAATCTCTTGGTGCTACGAGTTCTGGAGAAAAAGATTCCACTTTCCAAAACACCGAAGAGACCAACTATCAACGAGAATTTCATAAACTCCTCATCGAACCTATCGCAGAATTTCTCCCTCAGAATGAAGCAGAACGCATTATCTTCATCCCCGATCAGGAACTCTTCCTCATTCCCTTTGCTGCTCTACAAGATGCCAACTATACCTACTTAATAGAAAAGCATACCATCCTCACTGCCCCTTCAATTCAAGCCCTTCGTCTCACTCACCAGCATCGAGAAAGAGTGCAAAACTCCTCTGGGGAAATCTTGATTGTCGGCAACCCGAAGATGCCTCAAAACCGAGAGGGAAAAACCTTACCTAACCTCGGTTGGGCTCAAAAGGAAGCAGAAGCAGTGGCAAAAATCCTTAAAGCTAACCCCATTCTAGGTTCCCAAGCCACCGAACCAGCTATCTTAGAGAAAATGGCCAATGCTAAAATCATCCACTTGGCTACTCATGGCATACTCGGAGAAGTTGACAGTTCCCCTGGTGCAATTGCCCTCACCCCCGCTGGTGAAGATGACGGTTACTTGACTACCAGGGAAATCATGGAAAGCTTTGGACTGGCGGCAACTCCACCCCTCCAAGCAGAATTAGTAGTACTAAGTGCCTGCGATACAGGCAGTGGAGAAATTAAAAGTGAAGGGGTTGTGGGTTTATCTCGTTCCTTGATTGCCGCAGGAGTTCCCACCATTGTCGTTTCCCTATGGCAAGTACCTGATGACGATACCAACTTATTGATGACGGAATTTTATACCAATCTCTATGAGAGGAAACTAGATAAGGCTCAAGCCATGCGCCAAGCCATGTTAACCATGCTCAATGAAGACCGGGGAAACTTCAACCCCATTGCCTGGGCTGCTTTTACCGTTATTGGTGAAGCAGAGTGATTTTTTTTACAGAGAAAAATCTTAAAACGCATAGGGTCAGTTTTTGAAGGGATAGATCACCATAGAAACTGTATTCAATCCTTAAGACTCAGGAGATCAACAGATGAGCAAACTAACCGCAGCCAAATCAACTCTCTTAATCGTCATTGTGGGTATCTTGAGTCTATCTGCTTTACCACTCCAAGCAGCAATCAGACAACAAGTTAACCCCAGCTTAACCGAAGTCAACCATAAGCATATAGCCTTAACCTGGGGAGATATTTGGGAACGACTGCGACGCAAAAAAGGGAAGAAAGGTTCGCGAGGAGATAACAAAAATAAACTTCTGTGTTTAATCACTCCCGGTAAGCTGCGCGGTGAAGATGAGAAAGGAACTATCAAGAAAGGAACTATCAAGGTTTGGGGAGAGCAACCGCTATTCTTGTGGCAAGGGGAAATGGAGA
>JAAHGL010000341.1 GCA_010692635.1 Symploca sp. SIO2C1 | reverse complement strand
TCCTACCATTGTTCGACCCCTCGCTCTCGAACGCTACGGTAATGGTTATGCCCTGTTAATGCCGGATGAAGGGGCGATCGCTCTGTGGGAATATTGGCAGCAGTCGAAGCACTCCCTAGTGGAATTTCTCTCCATCGCCATCCAACTAGCCGAATCCCTTCACTATCTCACCCAACAACGCATTATCCACAAAGACATTAAACCCGCTAACATCCTAATTCACCCGGAAACCGGGCAAGTCCAGCTTATCGACTTTAGCATCTCCAGCTTATTACCGAAAGAACAACAACAATTGATCAACCCTAATGTTTTGGAAGGAACCCTGGCCTACATTTCCCCGGAACAAACCGGACGGATGAACCGAGGCATCGACTACCGCACGGATTTCTATTCTTTGGGTGTTACCTTCTTTGAACTGCTGAATGGAAAGTTACCTTTTGCAACCAGCGATCCGATGGAGTTGGTACATTGCCATATTGCCCAAGAGGTAAAGTTTCCTGCGAACAGTGAGCTCTTGATAGTGCCGGAGATGGTGCAGGCAATTGTACTGAAGTTGATGGCAAAGAATGCTGAGGAGCGGTATCAGAGTAGCTTGGGGTTGAAGTATGATCTGGAGAGGTGTCTACAACAGTTAGAAGGCACGGTCGAAATTACCTCGTTTGTGCTGGGGGAGCGGGATGCTTGCGATCGCTTCTTGATTCAGGAAAAGCTCTACGGGAGGGAAGCGGAAGTACAAACCCTGCTAGATGCCTTCGAGCGGGTAGCTAACCCCCCTGAATCCCGCTTTATTAAGGGGGGACATAGGGGGGTCGAAATGATGCTGGTGGCAGGGTTTTCCGGAATTGGGAAAACTGCTGTTGTTAACGAAGTGCATAAGCCAATCGTCAAGAAGAGAGGCTACTTCATTAAAGGAAAATACGACCAATTCAATCGCAATCTTCCTTTTAGTGCCTTCTTGCAAGCATTTCGAGACTTGATGAGACAATTGCTGGGGGAATCAGATGCAGATTTAGCCAACTGGAAAGCAAAAATCACCGAAGCTCTAGGGCAAAACGGAAGCGTGATTATTGACGTGATTCCCGAACTAGAAGAGATTATTGGCAAACAACCCCCAGTGCCAGAACTATCGGGAAGTGCTGCCCAAAACCGGTTTAACTTGGTTTTTGGCAAGTTCATTGCCTCCTTAACCAGCCCAGAACACCCCCTGGTGATGTTTTTAGATGATCTACAATGGGCAGACTTAGCTTCCCTCAATTTGATGGAAGTATTAATGGGTGATAGTAATATAGATTACTTATTGCTTCTAGGAGCTTATCGAGACAATGAAGTGTTCCCCGCCCATCCCTTGATGCTGAGTTTGGCGGAATTGGGGAAAACTCAAGCGGTAATTTCGACGATAACCCTAGAACCATTGGCTCAAAATCATATCAATCAATTGGTGGCAGACACTCTTCATTGTAGTGAACAGCTTGCCCAACCCCTAACTGAATTGGTCTATCAAAAAACCAAAGGAAATCCGTTCTTTACGACTCAGTTCTTGAAAGGGTTACATGAGGATGGGCTCATTAGGTTTAATCTAGAGCTGGGCTATTGGGAATGCGATCTAGTGCAAGTGCGGGAAGCGGCACTGACAGATGATGTCGTGGAATTCATGGCCGGACGCTTGCGGAAATTGCCGAGTGCAACCCAGAATGTGTTGAAATTGGCTGCATGTATTGGCAACCAGTTCGAGTTAGAAACCTTGGCAGTGATTTGTGAGGAGTCTTCTGAAGAGGTAGCTGCTGATATTTGGAGAGCTCTACAAGAAGGTCTAATTTTACCTATTAGTGAAGCCTATAAATTTTTTCAAGGGGATGTAGAAGAAGTCACAGAGAAAACAGTAACAGTAGGCTATCGTTTCTTACATGACCGGGTACAACAAGCAGCTTATTTCCTGATTCCAGAAGACCAAAAACAGAAAACCCACTTAAAGATTGGTCGATTGCTTCTAGAAAATACATTGACAGAAGATTGGGAAGATCAACTGTTTGATATTGTTAATCACCTCAATATAGGGATGAGCTTGATTGTCAAGCCTCAAGAGAAAAAACAGCTATGTGAACTGAATTTAGAAGCAGGAATTAAAGCTAAAAATGCCACGGCTTTCACAGCATCTATCGAATATTTATTGTTGGGCATAGAATTGTTGCCTGAAAATAGCTGGGAGCAGGAGTATGAGTTAACTTTAGCCTTGTACGAGTCCGCCACCGAGTCAGCCTATCTTAATGGTGACTTTCAACAGATGGAGCAGTTTGCCAATGTAGGATTAGAAAATTCCCGCAATTTACTCGATACTATTAAAATTTATGAGGTCACAATAGAGGCATTAGGAGCCCAAAGTCGCTTTCAGGAATCGATTGATACAGCAATGGTGATTCTCGAGAAGCTGGGCATCCGTCAGTTTCCTAAAAAGCCAGATAGTTCTGACGTTGAGCTGTGGTTGAATGAGGTGAGAGACAACTTGGGCGGGCGTCATCCCAGTAGCTTAATTGATTTACCTGTGATGACCGATCTGAAGGCGCTAGCAGCAATAAAAATTCTCATCAATCTGCTCCCCTCCACTTACACATCTAAGCCAAATTTGTCAGTATTAGTTTGTTTTGAACAAGTAAATTTATCCCTCAAATATGGAAACGCACCATTTTCTGCTTTTTCTTACGCTACACATGCTTTAGCATTATGTACTGTTTGTAAGGATATTGAAGTTGCTGCTCAATTTTGTGAACTAGCATTACAACTTTTGGAAAGGGGTGATACAGCTATTCCGGCTCGAACTATTCAATGTGTTTATCATACTAAACATGGCAAGGAGCACCTCAGAAACACTCTAAAAGGTTTTAAACAAGGTTATTCTATTGCTCTTGAAACTGGAGATCTGGAATTCGCCGGTTATACCCTCTCATTTTACTCAACATATAGCTATCTATGTAGCCAAGAATTATCAAGCCTAGCACAAGAACTTTCTGCCAATAGCAACGCTTTAGAACGTATCAAAAAGAGGACTCCCAAAAACTGGATTGATATCGTTCTTCAGACAATCAATAATTTGTTGGGACGCTCTGAAGATCCTTCCGTTCTGGTTGGTGAAGCTTATGATCAAGAGAAGATGCTGCCCCTTCACCAAGAAGCTAACGATGTGACGGCTTTATCTTATTTTTATATTGCCCGCTCGCTGCTTGGCTATTTATTGCAAGACTATAGTCAAGCATTTCAAAATATTGTCAATGCAGAAAAATTCCTAGGAGGAGTTGCTGCAACACCCTGGGAGAACATTTTTTACTTCTACTCATCGTTGGTGATGCTAGTTGAGATAGCTTCGCGCCCCAAAACTGAGTGCCAAGAGTTGCTCGAAAAAATTGCAGCCAATCAGCAAATCTTGAGCAATGCTGCATTTCATGCCCCAGAAAATAACTTACACAAATGGCATTTAGTAGAAGCCGAAAAACACCGGGTATTGGGTGAGAAAATGGCAGCAATGGAGCGATACGACGAGGCTATTTCCGGAGCACAAGAACAAGAATATATTCAAGAAGAAGCCCTCGCCAACGAACTAGCAGCCAAATTCTACCTTGATTGGGGTAAACCTAAAGTAGCCGCAAGCTATATCCAGGAAGCTTACTATTGCTATGCCCGATGGGGAGCTAAGGCGAAGATAGACCAACTAGAAGAGCAATATCCCCAACTCCTGAGCCATATTCTTCGCCACCCAAAAGGTGAAACCATGACTCAGATGGCGACGGGAACCATTACTAGTACCTCCACAGAAACTTCTGAAGCTCTCGATCTCACCTCCGCCATCAAAGCTTCCCAAGCCCTCTCCGAAGAAATCGAACTTGATGCCTTGCTCTCAAAATTGATGCACATTGTCCTCGAAAATGCTGGAGCCGATGCTGGAACCTTAATTTTAAACAACTCTGGCACTTGGGAAATTGTTGGATGGTGCTTTAGCAGGAACTGTTACCTATCCACCATTCACCTTGAGCAAACTGACAACCTACCCAGTAACATTATTAATACCGTTAAACGGACACAACAAGTCCTGCTTATCAACAATGTTGAACAAGATACAACTTTTGCCCGAGACTCCTACCTTATCCAAAACTCACCCCAAAGTCTCTGTTGCACCCCCATCCTCAATCAAGGAAAATTAATTGGTATCGTTTACCTGGAAAACAATCTTACCGCAGAAGCTTTCACCTCAGACCGTCTCGAAGTTCTCAACCTCCTCACTGCCCAAGCTGCCATCTCGATTGAAAATGCCCGTCTTTATCAAACTCTAGAAGACAAAGTAAAAGAACGTACCACCCAACTTGCAAGAGCAAACCAGGAAATTAGTGCCCTCAATGAAAAACTCCAAGAGGAAAATTTCCGTCTGAGTGCTGAGTTAGAGGTAACCAAGCAACTGCAACAGATGGTATTACCCAAGCAGTCAGAATTAGAGGCAATTGAAGGCTTAGAAATCGCTGGATTTATGGAACCTGCTGATGAAGTTGGTGGTGACTACTACGACGTGCTGCCATATAACGGTGGGGTAAAAATTGGTATCGGTGATGTCACCGGACATGGATTAGAAAGTGGCGTATTAATGCTGATGACGCAAACTGCTGTCAGAACTCTACAGGAAGTTAACGAAACTGAGCCAGTAAAATTCCTAGATGCTCTCAACCGCACAATTTATCGCAACCTGGAGCGGATGAACTCCGATAAAAATCTGACGTTGGCAATACTAGACTACCATGAGGGTACTCTCAGTTTAAGCGGTCAACATGAAGAGATGATTGTTGTGCGTGCTGATGGTGAAATCGAACAGATTGATACGATAGATTTAGGCTTTCCCATTGGGTTAGATTCAGAGATTGCCGATTTTATTGCAACAGAACAGGTGCAACTTAATCCAGGGGATGTGGTGATACTGTACACCGATGGCATTACAGAAGCCGAAAATATGAATGGGGAACAATATGGACTAGAGAGGTTAATATCATTAGTCAGCTGCAACTCCTCTCAATCAGCCGAACTAATCAGACAAGCAGTGATAGAGGATGTGCGGCGATATATTGGAGAGCAAAAGGTGTTTGATGATATTATAGCAACCGCCAGGGCGGTTAGGACGCCAAGTGCAATACATACTCCATCGCATCCCGTAGACAATTAAACTCATCTAGTTGCTGACGAATACGACTTTTGAGCCAAGACCAGCATCGCTCAATC
>JAAHGL010000340.1 GCA_010692635.1 Symploca sp. SIO2C1 | reverse complement strand
GTTTAGAATAGTCTTTAAAGGGGATTATGGGTTAAGAAGATGCAAGGAAATTGCATTGATGAGCTCAATTTTCTTGCACTTTTCAAGGAAAATAAAAGCTTGAAAGCTATACCAGACAGCGCTTTCAGACTCTTGCAGCAAGCCCTATCTATGAACCAAAGCTAGCTAGGGCTTGCTGCATAAGTGTGGAAGCTATGCCAGACTGTGGTTTCAATGATTTTTTGACCAAGCCTTGTGCAAGGAAATGGTCTATAGAAGCTTATTTTCCTTGCACTTTGATGGGAAATCCCTGAGTAACCTTGGGGAATGGAAGTGCTCACCCACGAGGATAAATGCTTCATTCCTTCTTACTTGTTACTTTTTACTTGTTACTTGTTACTTATTCAGCAAGCCCTAGCTAGCAAAAAATACCGACGAAATGCGCCCTAATGCCAGAACGAAGCTTAAAATCAAAAATTATACTTTTCCAACTTTTCAAACATGCTCTAATATCCTTGCCAACGTTTAATTGGAATACAATCAATATCCAATTGATCTAAAGTACGAGCTACAACAAAATCTACTAAATCTTCAATAGTTTGAGGATTATGATACCAAGCGGGAATAGCTGGAACAATTCTGACACCAGCTTCTGCCAGGGTAGTGAGGTTGCGCAGGTGAATCAGGCTCAAAGGCGTCTCACGGGGTACAATAACTAGTTTACGCCCTTCTTTAAGTTGAACATCAGCAGAGCGCTCTAGTAGATCTGAACTTAAACCCGTAGCAATTTTTGCCACAGAACTCATACTACAGGGCATGATCACCATTCCTAAAGTGCGGAAAGAGCCACTAGCAATAGAGGCTCCCACATCTCCCCACCGATGGCAAATTAGCTTACCTCCAGTAAACACCCCTGCTTGCTCTCGCCAGAATTGTTCCTGTTGCTCCGGTTCTGGAGGCATCCGCAGATTATTTTCTGCCTGCCACACTATATAAGTCGACTTTGAGGCTACTAGCTCAATGGCATAGTCAGCTTCTAACAAAAATTTTAGAGCACGTACAGCATAAATTAAGCCAGAGGCACCAGTAATGCCTAAAATCAGAGGAAGTTTTGAGTTGTGAGTTGAAGACACGGAATTCTGTTGTTGTTTAAGTAATTAGGTGTTAGGTGTTAGGTGTTAGGCAATGGTGACAAGTTAAACGGTTGTGCATTTTGTCAACTCCCATATATGGTGCTTGAGGGCTCAAAAAACACTATATATGGAAATACTCAAGAGGTTGAAAAATTATATTCTTCTTCCTCAGCTTCCTCAGCTTCCTCAGCTCCCCCAGCTCCCTTGACAACGACACTTTTACCTTAACTTGTCACCAATGGGTGTTAGGTGTTAGGTGCTAGGTAAACTTAGGAGCTAATGTCTATTTTCCTTTTCCCTTTACCCTGGACTCCAACCCAAAAATGTACAGACATTTGCGCTTATCAAGGGTGCTATTCACCTAAAACCTAATACCTAATACCTAATAATCAAGTGTCCTCATTCATCAAAGTCCCCATTGGGAACGGTGCTACCACCACTGACAGTTACAAGGTCAATTTGTTGACGGTAGTAATCGACACTTTTGACCTGGACTTCTACGTGATCGCCTAATCGATAGGCAGTACGGTTTTTACGACCAACCAGACACGAATGTCGAGAACGATACTCATACCAATCATCTTTGAGAGAGCTAACGTGAACTAATCCTTCCACTAGCAGATCTTCAATTTCGACAAAGAAGCCGTAAGATTGAACACCAGTAATGAGACCAGTAAAAACATCACCAGTGCGCTCTTTCATCTGTTCGGCTTTCTTTAAACCTTCTAAATCTACTTCAGCATCTATGACGAGCTTCTCACGCTCATTAAGGTGGGAAATTAACTCCTTTGACTGATTTTCTAGCTCTTGTTGTATCTCTGGTGGCAAAATATTCCAGTTGACATTGCCGTGGCAATTGCTGCTGTTAAGGTTAACTCGCTCTTTGGAACGGGTAGAACGGCGATCGCGTCCTTGCTCAAAGAGTAACCCCAGCACCCGTTGCACGAATATATCTGTATAACGCCAGATTGGTGATGTGCAATGAGTATAGCCAGTGTTTAAGGCAAGACCAAAGTGGAATCCTGGCTTAGATCTGTAAGCTATTGGTTTTAAAGTTGAGCGCAACAAATAAGTCAGTACTTGAGGTGCTGTGGATTGGGCAAATAGATGGATAAACCTTTGATAGTCTTGGGGAGTAATTTCTTCTTCCTGCTCCAAATCTAAATCGAGTCCAAGATTGTTACCCAATTTGATTAAGTCCTGAAGCTCATCAATATTTGATTCAGACTGTACGCAGTAAATCCCTGGCAAGGATAGAGCTTGTAAATGAGATGCTACCGTTTGGTTTGCCAAAATCACTAATTCCGTTAACAGAGACTGAATTGGAACTGAAGCAGAAACCACAACTGCACCTAATCTCCCTTCATCTTTATAAGGATATTGAGTCTGGGAGAGATTAAGCTCAAAAGAACCCCGCCGCTGTCGCACAGCTCGCACTGCGGGACTCAAGGTAAAAAATAGCTCCTTGAGCATTTCTACTACCGGTATCAAGTCTGGCTCGGCTTCGTGATTTTCTCCCAAAAGAAATTGAACCTGTTCATAACTAAACTGGTGGTCTACGTTAATTACTGAGGGGTGAATCTCAAACTCTAGGAGTTCGCCAGCGTCATTAAGGGTGAGTAATACTGAGATGGTTAACCGGTCTTGATCTGGTACTAGAGAACAACGCTGAGCAACAGCCTCAGGTAGTAAAGGTAATACAGTGTCTCCCAAATAAACAGCTGTACCTCTTAATCTCGCCTCTCGCTCCAATGGAGAATCAGGGGAAAACCAGCTAGCAACATCAGCAATGTGGACTCCTAGCTGCCACTGTCCTTCTTCCAGATTTTTTAAGGTAAAGGCATTGCCAATAACTGGATTTTGGTAATTTTGAGAATCACCTTCGATCGTTACACATAAGAGGTCGCGTAAATCAAGACGCTTTTTTAAATCTGTCTTGCGAACCTGTTTAGGTAAGCTATCTGCAGCAAGCAGTACCTCGTCGGGGAAGTTGGTGCGCAGATCGTGCTTGCAACAAACGATATCAGTATCAGCGGCGTCTTCGGCATCACTACCTAGGATACGTGCCACCTGGCCAATGGGAGGGTTTTGTCCTAGAGGGTAGCGTACAACTTCTACATGAACTAGATGCTCAACTGCCTCTTCTAAGGGTATACCGTTGGCAGTAAGGTTGAGTTCAAAGAGGAGTCGATCATCAAGAGGAACTGCTCGATAACCTTCCTCTGCTTTTCTGACTCGTGCTAGCACCGAGGGATTAACTCGCTCTAGAATTAACTGCACCTGTCCTTCAGGACTACGGCGTCGGCTACCTTCTTTGGTAATTTTAACCAAGACGTGATCGCCATTCCAAGCTGTACTCAGATGGCTCTCCCGGATGTAAATATCATCGGCTCCTTCTATTTCTTGGATCGCAAAGCAAAATCCTTTACTTGAGCACCGTAGCTTCGCTTCAACAACATCTTCTTCATAAACCCGTCGATACCTACCTCGATCTTTGACCAAAATACCGACCTTCTCCAACGCATCCAAGGCAATCTGGAGTTTTTGGATATTTTCCTCATCTTGGTAATCGAGTTTTTTTTCCAAAACTTTGGGGGCTACTAATTTGTCATCTGTAAAATTGGCAAGTAATGCAGCGACTGAGAATTCCATCCAACAATCCTTATTTTGTCTGATCGTGGTTTTTTTGCTTCTTGCCCTTTTGGTAAAGTACTTACCAAAGGCTATTGCCTTTTCAAATCAGGTAACGATACCCATATTGAAGAGTTGAAGGTTAAAGGTGAAAAGGTTCCCAAATTATAAGTCCTCGCTTCCCTCCTGCTTTTTTTGCAGTCGAAGGAAAGAGATTACACCGATGGCGGCGCGAACCTTAACCCTAACCGAGTTGTCTATGGTATCCGTTGTCTTTCAAAAGAATACTGAGTATTAATCCACTCTTTGGTTGGATAACTTGTTCGGTGAGATTTGCCTACTGCTTGAGGAAGTGTTTCACTAGCAATAGCACAACTAACAGAACATCCTCTTTCCCAGTAGGATTCCTTCTCAAGATTACAGCTAACACCGGGCTGGTACAAAGGATGCAGCCACAGCTTGAGATGCAACCTAAACCAGCTTAAGAGTGGGTAACATACCCAGTATATTGCCAACGGACACGTACTTTGACACACTGCCTTCTATGGGTTTTTGCCGCTCTTCGTCCTGACTCGCTTTACGGCAAGGGCAATGAATTACACTCAACAGTTACCAGTTACCAGCTAATTATTCGGTGCTCAGAAGATGAACTGAAAACAAGGAAGGGAAAATTGTTGGTGTTTTATTCCTTCCAAGAGGATAGTCAGCTTAACCAAACACTGGTTAGTAACCAAATTGGTTACTGCTCACTGCTCACTGGTTACTGTTTTTGTAGCAATGGGCAATATTATAACTATTGTAAGTTCTAATTGTCCGTTTACCAAATCCTTTCAGGAAAACAGCAGATATACTTGATTTCAGGGTATGTGCTGCCAATGGATAAAGTACTAAGTAGCACCACTATGGCAATGTATTGAAAAGTATATGTTTACTCAGTTTCGAGTTCGTTATCCCCAAGGTAGCCTCATCACTGAGCTATCAGCAATTGATCATGGTCAGTACATCGTGCGCTGTTTGGTTCAGGTTGAGGGCCAAACCTTAGTAACCGGTTTGGCTGCTGCTCAAACTGTTGAATTGGCAGAAGAGCAAGCTAGAAGTAGAGCTTTAGCCGTTTTAGGTATTGACACGACAACAACTGTAATTGCAGAAAATGAACCATCCCTTACTCCCACTGACGTGGTAGTACCTCCCAAACCAACGGCTAATCTTCCCACAGAGTTGCCATCCCCAAGCCTAGAGCAGATTCAGTTAACTCAGTTTCCAGTGGATTCTAGCGTCAACAATTCCAATAGTTTGTCTTTTCCTGATACTAATGTGGAGGATGTCAACCATCATGCTCCAAAGATGTCCTCGGTAGAAGAGGAAAATACTCTTCCGGGTGAATTTTCCTCAACTGAGGCTGACTCTTCTTGTGAAGAGTCAACCCCACTGAAGATAGAGGAAGAGATGCCCCCAAGCCAGTTAAATGACTTGCCAGGCAAGTCTTACTTCCAGAGTGAACTAGAGA
>JAAHGL010000034.1 GCA_010692635.1 Symploca sp. SIO2C1 | reverse complement strand
TCAGGGATTTCCCATGAAAGTGCAAGGTTTTTGTCTCGATGGGCTCAAAAACCTTGGACTTTTTGGGGCAAAGAAATGATTAAAAGCCTTGTCTGGCATGGTTTCCACACTTATTCAGCAAACCCTAACTAGTGCAGCGCAAGGAAGATTTACTCAGTGAAGTCGCCTTCATTACCTTTAAGTGCGGGGAGTACTTTTTCAAACAAAGGGATGTTGAGCAACATATTGCTGACTATATTCGTAACTTACCTGACGCAAAAACTGACCCAGAAGCATTGCTGTTAGATAGTGAGGCGGTATTAAAGTCCATTGAAGCGCAGCATGGTTTGTTAGTGGAACGAGCTAGGGGAATTTATTCCTTCTCTCACTTAACCTTTCAAGAATACTTGACGGCTAGGGAAATTACCGCCAAAGCTGACTTGGATAAGTTAGCTAATTGTATTACTGAAAAGCGCTGGCGTGAAGTGTTTTTGCTAACGCCTGTTATGATGCGGGATGCCAGCGAACTCATGCAACTGATGAAACAGAAGATTGATCGACTGGTTGCTAATGATGAGAAATTGCAGCACTTTTTGAGCTGGGTTAATCAAAAGTCTCGCTCTGTTGGTGCTTCTTATAAACCAGCAGCCGTTAGAGCTTTTTTCTTTTCCCTTTCCCTCTTCCTCGAAATCAACATCGAAATCGAGCTCTTTTTATCTCTGTTCCTAGATATCGATCTCTCCCTCTCTTTTTCCCTCTCTCTCCCCCTCTTCTATTTCCTCAACCAAGCTCTCGAGTTATTCTTCTTTTTCGATCTCACCTCCTCCCTCGACTCAGGTTTTGGTCTCTCTCTCTCCCTTTCCTTCTCTCTCGAGCTCTTACTCTACCTCGAACTCTATCTTGACCTATTCCTATACCTTGACTCTGATCGAGCTGGAATTCCTGTACCGGAGCTACAACATTCGTTCCAACAATTTAAAGACCAACTTCTCAATACAGAAGAAGATGAAGAGCAATTCAGGCAATGGTGGAAATTTAACGGTAAAGCTTGGACTGAGCAGTTAAGAGTCCTGATGATTGAGCATCGCAATATTGGTCATGATTGGCAGTTTAACCAACAGCAGCAGGAACTATTGAAACAGTATTACGATGCTAATAAATTGCTAGTGGATTGCCTCAATAGTGATTGTTACGTGAGCCAAGAGTTGCGACAGGAGATAGAGGATACTTTGTTGTTGCCTAGGGCTGATGAGAATTTAGAATTTAGAATTTAGAATTAAATTGCACATATTGTAGATACTGTCTTGGGTGTCAAGGGTGGGTGCTGTTTTCAGGAAAGCGATCGCAATAACCTTCAGAACGTATGCAATACGGCCCGATAGGGTAACAATTTACCAGGAATAAGGAATTTGCGATCGCGTAAGCGCTGCCTATGGTGATCGCTACGATTACATCTACCCAAATCCTAGGACACCGATTCACTAACTAGAATTAGATGTAGGGGCGAAGCATTCGGGCGATATTTTATCCCTCAAACCCTAGTTTTTCTGTCCGAATGCTTCGCCCTGAGATGTCGATTTTGGGGTAAATAGGAATACTGAATCGCTGTTCTAGGGGTGGGTTCAATACTGCTCGGATAAGCCCTAATCCCTCTTCCCCAGCTCCTCAGCTCCCTCAGCTCCCCCAGCTTTTTAACCGATAATTTCTCTTAACCGAGCAGTATTGGGGGTGGGCTGAGATCTTGCACCATTCTCGATAACCCACCAGGGGTTGAAACCCCTAGCTAATAGCTACACTTATATCTATCAGAGCCATTTTTTTCTCAATTCTAAATTCTGCATTCTAAATTCTAAATTCTAAATTCTAAATTCTGCCTTATGCCAAATTGTCCCCGCTGTCATCAATCCATCAATAACAATGCGATCGCTTGTCCTCATTGTGGTATGACTTTTAAAGCTTATGGTCATCCGGGTATTACGTTGCACCGGGCAATTGGAGATGAGTATTTGTGCGACAGTTGTACCTATCATACTGATGATACCTGTAACTTTCCCCAACGTCCCCATGCCAAGGAATGTACTCTTTACGATGATATTTCGCGATCGCAGTTGGAACCCCAGCAGATTTATACTCCTCGTTACAGCTTAATTCAATCAATCAAGCTTTGGTGTCAAAGAAACTCTGTTTTGCTCGGTTTACTAGTATTAGTAGCTATAAGTCTTTTGCTCGCTTTCGTAGCAACATCTAATTAAAAATTGTTGTTTGTTGTTTGTTGTTTGTTATTTACTCATTACTTATTACTCATTACTCATTACTCATTACTCATTACTCATTACTCATTACTCATTACTCATTACTCATTACTCATTACTCATTACTTAAAAATCTCCCTCAGCCCTAACCGGGATTTGCTATTACTTCAGTGTCCAATGATGGCAGCGGTTCTACCAATTGGTCTTCTTCCTCAGACACCTCTACATCAAACCAGAAAGTAGTGCCGACGCCAACCTCACTGACTAAATGTACCCGAGAATGATGTCTCTCGATAATATTTTTGACAATTGAAAGACCTAACCCAGTTCCTTCGAGGGTATGAACTCTATTTTCTACGCGGGAAAATCTCTCAAAAATTGCCTCTTGATCTTCTACATCGATTCCTATTCCTGTATCAGAGATTTCAACCCGCACTCTCTCTTTTACATCTTGGTGGTTGAATTCATTATCTAGTTGATATGCACGAATAATCACTCGTCCACCTGGTTCGGTGAATTTCAGTGCGTTGCCAACCAAGTTGTCAAATACTTGGAGTAACAGATCATAATGACCTAAAACAGGGAGCAAATTGGGGGTAATATCCTTTCCTAGTTCAATCCCTTTATCTTTAGCATTTAACTGATAAGTGCGTAGAGTTTGATCTATTGGTTGAGCTAGATCTACTGGTTCAAAGTGATAAATCCGACAAGACTCCAGTCGTGATAAATCTAGAACATCATTAACGAGGCGGGTTAATCTGTCAGTTTCACGATTAGCAGTTTCCAGAAACTCCCGACGCTGGGTTTCACTTAAATCATCACCGTATTCGTGGAGAGTTTCAATAAAAGATTTGATATTAAATAGAGGCGTCCTTAGTTCATGAGAGACATTACTGATAAAATTGCTCTTCGCCTGGTTGAGCTCCGCTTCACGGGTAACATCCTGCACTGTCATAGCAATTCCCTTGACGCTCTCACGGTATTGATCAAGTACCCTGGTTAAGAGAATTCGGACGGTACGAGCTGTCGGCTCTGTGAGAGTAATACGGAACTCTCCTCCTTCACGATATTCCTGATTTTTGTTGTTTGATGTATCGCCTTCTGCGATTTGATATAGGGGACGTGTTAATTCCCTAGTAACAGATGTAGGTAGGTGGTGCAGGACATTTTCTCCCACCAAATCAAGGTTTTCTTCCCAACTAAAAAAACGTCGCGCTGCTGGGTTGACTAGCACCACCTGCAAATTGGTATCAATCAGCACAGCACCATCAGCAATTGTGGAAACTAGAGTCTCTAGTTTGGCTTTTTCAGCAGTTAGTTCCTCAATATTTTGCTCCTCATAGCGCTCTAAGCGCTCTGCCATTTCATTGAAACTAACAATAAGTTCCCCTAGTTCTCCTCCTAAAGGTAGATCAATCCGCTGCTTGAAATTCTTAGCAGCAATATTTTTAACCCCTACTAACAGTTCTTTAATTGGCTTGGTGATGGTTAAGGCATTAAGCACTCCACTCAAAATCATCATTACCCAAATCGAGATAAAGACAGAAATGGTGACATCTCTTGTTAAATTCGAGGAAGCAACTACTGTCGGATTAGGGTTGATGCCAATAGCTAATACCCCTAAGTAATTGTCTTCATGGGTTAGGGGCACAAAGACATCAGTCACTTCTCCATCAGGAGTCAGATGCTGCCGCACCATTGGCAAATCAGAGTTTTCGGCGTAATTATCCGGTAACTCAATGCGACGCTGAATGGTTAAGGAATTCTGTACCTCAGATTCAGAGAAAGGAATCCCATAAAAGATTTGACCATCCTCATCAGCGTAGAGCATGTAACGCACACTAGAAGTACTGCTATAGAAGCGGTGGGAAAAGCGAGCGACTTCCGTTAGATTGTTTTCTGCAATTTGAGGGGCTACATTGGTGGCTAGTAACAGACCCAGGTCACTACCAAAGCGGGTATCATTTAGTCTTGCGTCCTGTTGAATCGTATTCACTGCCCAGAACGTCAAGCCGCTCATAATTAAAGAGACGACTAGCGTTGCCGCTGCCATCAATTTGGTCTGGAGCGTAAACTCAGACCACCAATGCGCAATTACTTCCCGAAGAGTTTTTAGCACAGCTAGCAAGGTCAGCCTACCACATATCAACTAAGGACAACTAACATAGAACTCTACACTAGATAGACGCTTTTGTCGGAGCTTAATTTGCTCCCAAAGAAGCGTCATTCAAAATTATATACGCAGGTTCCCCCAGTAGTCCTGAGTACTGAGTTTAGAACTCGGTAGCTTCTTGTGGAACAGGCATCTTGCCTGTCCGAAACATGCAAGGTGAATGCGTCTAAGCTTATCTCAGCCCTCTGGGAGTAGTGCAGTAATCATTGCACCAAATAGTCCTACTATTAATAGTCTAAACTCCAATTTTGAGAGCGGCTTGGTATTATATCTTCTGATTAGGATGGAAAAGGTTTAGCGATCGCAAACAAGTCACAGCCATGGTTCATCGACAGGTTCGCGATCGCAGCAGGTTTGGCGTCTTTAGTTCTATTAGCTACACTGAGTATAGTTAGGAGATTTCCGCATCTTACTCAAGAAGTAAAATAAATTTTCTCAAAAAAATAGTTAACTCTTAAGTGGAGAGCTATCTGTGCCAATTATCAAAAGTACCAGCGAAGTTGACAGCGAACAGGTCGATATCTACATTGAGGTAGATGAAATACCTGAAGTTTCAGACTCGGATAATCCCTATCAGGATGTACGAGAAAGCCTTGGCAAAAAGTCTCTCAAGGCTGTGAGTAATCTTTTTGGAGATGGTTTGGCTCTGTCTCGTAAATGTGCAGTAGAGTCGGTACGCAGCGTCAACCAAATGCACGATACTGTCAAACCTAACGAATTTGAAGTGCAATTAGCTATCAAGCTCAATTCTGAGGTTGGTGCCGTACTCACCAAATTTGGTGGAGAGGCACAGATGCAGGTCACAATGAAATGGACACTCAAGGAAAAGCCTAAGCAACCGTAGTGACTGGAAAATCTGCAATTCAAATCTTACCCTATACGCTGATTGTCGGTCAGGAGCAGATTAAGTTGGCGCTGGAGCTGGCTTATATTGCGCCGCGTCTTGGTGGCATATTGCTCAGTGGACACCGGGGAACTGGTAAGTCTACTGCTGTGCGAGCTTTTGCTCAAATGATGTCAGGTAGTCTCCCAGTTACTCTGCCGATTAATGCGACGGAAGATCGAGTGGTGGGAGGCTGGCGGATTGATGAGTTGATGAAGAGTAAGCCTGTTCCCCAACCAGGATTGTTGGCAGAAGCTAATGGTAGCTTACTTTATGTTGATGAGGTTAACCTATTGGATGACCATATCGTCAATATCATTTTGGATGTGACTTCCACTGGGGTGCTAGTGGTACAACGGGAAGGGCAAAGTGAGCAAAAGCCTGTTTCTTTTACCCTGGTGGGTACGATGAACCCAGAAGAAGGAGGATTAAGACCCCAATTGCTCGATCGCTTTGGTTTAATGGTAAATGTAACGACTGAAACGGATGAAGATAAACGCACCAAGATTTTGGAAACTGTTTTAAAGTTTGATGAAGCACTATCTCAGCTTAAAAACGGTGAATCCTCTCCTTATATTGAGGAAGCCTTAGAAGAAGATCGTAAGTGTAGGGAATTACTAAACGAAGCAAAGAAGAATTTTTATACTGTTAAGCTACCCAAACCTGTTACCAAAAACTGCGTGAGGTTGGCAGTAGATTTTGAGGCGGAAGGGAATCGAGGGGATTACATTATTGCCTTAGCGGCTCGTGCCTATGCAGCACGCGAGGGTAAGAAACAGGTAACCAACCACCATGTAGCAGCAGTAGCTCGATTGGCACTTCAGCATCGTCGCCCTGAAGTTCTCCAGAACAAGCAGATGTCTTGGAGTGATGAAGATGAGGAGCGGGTGAGGGAGATTTTGAGTGATAATTGATAATTGATAATTGATAATTGTTGAAGCCAATTTTAGAATATGTAGAGAAAGCAAAAATGACAATTATAAGTAACTTAACATCACTTTATGAGATTGAATATGAACAATGGTTAGCCACAACAATAAACCTCTTAAAAGAAAACCGATTTAATGAGTTAGATAAGGAACATTTAATTGAGGAATTGGAAGAGTTGATTCGGCGAGACCAAAAAACTGTTGAACGGTTCCTTGAACAGATTATCAGGCATTTGCTTCTTCTGCAATATTGGACTGCTGAATATGAATATAATGCCAATCATTGGCAAGCAGAAATTATGAGTTTTAGAACCCAACTTAATGAAGACCTAACCCAAAACTTACGCAATCATCTAGAGGAAAATCAAGCAAAAGTTTATGAAAAAGCTCTAAAATATGTGAAACAAAAGACAGGATATAAGATAGTCTTTCCAGAAATCTGTCCTTATACCTTGGAGGATTTGTTAGGTGTTGAGTAATTAACCACAGAGACACAGAGGACACAAAGGCAAGAAAGAAAAATGGATCAACTTTCTCACCTTGTCTCCGCGTCTCCCTTAATTCTTCCACTAGTGCAGCATAGAACCCTTACTCTATAAGAATTTTGAATTTTGAATGCAAGAATTCCGCGCAGCGGCACTAGCTTGTGCTGCTATTAGTCCGAGCCTACGAACTATTCTAATGTTTGATGCCTCTCCTGGGACAGTACGACTGGTGGCTCAAACTACTGCTCAGATGTTGGAGGTGGTTACTGGATATCCTATTGTCTCGGTAACGTTAGGAACTTTTGAAACTGAGGATGACTTGTGGGGCAGTTTAGGGCTAGGTGGTGAATCAGGAGGAGAGCCTTTTAGCTGGAAACCGGGTTTACTAACCGGGGGACAAAAAGACTCGGCATTAAGGTTAGTCGTAATTCCGGATTTGACAAAGCTGAGTTTAGCCGCAACAAGGGCTTGTGTGGTACTAATGGGGGCAGATGTAGCCCATCTGGAGCGTCATGGGCAGCAGGATTCTTGGCAACCTAATTGCTGTTGGATAGCAGGCTGTGCTAGTAGTGAGGTGGGGATGGTTTCTCCTCACTTGTTAGACCGCTTTGCCCTAAGATTGAGTGGCAAGGTTACTACAACTGTAGACCGAGCAGCAGCAATTCTGGCCTGGATTGACGAGGGGGAGTTAGGAAAAGCAGCGAAGCCGGAACCGCTACCAACGGAAATTTGCGATCGCTTGAAAAACGCTCTTCAAATCTATCCTAAAATTACACCAGAAGCTACAGCCCGGATACTGGATTATACGACGACTCTGGAAGTGTACAGTCCTCGTCGGGAGATTGCCTTAGCACGATTGGCTCTAGCGTATACCCGGTGGAAAGGTGCTGGGGAGATGACGGTGCGACAGGTTGATGCGGCGGCTCGCATGATTGGGTTGAAACCCTTTGCTCAGCCACAGCAGACAGAGGATTTATCAGATGTGAGTTCTGAGCCAATTCCACAGCCTAAACAGTCTCAACCTCAGGAAGAAAAACCAAAATTAACTCAGCCTGAATCAGTAATAGTCAGGGAACCAGTGTATCAATCCGATGAACCTGAGCCACAGCCAACTATACAATTCACTGTTCCCACCAATCCTTATCCTGAAGATCAAGCATCGGTTGAGCGAGAAGCTGCTTCCTTACGGTTGCCTAGCCGTCGCTTCCGATTTAAGGCTGCTGCTCGTGGTGCCATTATTGGAGTGGAGAAGGTAGCCAATTTCCAGGATTTAGCCTTAGTGAGGACATTACTAGAAGCCGCTAAATTTCAGCCGATTCGCCAAGGCTCAACTACTAATAGTAATCGACTGCTGCTGTCTCCAACAGATTTACATTGCTATCGCCGAGCACCTGTAGCCGAACAAATGCTGATGCTGATTTTAGATCACACTTGTCTACGGGATTGTAATTGGCAAGAGGAGTTATTACCCTATCTGAGTTGGGCATATATCGAACGAGCTAGTATTTGTTTGATTCAGGTGGGAGCAGTGGATGCACGCCATGAGTTAAGGGCTCAGAAACTCATGGCACAAAGTATTTTAGTGCCTCAGATTACTGTGGGGATTGAGGCAGGAAGAGGTAAAGCTACTCCTCTGGCTCATGGATTGGATTTAGCCTTGCAGACTCTACGCCATGCTATGCAACACGGGCGCAGTACTGTGCAACAAGCTGTGCTGGTAGTGATTAGTGATGGGCGGGGGAATGTGCCTCTGGAAGCTAGTCGCTTAGGTAGGGTTTTGCCGCCGGTGGGCAGAAAAGGAGTTGAAGATGGTTTGCAGGTAGCTAAGCGCATCTGTGACTTGGATGGGGTGAAGGCAGTGCTGCTGAATCCTCAACCAAAACAGTATGGGGATTTACCCTTAGAATTAGCTGAAGCAATGGGAGCAGCAGTAATTTTGATTCCACTGCTTGAGGTTGGGGAGGTGGCATGATGGCAGAGAAATCTAAGCTTTCCATCACTCAACGAGCCATAAGTTCACCCACAGGTTTAAGTCGAACCAAACAGCTACCCTTTGAAGCTTCAGAAGCAGCAGTTAAACCAACTAGACAAGTTATACCGGAGGATGTAGAAACCGCAACAGAAAAGAAACTCCCGCCTAATGAGCTTTATATTACGATGAAGCTACCGCCAGAGGTAGCGATTTTGCACATTTATCAGGATGGGGGAAATGAGTATTCGGTGTGGGGTGGTAATGCAGTTACTCCATTACGACAAACTCAGCCAAAGAAGCCACCTGATTTTTCCTTAGGGAGTTTAGTTAGAGACGGAGTGGCTCCCGAAGATATTCGGAATACTCTAAGTTATTTCTCCAAAAAGCATATAGATCTGGAGATTCGCATCTGGTTAAAGGAACTAAGACAAAAGTTTAGTGAACAGTTATGCTTAGTGATTGCCGATCACACCGACTTTGAAATTCCTTGGGAGATGGTAGAACTCTCGCCCTACAAGCAACGGTATCAATATATAGGAGCTTTGATTACCACAGTACGCTGGCGAAAAGTTATCGATGATGATGATCAAGATTTACTGTTGAATTTTCAAGCAGATGAGTGCCGTGGTAATGCGATTGCTTATGTACTTGATACAGAACTAAATGGTGTCGGACCAGAGTTAAATATTTTAGAACAATTACAAGCAGTGATCTACCGTAGCAGTACCCATAATATCAAAGCCTTCCATACCCATTTACAGCGGAATGATTCTAGTTGTGGTTTTGTCTACATTTCTTCCCACGGTACTTTTAGTAAAAAGCTACACGAAATTACTCTTGGTTCATCTGATAAGAAAGAACAACAATTAAAACTATTGGCTTTACGTCAGTGTTCCCTCAATCTTTTTAGAGGTTCTCGCAGTATTGTCTTTATCAATGCTTGTCATTCAGGGCGTCAAGAAGCGCCTTCCTGGCTTCCTCATGGTTATTGTGCAGGTTTTATTGAGCTATTTTTAGCCAAAGGAGCACGAGGAGTAATTGGCACCCTTGGTGCTGTAGGAGATGCCCATGCAGCCAAGTTTGCCCGTGAGTTGATTGAGGAATCTTTGCGATCGCGTAATCTATCAGTAGCAGCACTATTGCGAGAATTACGGTTCAGGGTAGTTAAGAGTTTACCAGAGCAACCAACTACACAAGACTTGCTACCCTTCATCTATACCTTCATGTATGTCTACTACGGCAACCCGATGACGGTACTCCGGCTCACCCCATCAGGAGGAAAGCCTCATGCCTGATACTCAGCAGCTACCCCTATCTATTCAGCCTGTGATTAGCTACCCCCGTGAGGCACAGGTGGGTAAGACTTATCTGATGACAGTTGATGTGCAACCTTCTGGGGATGAATGGCCCTATGAGGAGGAGGAGTATCCTATTTACTGTATGTTGGAGACTTTCCCTCTGTTTAGTAACAAGCCTATGGGAGAGCCAGCAGTGGTGTTGCATCGTTTTGGGGGGACTTATGGTGCTGCTAAGTTTTTGTTGACGGCAGCGCAGGAGGAGATTGAAGGAGAGATTCGGGTAACGCTGGTGAATGGTTGGGGAGTGCCAGTTAAGGTTCTGAGTCTAAGTGATGTCAAGGTTAGGCAGGAAGTAGATGAGTCAGGGAGAAATACTAAAGATTTAGGAATCAACAGTTCTGGAATTAGTCCAGACCTTATCAAAGGTTATCAAGAAGCACTGCTAGAGCGATACGCTAATCTGAACTTAGATAGTGTAGATACCAGTGTTTATGACTATAGAGGGAAGCTCAAAGTCTGGCAATTATTTGTAGCGCAAAATGTGCGAGAATGCCAGGAATTTTTACCTCAAGTTTACGAAATTCCCAAAGAACATCAAAGACGACTGGGAGAGAGTAACCAACTAGAAGCAGAAATTGACTCAGAAGTATGGGAACAATACAAACAGGTTTATTATCAACAGCCAGTTCGCTCAGTTTTGGATATTGTTAATGAAATATGGTCAGATGAGAGCTATCGGTATCTGGTGATTTTGGGAGATCCCGGTTCAGGAAAGTCAATTTTACTGCAATACCTGGCATTGAATTGGGCAAGGAGTCCCCTGGATAGTATTATTGAACTGCCGATTCCCTTGCTAATTGAACTGCGAACTTATAACATAAACCGGAATTCTGGAGAATGCAAAGATTTGCTAGAATTCTTCCACAAGGGAAATGTTATCTGTCGCCTCAATCAGCATCAACTCCAAGAAAAGCTGAAAGCAGGCAAGGCTTTAGTGATGTTTGATGGGTTAGATGAGGTATTTGATCCGGCACAACGGGACAAGCTAGTTACTGATATTCATCGCTTCACCAATGATTATCCCAAGGTGCGGGTAATTGTAACTTCTCGCATTATTGGCCATAAACCCCAACGGCTGCAAGAAGTTGGATTTCGTCACTTCCTACTGCAAGATTTAGACTCAGAGCAAATTCAGAGTTTCATCAAGCGTTGGCATGAGTTAACTTTTATTGATGAGGTAGATAAACTGAGAAAGCGGAAGCGATTGCAACAGGCAATTGATACCTCACAAGCGATTAGGGAACTAGCAGGCAATCCCCTGCTGCTGATAATGATGGCGATACTTAATCGCAATCAAGAGTTACCCAGAGATAGACCAGAACTCTATAACCAAGCTTCGCGAGTTTTGCTCTATCAATGGGATGTCGAGCGAAAATTGTTAGCAGATCCCAGAGTCGATCCGGTAACTATCGATTATAAAGATAAGCAGGCAATGCTGCGCCAAATTGCCGACTTTATGCAAGAGGCAAACAAGGGTTTAGCTGGTAATCTGATTCGGGGGAGGGATTTAGAAATAATTCTCAGTAAGTATTTAAAAAGCATAGAAGTCAATGATCCGACAACCGTTGCTCGGTTAATGATTGAGCAACTGCGGAGTCGCAATTTTATTTTGTGTTTCCTGGGTGGAGATTCCTATGGCTTTGTCCATCGGACATTTTTAGAATACTTCTGTGCTTGGGAATATGTCTGGCAGTTTCAACAGACGCAAAACCTCTCCATTGAACAATTGAAAATCGAAGTATTTGGTAAGCACTGGCAAGATGAATCTTGGCAGGAAGTGCTACGGTTGATAGCTGGGATGATTGATGCCAAGTTTGTCGGGCAAATTATTGAATACCTGATAGAGCAGAAAATTAATCAGCGAGAGTTTCTTGATAAAAATGGACGCCTGAGAAAAAAAGGGATACAAAATTTGCTATTGGCAGCTAACTGTTTTGCTGAACTCAGGAACAAAAACGCATCTATTGCTGAGCCACTGCAAACAGCGCTAAAACAAGAGGCTGAACGAGTATATCCTCATCCATTCGATGCTGAAGCAGCTGACGCTATTGTGAGTGCGATCGCGACAGTTGGGCAAAATACCCCACAAACCTTAAACTGGTTGAAATCCTGCCTTCAGTCTGGCTCAAATTCTTACATACGAAAGTCTGCTCTAAAGACAATCGCTCAATATGGGCAAAATGACCCTGATACCTTACCCCTGCTCCAAAAAAAGGCAAAATATGATAAAAGTGGGATTGTGCAAAGTGCAGCAGTAGTAGAAATTGCCCGTGGCTGGAAAGATCACCCTGATACCTTACCCCTGCTCCAACAAAAGGCAAAATCTGATGATGAAAATTGGCGTGTGCGAAATGCAGCAGTAGAAGAAATCGCCCGTGGCTGGAAAGATAACCCCCATACCTTACCCCTGCTCCAACAACAAGCAAAATCTGATAAAGATAGAGATGTGCGACAAGCAGCAATAGTAGAAATCGCCCGTGGCTGGAAAGATGAACCTTGGATGTTAGAATTTTTAAGGGAGCGCGTCCTCAATGACCCCTTTAAGCGTCGGTATGATTGGGAAGACAACCCCCGGCAATCAGCACTTGAGATCATTATCCAGCAATATCCCGACTATCCTAAGATTATATCCCTACTAAGGAACAGAGCTGACAACGACTCAGACGAGCAAGTGAGGAAATTTGCTAAAAATCAATTAGAAAAGTTAGAAAGGCAAAGCATCTGAAGGTTAAGTAAGATTGTCATAGGATTTAATGAATGGAACAATATCTCGGACATAACTGAGAACAGTTGCTTGATCTACTGCTTGATCTAGCTGTAGTTTTTTTCCTGAAAAAATCAGTCTATAATTTTTATAAGGATAGACTAGAGTCCAAGCTTGTAACTCACCATTGGTATTTTGAGTTATTAAATTAACATAATAAAGACTTATCTTATCTCCCAAAGTATCTATAGTTGTTTCACTCAGATTGGCTAAGAGAGAAGCGACTACAGTGGTATCAAATGTCTCTTCTGATATTTCGGAACGAGCAATAATATTATAGTTTAATACCAATGCTATTCCATCTATACCAATAGTGCGTTTTATAAACCAATCAAAGAGAATTGGCAAAGTATTAAGTATATCTTTTGAGTCAGAATAACTTTTCATAATTGATTTTATTTAAATAGGTAATTGATAGCATACTACTCTTTTCTAATAGACTACAAATTTAAAATACAAAAACCCCTTGTTTTTTCAAGAGGTATAAGTTAAGTAAAGAGCGGTTAAAATACTCTTGGTTTGCTGTAGAGGAAAAACTGCTGCCCTTGAGCAATCGTCGGCAGTGTGCTGCCCAAAATCTTTTTCTGTTCTCCTGGAAATTATTGACTTGGCATGGGCTATAGGCATTGATTGAATGCTTTTCAGACTTTTCTTAAATGCAAAGAAATATCAAACAAGCTTATCATACTCCTCAATTAACGGCAAAAGATCTTGTACATATTCTTCTACAGTTCCTCTATGTATTGGATATCTTGATTTATTTTTTAAGTTGGCTACAAAAACTAGCTTATAATTTTCATAGGGTAAAGCTACACTCCAAGCAGTAATTTGTTTGCTTTCACCATTTTCGGTAATGTTCAGAAAAGAAATCTGCTTCAAATCCGTGTTATTGCCAAAAGTCTCTTTATTAGTTTCAGTGAAATTACCTAATGCAGAAGCAACTGCTGTAGCATCAAACTTTCCACCGTAACCGTCTACTTTAGAGCGGGCACGAATTTCAAAACCTACTAAAAAAGCTATGCCATCAATGTCATTGTTTAGCTCAGCACATGTATCAAGAATAGGTTGCATAGCGTTAATCACATCCTGTGAGTTGCTATATCTGGGCATGGTTAATTTTTCCTGTTTAATTCTTAATAATAGAAACACTATAGAGTGTTCCTTGATAGGCTTAATTGTCTGATATCCTATCATGTCTTAACAAAAGTTGCCAACACATCCAACATAAATAGAATTAAGTGATGAGAGAAAAATCTTGATAATTTACTTTTAAAACATTGGCCATATTTGCTATTCCTAGAAGTTGATATATTCAGTGCGATCGCTTTCTCTTGTAGGTTGGGTTGAGGCAACGAAACCCAACAGATAAGCTTAACCCAGAACCCAATCACAGAGTCCAAATCATGCAAATCACCCTTGAACTACCCGAAAACCTCCAACTGACAGCAAACTGATTTGCGTACTGAATTAGCGATCGCATGGTTCTAGATCCCCGACTTCTTTTACCACTTTTTCGAGTTAATCACAGGTTCAATGAAGAAGTCGGGGATCTTAAGCGCTCATAATGAATTAGCGATCGCTATACTACAACAGCAGTAAACTCAACGAAGAAACCAATCACAAAGCACAAATCATGCAAATCACGCTTGAACTACCGGACAACCTCCAACTGACAGCAAACCGATTTGCTTACTGAACTAGCGATCGCTCCTTTCCAACACGCCGGTGTAAACTCTCGTTGGGTTTCACTTCGTTCCACCCAACCTACCAGAGGAAGCGATCTCTTGGGTGGCTTGTTGCGTGAAAACTAAAGAGCTTACAGAGGATTGTATCTATAGGCGCACACCTATCCCATTATCACTAATAATAGCACAAAACTTCAGGACACAAGGGAAGCGATCGCTCTGTTCCAATAGCATCATCCCATTGAGTGTAAAGAAAAGTAGTGCGAGCATCTTGCTCGCGTTCCCTATTCAACCTTACAGTGCGATCTGCGATCGCACTGTAAGGTTGAGGCAACGAAACCCAACAGATAAACTTAAGCCATAACCCAATCACAAAGCACAAATCATGCAAATCACGCTTGAACTACCGGACAACCTCCAACTGACGGAAACTGATTTGCGTAGTGAATTAGCGATCGCACTGTTCCAACAGCAGCGTATCACCCTTGGCACTGCCAGTAAAATTACTGGACTCCATCAAATTGAATTCCAACGACTGATTGCCAGTCGTGGCATCAATGTTCACTATGATGTTGAAGATCTAGAACAAGATCTCACCAGCCTACGCCAGGATGGTTGGTAATGCTGATTGTTAGTAATACCTCACCCCTGAGCAATCTAGCTGTGATTAGCGAAATCAATCTCCTGCAACAGATTTACCCCAAAATTCTGATTCCACCCATTGTTCATACTGAACTAATGAATTTCCCTGAAATTCAGCCTACAATTGCCACATTGATTAACCTAGGGTGGCTTGAGATCCAAGTGCCTAAAAACCTTCAATTCATTCAAGCTTTTACCCAAACCCTGGATTCAGGTGAAGCAGCTGCGATATCTTTGGCTCTTGAAGTAAATGCAGATCGTTTACTGATTGATGAACGACTTGGTAGAAAAGTTGCCTTACAATACGGACTCAAAATTCGTGGTATTTTAGGTATTCTGGTTAACGCCAAAAATCAAGGGCTTATTCCTGCTGTCAAGCCGCTACTTGATCGCTTAATTGGTGAAGCAGGCTTCCGAGTTAGTCAAGTGCTGTACGTTCGTACTCTTCAAGAATCAAATGAAAGACAATGACTAAATCTTGGATTTTCGACGCTTGCTCCAACTAACCGAAACTGATTTACGTACTGAATTAGCGATCGCTCCTTTCCAACACGCCGGTGTAAACTGTGTTGGGTTTCACTTCGTTCCACCCAACCTACCAGAGAAAGCAATCTCTTGGGTGGCTTGTTGCGTGAAAACTAAAGAGCTTACAGAGGATTGTATCTATAGGCGCACACCTATCCTATTATTACTAATAATAGCACAAAACTTCAGAACACAAGGGAAGCGATCGCTATACTGTAACACTGGCCCATCACCTTTGATAATTTTGATATAGTGAAAAACCCAATCACAGAACCTGAATTAGCGATCGCATGGTTCTAGATCCCCGACTTCTTTTACCACTTTTTCGAGTTAATCACAGGTTCAATGAAGAAGTCGGGGATCTTAAGCGCTCATAATGAATTAGCGATCGCTATACTACAACAGCAGTAAACTCAACGAAGAACCCAATCACAAAGCACAAATCATGCAAATCACGCTTGAACTATCGGACAATCTCCAACTGATTCAAACTGATTTGTGTATTGAATTAGCGATCAGCGCAAGCTGGTGCCGGAGGCAATCGCACTATTTCAGCAGCAGCGCATTACCCTTGATAAGGTTAACACCTGTGATTAGTCTCAACAGTGAGCTATGAAAGAAATTCGCTTTAGTGAACACTCACAACTCAAAATAGAGATACTTACTACTCATGGTATCACTATCAAGCCAGAATTCATTATTGAAACAGTTCGTTTCCCGGACAAGCTAGAATCGGGGGAAGAAGGCAAACAAATTGCTCAAAGGCAATTAGACGAAAAACGAGTATTGAGAGTAGTTTACCGAGAATTCAAGGCATTCATTTTGATCATTACCCTTTACCCTGGCAGGAGGTCTAGATATGAAAAAGATTAGCTATAGCAAAGATGTTGATGCTCTTTTAGTGGAGTTATCTGAAGCTCCGATTGCCTATGCAGAGGAAGAAGGTCAGGTTATTTTACACTATTCACAAGATGAAAAGTTAGTTCTAGTCGAAATCTTGGACTTTCGACGCTTGATGTCAGAGGAAGTTGTCACCGCACTATTAGCGTCCTAAATCCTCATGAAACCTAGCAAAGAAACTAACCACAAAGTTCAAATCATGCAAATCACACTTGAACTACCCGACAACCTCCAACTGACAGCAAACCGATTTGCTTACTGAACTAGCGATCGCACTGTTCCAACAGCAGCGTATCACCCTTGGCACTACTAGCAAAATTACTGGACTCCATCACATTAAATTGAATTCCTGTCATTTTGGTGAGGGATTAGATGAATCAGTGTGCGTAGTGCATGATTTACAGCTTCTGCATCCGGAAAAAAGCTTTGGCTCTTCTATATCATAATCTAAAAGGTGTAGTGCGAGCATCTTGCTCGCATTCCCCTTATTAGTAATACCTCACCCCTTCTTTAGCAAAATGGTATTAAATTTGTTGCAACTGGCGAGTCCAGGGTTACCAATAGGTGCTTACAGTTATTCTGAGGGTCTAGAAACACTGGTTGAGGTTGGTGTGATTGATAACCAGGAAAACTTGACAGAATGGCTGGAGCAAGAACTGCGCTATGGAGCGATTCGGCAGGAAGCAGCAGTGATGGTGCGAGCCTATAGAAGCGTGGTTAATGGAGATCAAATAAGTTTGAGCTATTGGAATGCTTGGACAACAGCTGCTTGTGCAACCAAAGAATTGCGATCGCAAAGTTGGCAGATGGGTAATTCACTGCTACAACTACTGCTAAATGTGCAGCATCCTGACAAGACTTCCTCGCCTATTGTAATAGAAGATTTGGCAGGAGCTGTAGGTACACCCTGTAATTATGCGATCGCTTTTGGTATTGCTGCTGCTTACTGGCAAATTGCTCTTCCGGAGGCGACTTTAGGCTACTTACACAGCTGGGCATCCAATCTCATTACCTCAGGAGTAAAGTTGATTCCCTTAGGGCAAACAATAGGGCAACAGCTACTACTTAATCTCCAGCCTAATGTGAGCAGTGCAGCTGAAGAAATCTTACATTTAGAGGATGATGCTCTATCTAGTTGCGGTTGGGGTAGAGCACTCGCCAGTATGGCTCATGAAACTCAGTACACTCGCTTGTTTCGTAGCTGATTGATTCGTCATTAATGAATAATTGATAATTGATAATTGATAATTAATTAGGAAAGCCTCATTCAAAATTCATTCCAGAGCAAGTTCTTGACGCAATACCTCATCTGCAACACTGTTTTTTGTCCAATAATCAAGCAGTATCCTCTTCTTACGCTTGGCTCTAGTAGTAAGAGGTTGAGCTCCCTCTCCCCAACCTGATTGGTAAGTTTCCTCCCAGGATTCGATTTCGTGGGGAAATGCCTTGCTAAACTCAATAGTCAGTGTCCGTTCTAGTTCTCGATATATCAGGGTATAAGACATAAGTTGAGGATTCTCTACAACTGCTTTGAGTTCCGCCGTTGCTGATTGAGTAGTCCAAGAAAGATGATGTAACCGCTGAAACATAGTACCTGGAATCAGTTGTAGCTTACCTGTAGGAAGATCATCAGGATTGAGGCGAATTGTTGTCCATAGCTCGTCTTCAGGTATGGCTCCATCAAGGGAAAGAGTCTTGTCTCCATCGCTTTCAAAATAGGAATTCTGTTGAATGCGGTAACCTTTATCGTTAAGATTCATCTGTACAAAAGTATGACCGCACCATTCCTGAGATGAAGTAGTTATTTTCATTGTTTGTGGGTTTGCCTTGCGCTGTACAGGAGTGAACACCGAAGTCATCATCGAATAGGGGTAGATACCTGTGTTGAAGTTCTTGGTGAGATTCAGTTTCATCACATTGACGCTGTCATCTCCAGCTTGGGCAGGATTATCCAATTTAACTTGCTTGCTACGGGAAAAATCTTCGGTAACAAAAATTAAAACAGCATTACCTTGACGGATTTCTCCGTAGCGTGCTTGTTCGAGAATGTAGCTAGTCAGCTCAGCTTTTCCTTTGTACCAATAGGCGCTAAAGGCATCAGTAATCGGACCTAGAAGTTTCCCCTCATATATGTTTGTTTGAGAAACTGTAGTAGCTACAGGTTCAGCAGTTGAATCCGTGGTAACTGTACCACAACCAGTTAAAGTACATAAGACACAGGAGAGAAGCAGTAATATTCGTAATTGGCTTTTCATAATCTTCCTCTTTATTGTTAAGATCTGGTAATTTTTTTAAGTTAGATAACTGCAATTCTCAAATCGCCATTTTGTAGGAGTCAGTTTAATGAAATATTCCTATTTTATTTCTTCTGGTCTATTTATTAATATCCAAGAGTATGTTAGGATTTTCCCTCATTTAGTAAAAAAATATCTATTAATTTATCAATGATTCAACTTGAGCTTCCCCGTCAGAAAATAGAAAAGTCTAATCTGACTCCAATTGTGACCCTCTGTACTGCTTTACTTGCCGTATCCTTTGCTCCCATTTTCATTCGCTTTAGCGAGACGGAGTTAGGAGCAAACGGAACAGTTTTCAACCGCATGTTTATCTTTGTCATATTTTTTGGTATCGGTGGAGCTATTCGTAACAAACGTTCTGCTCCTCAAGAAGTTAGAAAGCAAGAAACTATAACTATCCAAGAGTGGATTTTGCTCGTTGTTGTCGGCATCATTTCTGTGACTACCTTAGTACTCTGGGCAATTTCTCTGCAATATACCAGTGTAGCTAAGTCTATGCTGCTTAATAACCTAACTCCTGTATTCACTTGCTTGGGGGGATGGTTATTTTTCAACACACGCTTCGACAAGAAGTTTATAATTGGGATGTTAATTGCCTTGTCTGGAGCGATCGCATTAGGACTTGAAGATCTCCACGGTGCAGAAGGACATCTAATAGGAGATATTTATGCGTTATTGTCCGCTGTGTTTTTGGGAGGATACTTTCTAGTAGTAGAGCAGCTACGCAATCGCTTTTGTGCCATGACTATCTTACTATGGCGTTGTGCGATCGGTAGTGTATTACTTATTCCTATTGTTCTGTTAACCGAAGGTCAACTATTTCCCACCACCTGGTTACCTTGGTTAGCAGTGATTGGATTAGGCATCATCTCAGAAGGTTTTGGTCAACGTCTGCTAGCAGATTGTATGGATAAATTATCCTCTAGTTTTATCTCTCTGTTTTTGCTCCTTGAGCCAATCGTCAGTGCTATCTTAGCTTGGGTTATCTTTGCTGAGAGTCTCAGTCCCACAACTGGGTTAGGGTTTGTTGTGGTTCTCACGGGAATTTACCTTGCTCAATCAAGTAAATCTGCAACCAAAGAATGTGCGGCTTAATAACATATACAGCGTTTTTCATTTAGATGAGGTACAAAGAGCCTGGTTTTTGGGAATGGGGAATGGGGAATAGGGAATAGGGAATAGGATCTGTACCTCACTAGACTGAGAAATGCTGTAAAGTCATCTCAAAGTAGGTGGTAGGTAATTTTTCAAGAAGGTGCAAGGTTTTTGCATTGATGAGCTCAAAAACCTTGCACCTTCTTAACCCATAATCCTCGTTAAACCTTTGATTAAGGGCTCGCTAAAACTATTCCAACCTCCTATTCTCCTGACTCCTGACTCCTATTCCCCCTAAGTACTTATTCAGCAAACCCTAGCTAGACTGAGTAGTCAACAACTCAGCTGGCAAGCGTTTGAAGGCAAGCCTTTCATTCTCGACATCCACAAAGATAGTGTCACCATCGTTAAACTCACTGCGGAGGATACCCTTGGCAATTTGGGTTTCGAGTTCCCGCTGAATCGCTCGCTTGAGGGGACGTGCACCAAAGACTGGATCATAACCTAATTCTGCGAGAAATTCGATCGCACTTTCGGAGAGCTTTAGGGACATTTTACGCTCTGCTAGCCGTTTTTCTAAGCGCTGGGTTTGCAGCTGGACAATATAACGCAATTGGTTCTTTTGCAAGGCATGGAAGATAATCACCTCATCAATGCGGTTGAGGAACTCTGGACGGAAACTCGTACGCATGGCTTCCATTACCCGATTCCGCATCTCGTCGTACTGGGAGTCATCACCGACCACATCCAGGATATACTGAGAACCGATGTTGCTGGTCATAATGATTACACTGTTCTTGAAGTCTACAGTATGACCCTGAGCATCGGTAACGCGACCATCATCCAGGATTTGCAGCATGACATTGAAAACATCAGCGTGTGCTTTCTCGATTTCGTCGAAAAGAATCACGGCATAAGGACGCCTACGGATAGCCTCTGTTAATTGTCCCCCTTCTTCGTAACCAACGTATCCTGGAGGGGCACCAATCAGTCGCGAGACGGTGTGCTTTTCCATATACTCAGACATATCAATCCGCACCATCGCATCTTCAGTGTCGAAGAGATAGGTAGCAAGAGCTTTAGCTAGTTCCGTCTTGCCAACGCCAGTAGGACCAAGGAAAATAAAGCTAGCAGTGGGACGGTTGGGATCAGCTAAACCAGCACGCGATCGCTGAATGGCATCGGCAACCGCAGTAACGGCTTCGTCTTGTCCTACTACCCGTTTATGCAATTCTTCTTCTAAGTGCAGCAGCTTTTCTTTCTCTGATTCTACTAGCTTGCTGATTGGTATTCCCGTCCATTTAGAGATAATCTCGGCAATATCAGCTTCCGTAACTTCCTCCCGCAGTAGGGACTTACCACTAGTTTGGGTAGCACTCAGTTGAGATTCCGCTGCTTGTAGAGATTTTTGTAACTGTGCTAATTTCCCATGTTTCAGCTCTGCAAGCCGGTTGAGGTCGTAATCTCGCTCTGCTTGCTGAATTTCTACATTGATGCGGTCAATCTCTTCTTTTATACCCTGAATGCGGTCAATTACACCTTTTTCTGATTGCCACTGAGCATTTAAAGTTCTTTGTTCTTCCTTGAGATCAGCCAGTTCTTTTTCCCGTCTTTCTAAGCGTTCTAGAGAAGCCGGGTTACTTTCTTTCTGCAAGGATAACTTCTCCATTTCCAGTTGGAGAATTTTGCGATCGATTTCATCAAGTTCTTCTGGTTTGGAGGTAATCTCCATTTTTAGCCTTGCTGCGGCTTCATCTACTAAATCAATAGCTTTATCTGGCAAAAAGCGATCGCTAATATAGCGGGTGGATAAGGTTGCTGCTGCTACTAAGGAATTATCAGAAATCTTAACCCCGTGGTGGACTTCGTAGCGCTCTTTGAGACCCCGCAAGATGGAGATGGTATCTTCTACAGTGGGTTGGTCAATATATACTTGCTGGAATCTACGCTCTAGAGCTGCATCTTTTTCCACATACTTGCGGTACTCATCCAAAGTGGTAGCACCGATACAACGCAATTCACCCCGCGCTAACATTGGTTTGAGCAGGTTACCAGCATCCATTGAACCTTGAGTCGCACCAGCACCAACTACAGTATGAATTTCATCAATGAATAAGATAACTTGACCCTGGGAGTCAGTAACTTCTTTGAGTACTGCTTTGAGGCGTTCTTCAAATTCACCCCGGAACTTCGCTCCAGCAATCAAAGCACCCATATCCAGGGCAATCAAGCGCCTATCCTTGAGGGATTGAGGTACATCGCCTGCTACAATCCGTTGTGCTAATCCTTCTGCGATCGCAGTTTTGCCAACCCCTGGTTCTCCAATTAATACGGGGTTATTCTTGGTGCGGCGGGAGAGGATTTGTATTGTGCGGCGAATTTCATCATCCCGTCCAATCACCGGGTCAAGTTTCCCTTCCCGGGCTGCCTCTGTCAAGTCCCGTCCATATTTTTCTAGTGCTTCGTATTTGCCTTCTGGATTTTGATCCGTCACTTTCTGGCCCCCTCGAATCTGCGCAATCGTGCTTTTAAGCTTCTTTTCATTCAGTTTAAATTCTTGGAAGAGAGCTTTGCCAAAGCGATTATCTTTAAGATACGCCAGAATCAAGTGCTCAATGGAGATATATTCGTCTTTGTAGTCTTTACGATAAGATTCTGCCCTATCCAAGAGAGTGTCCAGGCTACGTCCAAGATAGATCGATTCGCTGCTACCGGAAACTTTGGGCTTGCTCTGGATAAAGTCTTCTGTCGCTTGTCGCAGTCGCGGCACTGATACTTCAGCTTTATTGAAAATACTCGTAGCTAGTCCTTGTTGATCTAGCAATGCTTGCATCAAATGTTCGCTCTCAATCTGCTGTTGCTGAGCTGCTTTAGCCATATCTGGAGTGCGAGCGATCGCTTCCCAAGCTTTTTCTGTAAATTGGTTAGGGTTATTTGGTTGCATAGAAATTCCTTTAGTTATTGATTGGTTCTAACTAAAGACATTCTAAAAACTCCAGTGCGATCGCCTAGATCGGTGTTTACCTATTCCTTGTGGGGTATTGCCGTCCTTTTTTATCTTCATTAACAGCTAATTTTTCCTAAGCTCCCGTTAACCCTACAGGTATAACGGGAGAAAGTGACTTAGTACAATTGAGCTACACTTGATTAACTACTGACGGCTGCAAATTAGCTTTAATGCTACCTACCGTTGACCCGGTTCCATTTTCCGGTAGGGGACGACGTATATCAATCAAGCTAATTGCACCGCTGACAGTTTCAGGGAGAATTACCACTAAACCACCGATGGCAGCCTCATCTAGTCCAGTATTAATTGCATCTGTCTCTTTGAGGATAACTTCATAGCGGCAATCAGGCTTTTGTTTAATGATTCCCTGAGAAATTAACTCTGCTGCACTTCCACTAGGACGTCCTCGTAAGTCCTCATCTTCTTTGATGATAATCCGGTCAAAGATTTTGGCTGAAAGTCTGCCTAATTCAATAAAGTCTTCATCCCGGCGATCGCCAGGACCTCCAACTATCCCAATCCGCTCTCCTGGCCAATTGCGGACAAAACCTCCTAGTGCTTCATAACTAGCAGCATTGTGGGCATAATCCACTAGAGCATGGTAGCGACCAAGATTAAACAAATTCATCCGTCCTGGAGTCTGTTCTACGGAAGCACGGAAGGTAGTCAAAGCAGCTCTAATTGCCTCAATCGGCACTCCCTGAGCAAAGGCAGCGAGACTTGCTGCTAGGGCATTAGCAATCATGAATGGTGCCAATCCCGACATAGTTACCGGCACATGTACTGCTTCTTCAATCCGTAAAGTCCAATCCCCTCTGAGAATCGATAGGTAGCCGTTTTCATAAACTGCTGCCAAACCACCCTGCCGTATGTGATCTTGCACCACCTCATTCTCTGGATTCATGGAAAAATAAGCTACATGACCCTTCACTTGCTTTGCCATTGCTGTTACCAGAGGATCGTCCGCGTTAAGGACAGCATAGCCATTAGGACTAACTGATTCTGCTAATACACCCTTGAGGGCTGCCATCTGTTCTATGGTGTTTATATCTCCAATGCCCAAGTGATCGGCTGCGACATTTAAGATTACCCCCACATCGCAACGATCAAATGCCAAACCAGAACGCAGGATACCACCACGGGCAGTTTCCAGAACCGCTACTTCCACTGTAGGGTCTTTAAGAATTACCTGAGCGCTTTGAGGTCCGGTAGTATCTCCTTTTTCCACCAAATGTTCATCTATATAAATGCCATCGGTGGTGGTATAACCCACAACTTGTTCGGTTTGCCGATAGATATGGGCAATCAAACGGGTAGTAGTAGTTTTACCATTAGTCCCAGTGATTGCCACAATCGGAATACGGCTAGGTTGCCCGGGAGGGAATAGCATTTCCATTACTGGTGCTGCTACATTTCGAGGCAAACCTTGACTAGGACAAACATGCATTCGGAAACCAGGAGCAGCGTTTACTTCTACTACTACCCCATCTACTTCTCGTAGTGGCTTAGTGATATCGGGGGTAACAATGTCAATCCCTGCAATATCCAAACCGATGATTTTCGCTACCCGCTCTGCTAACCAGATATTTTCCGGGTGGATATCATCGGTGCGATCTATAGCTATACCTCCTGTACTGAGGTTAGCAGTGGCTCGCAAGTAACACCATGTACCCTCTTTTAACACCGTATTTAGGCTGTAGCCTTGACGTTTCAACAGACTCATGCTAGTTTGGTCGATCACTATTTTGGTGAGGACATTATCATGTCCTTCGCCGCGATTGGGATCGCGATTGGTTTCCTCAATCAATTCCTCAATAGTAGACTTGCCATTTCCTACCACATGAGCAGGAATGCGTTCGGCAACCGCCACCAATTTGCCATTAACCACTAAAACCCGGTGATCAGTGCCGCGATAGTACCGTTCGACAATTACAGAGCGGGAGATTTTTCTGGCAGTATCATAAGCTTTGTCGGCTTCTTCCCAATTCTGGATATCAATAGTAATGCCTCTACCATGATTGCCATTCAATGGCTTTAAGACAATCGGGTAACCCCCTACATCTTCAATGGCTGTTTCTAAATCATCTAGGTACTGAATTACTGTGCCGCGCGGTACAGGGATACCCGCATCCCGCAAAGTTAATTTCGTACCCTCTTTATCACAGGCTAGCTCAACCCCCAAAATCCCAGAGTGGTCACTCAAAGTTGCCTGAATGCGCTTTTGGTAGCAACCATAGCCTAGCTGAATCATGGCTCTGGCACTCAGAGCCATCCAGGGTATATCTCTAGCTTCAGCTTCTTTTACCAATGCTTCTGTACTTGGACCTAAAGCAGCATCCTGGTGCAATTCATTTAAATCTTTGAGGTCTTGATCTAATTCTTTTTGGGGATAAGTACCAGTATCCACAATGCTACGACACAGGCGAACTGCTGCTCTGGTAGCATAACGACCAGCTTGTTCATCAGCGTATTCAATTACTACCTGATATACTCCTGGTGTCGCTGTTTCCCTAGTGCGACCAAAGCCCACTTGCCTACCAGCTAGTTCTTGCAGCTCCAGAGCCACATGTTCGATGATGTGCCCCATCATCGTACCTTGATTCACGCGACTAAGGAAACCACCCCGGATGCCAGGAGAACAAAAGTGCTCTTCCAGACTGGGTAAGACCTCAACTAGTCCGTTGTAAAAGCCAGGAATCTCATTGGAGGGCTTGTTTGCCAGTTCCTCTAAGTCAAGACGCATAACAATAAGTTTGTGGCGTCGAATACTCCAATAGTTGGGACCGCGTAATGTCTGGATTTTCAGAATTCTCATAGCCGATGACCGGGGATGATTGTCAAGATGTACTTCAGGAAGTTGAAAGGAGTGATTGTCACACTCAGGGAGTGCAGCAACAAAACACAGGATATGTAAAGTATATTTAAAGTTTTTTATTATAAATCAATAATTTTGCTTAATCGTTAAGTCACGACTCCTGTGAAGTTGTCAGGTTAACTAGTTTCTCGCGTTGAAAAGCTCTTAAACTGTTCATAGAGAACAGTTTTCTTCTACATTCCCAGTGATAGTGTCAAAAATAAAGTCCAAATTAAACGCTATGCGCTTCTCAGCGCACAACGAAATTAGGAAAATTGCCCCTCCCTAGTCCCTAGGTTCCAATTAGACACCATCGTCTATTGCTCACAATAGGTAGGAAGGAAAAGACTGTTACTCAGAATTTTTGGGTCATGAGGGAGCGCTTGTGTATATGGTAGCGATCGCCATGACAGAGAATATGCACCCGGAGATTATGTAAACTAATGGGATCTTTAGCACCAATATAAGACTCATTGGTATAAGACATTTCTCCTGGATCAATGATTGTCACAGTGCCTTTGCCCATCACATGCAACAAACCATCTTTTTCACATAAGGCACAGGTATCTTCATCAATACCTACTCCTAACAAGTTAGGATTAGCAGCTATAGCACTCATCAGACGTGCCATACGATTGCGATTGTGAAAATGTTGATCGACGATTAATTCAGGGATGATCCCCAATCCTGTGGCCATTTCTACTAGAGAGCGATTGGGAGATTCACCGCTACCGCCACCACCAATCATGTGGTGACCCATAACTGCTGCACCAGCACTAGTACCTGCTAGAGTAATTTCACCCAGATTCACTCGCTGTAGGAGCTTTTCCATCACGGGCGTTTCTGCTAGTAAGCCACACAATCGCAACTGATCGCCACCAGTCAGGAAGACGCCAGTGCACTGGGCGATATACTCCAGCATTGAGGGATCAGCCCCTTGGACACGATCGCGGATATCTAGTACCCTAATTTCTTGGGCTCCCATATCGGTAAAAATTCGGTGATAACGTTCACCAATCAGTGCTGGTTCTCTTGACGCTGAGGGAATAATCGCGATGCGACTTTCCCCTGATCCAGAACGGTAAAAAAAATTGTGCAGGATCTCGCGTCCATGAATCTTGTCTTCAGCACCACCTATTACAAGAACAGCAGTCTTAGTAGATTTAGGCATTCTCATTCCTGGAAATTGAGATTCTAACTGGAGCATCATATCGATTTTTGGTATGAGGTGATTCAATTGCTTAAGTTTTGGCTATTGCTTGGAATGCTACTGTAATATAATTTCTGAACTTGGCTCAACCATTCAGGAAACTGTAACTCATTCCGCACTAAAGATTGAAGCCATTCCTCAGCAGAAACCAAGAGAGTTTCTCTGATATTATAAGACACTGTTTTTAATATTCATCCCTTAGGGGGATGTCAATGTACTATGATAAACTTCCAATTATCTTGAGCTATGGTTGAGATGTGATAGCCAAATCATGAGAAAGCAAAATGTGTAGCATAATTGTGATATAAAAATAGCACATACTGAACCTGTTTAATTAATACCTTGTGCGCTTTGATATTGTTACACTGTTTCCTGATTTTTTTACCTCTCCCCTAAACTCAGGGCTAATCGGTAAAGCACTGGCTAAGCAAATTGCTCAGGTTTATTTAGCCAATCCTCGCAACTTTGCTACTGATAAACACCGGAGAGTTGATGATGAGCCCTACGGTGGTGGTGTGGGAATGTTGATGAAACCAGAGCCAATTTTTGCGGCGGTGGAGTCATTACCGACTTTGCCTAGGCGGGAAGTTATCCTCATGACGCCTCAGGGACAACCTTTAAACCAAAACTTACTAAGGGAGCTGGCAATAAGCTACGACCAACTGGTAGTGATTTGTGGACATTATGAAGGGGTCGATGAGCGAGTATTGCATTTAGTCACCCGCGAAGTGTCTTTGGGGGATTTTATCTTGACCTGTGGGGAAATTCCAGCCCTAGCACTAATTAATGGTGTGGTGAGATTATTGCCAGGAACCGTAGGCAAAGTAGAGTCTCTCAAAGCCGAAAGTTTTGAAGCTGGATTGTTAGATTATCCCCAATATACCCGACCAGCAGAGTATCGGGAATGGAAGGTTCCAGATGTCTTGTTGTCAGGAAATCATGCCGAAATTGCCCGCTGGCGCAAAGAACAGCAAATTCAGAGAACACAGGAGCGTCGTCCCGACTTATATGAAGCTTGGCTCAGAGCAAATAACTAATACTCTTAAGTTGCACATTTTATAATCCTTATATAGCAAGGGTTTGAGAAATAACGAAAAATGTGCAACTTTCATCTATTGCTAGTGGCAATCGCCGCTAGCCAGGGGCTGAGAACTAGCAAATTTAGATTGAGGGGATTCTGGCATCAAATGCCCCACTGCTTGCTTGACAAAACTCTGCAAAAATAATTGCCGTTGATTTTGCTGGAAAACCTGTTGCAGTTTCTGCCCTAAACGCTCCAGATTGAATGGTTGTTCAGTCGGCGTATTGGTACTTTTTTCCTGCTCTTGGAAGTACTCAATTAGACTTAAACCTGCCAATCTGGTGAGATAAGCAGCACTAACACCTTGTAAAGCCCCCCCAGCAACGTAGGTGAAAGTATTGCTTTTAAGAATACTACTAATGGTTTGGGTAGAAAGCTCTACTAAACCCAGCTTAAGCATCAAACTACCCAAGGTTTTAGCTGCTGCTTGAGCTTGCTGTAGAGAAAACTTTTGCTGGTAAATTTCTCCTAGTTCTGCTACCAACTGGACACTGACAGCACCTGTTGCCAGTAAATCTAGTGCGGGAACTGGGTTGGCAAAAGCAGCAGCAGCAGCAATCCACTGACATTGCTCAATCACAGGTAGGGCGCGATGGCGCTTGAGCTGATTTAGCGCTGTTTTTGTCTCTGCTTTAATCAACTCTGCTTTCCTAATCGTAGTTGCCCACACCAATTGTTGTCCTTCTTGGATCAAAATTTGACTTAATCGCTCACACAGGAATGTCAGTGCAGGAGATTGGGGTTCTAGCCATTCTTTGACAGAAGCATCTGGCTGATGCTGGCGCACTTTCACTGGTGCAGGAGAAGCACTAATCCCTACAACATCTTCTGCTGCCAAAATCTCTGCTACTTGCTTTCGTAAATGTTCTAATATGGTTGCTCGTTCTGTAGGTAAATATTGGTCTTGTTTGTTAAATACTAAAATTGTGCGTAGATTAGCTGCTCTCAATTGCTTTAAGGTTTGAAACTCGGTGTCAGTCAAATCCCCAGCTGTGACAAATAGCACTAAATCAGAGCGTAAAGCGTTAGTTAAGATAGGAGTATCGGCAAGGGCAATTTCTTGAGCAGTGCCTTCTGCCTCAACTCTGGTATCACTACTGACAAATAAAGCTGGTGTCTCTTGCAAGCTAAGGCTGTGTTGCTGTTGGGATATCCAGTTGGATTCGAGTACTTGCCGCAAAGTAGTTTTACCAAAACCTTTACCACCAGTAACTACTAGTTGTATTTCTGCCCGTTCTAACTCAGGGGTAAGGTGGGTAACTTGTTGTCGCAATGGGGTAACAGTATCTAGATCATCTGCCTCAGTTTCTAGCTGGTTAATTGCTGTTTCTACTTGAGCGATCGCTTGTTCCACTGCCTTTTCGTCTACAGGTAGTGATACTGATGAATACTCGACTTTAGGGGAAGTTTTTCTCCCAAACAACCAGATAACTGTAGCAATAGTGATCGTCCCTAATATCCCCCACTCGCCTATCTCTGCTACTGAGTCTTGGACAAGATCTAACATCCATAGTCCAAAAGATAGACCGATTCCTCCCACTAAAATGGGTCGTCTGATCTTAACAGCCATCTCTGTCTCCCAAAGCTAATCTTGCCACAACTAACTTAATTATTCACAAAAAGCGACGGGGAAGCCAACTCTTTAAAGGGGTTGGAGGAAATGTTGCCCCGCCGCTTAGTCATTAGTTCAAAAATCTTGCACTTTCGTTGAGATTAACTCAAAACTTGTTACTTGTTACTTGTTACTCGTTACTTTTTACTTCCTCAAGTCTCCCATTTGACTTATTCAGCAAGCCCTAAATATATCCCTCCCAACTGCAAAACCCTGCAAACATTTTGCTTGCAGGGCTTGCTTTTGTATTAATTTGGTGGCGGGAGGCGGATTTGAACCACCGACCTTCGGGTTATGCTTACCAACTACAACTTTCGCTGCCTGGATGTTCCAGTTTGTGGTCTGGACTGTCCCTTCACCCTCGGCTTAACCGCTAGGGTGCTTGCCTAACCAGTCTCTACACCTTCTCCAGTAAATGGAGCTTGGCTCGGGATTGCCTCACAATGGGGGTTTCCCCGAATTTGACAAGTAAACACACGAAAATTTCTTTACGTGCCGCCCTCAGCAGGATTTAACTTAATAGTTAACCTGATTGTTGAGCCCGACGAGCTACCAGACTGCTCTATCCCGCGTCGCTTTACCTAGTATAACTCTTATTTTCAAACGTGACAACTTTATTTACTTATTCCACGAAAGATTTTGGCTGAGATAGCAGTAGCAGAAGCAGCAAAGGACAAAGGACCAATGGCCAATGACTAATGACGCTAAAGCATTGATAACTCACCTATGACCTCTAAGCGCTTAAACTCACTAAGTCTCATAAAAGTTTCTGCCAGGGTTTCTGCGATCGCAGGACTAATCCAGCCCATTTGCTTGAGCATTTGGATGGCAACAGCATACTTGGCTCGTTTGGCTCCATCCATTACTTTAATGGCTAGACCCAGACCTTCTCCCACACGACCAATACATTGAACTCCCTCTGCTCCAGATTTACTAACAAGCTCTCCTTCAGACAATCGCATCAATTCAGTATCAAAAGCTCCTTCTCCTGCTACCATTTCTGGGTGATGGGTCATGGCGCGGACAATACGCTCCATTGCCAAATTGTCACCAGAAGCTAGTTGGGCATACAAGGAAGCCATTTGACCGAGTTGTACTAAATAAGTGGGAGCTCCACAGTCATCATGGGCAAGGATCAACTCCTCCCCTGGCATTCGCATTAACTCAGCAACTTGGCTTAAGATTAGCTTTTGTACAGGATGGTTGTACTGTAAATAAGTATTAAGTGACCACTGCCTTTGTTGACAAACGGCTAACATCCCAGCATGTTTACCAGAACAGTTGTACTGTAGTGGACTTTCTTTACCAGTGGAAATTGGACATTTTAATGCTGAAGGATCAACATCACAGCGCCAGAGGATGTTAAAAACCTGTCGTACCTGTTCAATCTTGCCTTGATGAGAGCTACAGATAATCGCTAAGTCACGATCATTGAGGTTATAACGTTCCAAAGTGCCAGTCTTAGCTACTGCTAGAGCCTGAAAAGGTTTGAGCGCGGAACGAATAAATGCTGCAGTTTCTGAACTACCAGCAATAGATAGAACCCGACCCCGATTGTCACAGACTACTACTTGGACGAGATGGGTTGATTCAACAATGCCTTCCCTTAGTAGATGGACTTCTAAGGCTCGCGATTGAGTGCGTTTTCCCCTGGTCATGTCTAAAACCCTAACATTTGAAGGGGACAAGATAATTGCAGTAGGTACAGGACAATTATTGCTCTGACTGATACCAACAAGTTTATAAAAAATTCCAAATTAGACCACCACCAACTACCAATAGCACTAGGATAACAAAGGTCCGTTTCAGACGTTGCAGAATTGGTTGTATTTGATAAGAGACAATCAAGCGATCGCGTGTAAAAATTTCTGGCGTTTTTGTCCAGTTTTGACCATCATACCAGCCTGACTCCTCATAGAAAATTGTTTCTTTGAGTAAGCGATTTCGCACATATGACCAACCTAAATAGAGTCGCAGCAAGGTTAACACCAAAAATACACCTGCACCAGCACTAGCACAAAGAATAAACTGAACCAGATACTTTTTCGGCGCAAAACTAGCTGCTGCTACAGGAGCCCAAACAAACCAACTCAATCCCCAGACACATAATAGCTTGGTAATATAGCTAGTCAGATCGAGGGTTACCCAACGAAAGAACCAAGAGTCTTGGAGTTCTTGATACTCATTTATTGGTTGCTGCTCCTCTGGAACTGGACAAATAGAAACGGAAGATTCCACCATGTTGTTAGTTAATTAGGGATTAGGATGCCTGAAATTCAATATGCTCTGCATGTCCCCAGAATGCTTCCAAATTATAGAACTCCCGCTCTTGAGGTAGCAAGATGTGGACAATCACCTCACCGTAATCCTGAAGAATCCAACTTCCCTCAGCTTGTCCTTCAGTTCTTAGAGGTAGTCGTTGCCATCTACTTTCTACTTTCTGTTCTATCGCCTGGGAGATCGCCCTTACTTGTACTTTAGAAAAGCCGGTAACAATTACAAAGTAATCCGTTAGGTATGATACTTCTGCTACACCTAAAATGACAATATTCTCACCTTTGCGCTCATCTGCTGCTTGAGCAATGGTTAAAGCTATCTCCCTGCTCACATCCTCTTGTTGAGCACTGGTAGCAACTATAGTAGAAGGCACTTTAAATTGATCTCTCATTAAATTTCCAATTTGTTGTTCAAGGGAACTGACTTTAATGATGTAGTATACTACATCTATATTACTATTATTTGGCTTGAAGTATGGACTCTCATATCATTGATGTTGTAGTATAAATGTTTACTGGTTCATGTTTTGGTTAAACATTTGCAGTGCCCAATTCCGAGTCAAGATTGTGCGGGGGTGAACAAAGCAGCGGCTATCTAGTAGGAAACTCAAACAATAGTCACAAGTTCGCCAGAGTGCTTGATAGAGGTTTTGTCGGCAAAGGAGCCGTAATGCTTCCAATTCTGGTGTATCACCACGACTAGGCTCCAAACTGTCAGCCAGAAACACCATACAACTCAAACTACTCATACCAGGACGCCCCAAAGTGTGATTAGCAATCGCTTTTAAAACCTCTTCATCCTGCATCCCAAACTTGTCTCTAGCGACAATCGCACTAACGTCTGCGTGCAATAGATGAGGAGTAGCTTCACAGATGGGGTCTATTTCTATATCTAGAGTAGGATGTGCTTTCCCACTTTTAGATTGACACTCAGTCCTTGCCATCTGCAACAATCGATTGGGCTTAAAGTATTTAGCTAGATCGTGCATCAATCCAGCTTGAGCTGCCTTTGCGACATCCAAATGATAATGCCGAGCTAGTTCAACTGCCATCTGCTCTACACCTAAGATATGCTGAAGTCGAGAAGCAGGAACGTTCTCTGATAACCAGGTTAAGACCTGATCTCGCATCACCTAAAAAACTCCTAAGGGCAACAGAAGGGAAGAAAGCTTAAACGCATCGATACTTAACCGAACAGTTTCACTGCTCATATTCTAGCTCAACCCTTCTGAACAGCAGTAAATAGTTCTTCATAAAGGTTGAGTGCTTGCTCAAAGTTATATTTCTCAAGGGCACACTGTCTACCCTTCTCTCCCAGTAATTTTACTCTCTCAGGATCGCGATACAATTCCAAAATAGTTGCAGCTAGAGCATCTGGGTCTTCTGGAGGGATAACAATACCACCACCACTGGCTTCTACAGCTCTAGCTGCAGTTCCACTAGCAGGAACAGACGCCACAATTGCTCGACCACTAGCAAGTAGTATTTGAATCTTAGAAGGCATATTAAAGGAAATCACATTGTGCTTTTGTAACACTAATCCTACATCTGCTGCTGCATACATTTGGGGAATTGTTTCCCGAGGTTGAAAAGGTAGAAGTATTACATTAGTCCCTTGAGGGTTGTCACGGTATTCCGGACAGTTATCATGGTATTCTTGCAATTCCTTGAGGGCTTTTTGTTCACCTATAATCACAATCGCAATCTCAGGAAATTGAACCAGGCGAGTTGCTGCCTTGATGACAGTTTCCAAGCCCTGAGTCAGAGCAATGTTACCGGAGTACATTACGACAAACTTATTGCACAGTTGATGAAGACAGCGGAATTCGTTTTCTTTCGGTAAAGGGCGGATAAAATCTATATCAACCCAGTTAGGAATCTGCACAATTTTTTGAGCTGGAACTCCTTTACTGATCAAGTTTTGTGCAAAACCATCCGCAATTACACTAATTTTGGTGGTACTGCGGTAGGCAAACTGTTCCAAAGCTGTAAAGATGCGAATTAGCAGTTGATTTTTCAGTAGCTCCACGTGAACAGCAGCTTCTGGCAAAATATCCTGAAGATTTAAAATCACTGGAGCGCGTTTGATCCATCCCAAAAGAGCTGCTGGGATAGAAACTGGGAGGGGAGGAGATGTGAGCAGAATCACATCTGGACATTTAGCATTGAGAGCATGAATAAAGCTAGTAACAACAAAGCTAACCTCTAATAATAATCGATCTAGCAAATTTGGTTTAGGCTTAATCCAGACATAACAACGCTGAACCTCAACATCATTGATGATTTCGTTAAGGTACAACTTACCCCGGTATCCTTGGTAAATTTCCCGTTCGGGATAGTTAGGCATACCTGTAACCACACGAACTGTGTGCCCTCTTTTTACCAAACCTTCTGCCAGTTCTGTCATTAGGGGGGCAATCCCAATTGGCTCTGGATAATAGTTGTAGGAATAAATTAGAATTCGCATAACTTGAGGAATTAGAATTCGCATAACTTGAGGTAGTCACCCAACTGCATAAATTCCCAATTATTTGGAGTCATCTTCCAAGATAGTATTATTTAGCCTAGTAAGTATTGAATTCAAAATGCCCATAGTTTTTGGTGTCCCCCAAAAGGAGGATGGGTCAATTGGCAACCTGTCGGAACATCAATATTAGTCTAAGAACGCAAAACATTAAGGAGAAAATTACCGATTATGATTCGTCTGCGTAAAATTTTAGCTCCCTTACTCATAAGTGTGTTACTGCTGACAACAGCTTGTGCTCAAGAGGCTCCCTCTCGCTTTGAACAAGCACAGCAGGAAAGTACTCAGCAAAAAAGTGGTCAAGCTGTTTCTAAAGATGCTACCCAAGGAGCGGAGTTCAATAAGTTCTTTCCCGCAGCTGGTGCTGGCTATGAGCGAGTCTACACTCAGGAGAAAAAAGGCTTTGCTTCTGCCAAGCTGAAGAAAGATGGCACAGAGGTAGCTGTGCTCTCAATCAACGATACTTCTAGCACCCCCAATGTAGCTGCCAAGTACCAGGGAAGCAGTAAACAAATTGCCGGTTATCCCGCCAAGGAAACCGGTAAGTCTACTGCTATTCTGGTAGGCGATCGCTACCAGGTAAAGGTACAATCTCGTGACGCATCCTTTACTGCGAGCGATCGCGAGGCTTGGTTACAGAAATTTAATCTTCAGGGTCTTGCCCGACTTAAGTAAAAATTAGTCTCAAGTTTGGTTAGAGCTAATTCCAGTCTTGAGCAAGACTACTCAACAGAAAAGAAAAATTTGCCCTGAGTCCCAACTCAAGAGGCAATGGATTAAATTTTGTGACAAAACTCAATAGTGAGTAAGGAGTTTATCTGTGAGCAAAGCAATTTTTGAGCTAGTTGATCAATTGCCAACTAGCAATATGACTACCCGTGCCTTGAAGTCTCTAGATTTTGTTGTTCCTGGAGAGTGGGACAACTTAGTTGGTTTTGAAAATACGATCCGCGCCGTTACTGGAGAGGACGATGAAGATGTAATTCAGGAAATTGGCGATCGCGCTGTCTATCTGTTCAATGACCGTTCCCAAGGCTACCAACGAGCCTTATGGCTTTACCAAACTATTGATAGTGCTGGTAGTGCTCTTGGAGCTGCTGCCTTAGCTAACAAAATTGGTGAAAAAGTTCCCCTGCTGGGTTTTTTAAGCAATCTGACCCCGAAACCTAATAAAGCCCAAAGCATTGATTTATCGCTGAAATTAGTGGTAGAGATCGTAGCCTTTTGCCAAATTAACGGCATCCCTGGAGATAGCATTGGGGACTTTCTCGGTGCTTTAGGAGACTACGGTGGTGAATCGTTGATGCGAATGGCAGCACTGATTTGTTTTGATGGTTTGATTCCCCTTGGCCCAGACTTACTTCTGAAAGTAGAAGAAACTCTCTCAGGAATGAGTCCTTCAGATTTAGAGAACAATCAGGGTTTCAGCAGCATCAAAGACAGCATTCCTGGTGGCGATTCCCAGAGTAAGCTCGGCTTTATTGGTGAAAGCTTTGGCGCAGTTCGTGGTTGGATGGATAGTTTTATTAGTGATCGAGGTTTGACTCCAGAAGTAGTAGTCAACAATCTACGAGGCTTTATCGAGTTCACCGATGACAAGTTAGATTATCTGGGTGCTTTTCTGGATGTATCTACAAACTATTACGAACACACAGGCGTCCAAACTTTGGCACGTCGTCTGATTGAGCGAGCTTCGGCTGAAATCTAACGCCGTTTACGCATTAGCAAACAATTACGTTGATCAGGGAGACGTTCGTAAGCCAGCTCATCCATTAACTTGTCCATCCACAGCAAACCTCTGTGGTTTTCCATATCTAGGGGCTCAATTTTGTTCTGGCTAATTTCTTCGATTATGTCTTGGAGCTGTGCTAGTAAATCAAACGGCACTCCCTGATCCCAAATCCTCATTTCCAAGTACCGAGGGAACAACTTCAATTCCAACTCAATCGGGGTAGTTTGGGGCAAATGTTTGTGAGCATGGCGAACGGCATTGGTGAAGCCTTCAATAAAAGCAGTTTTACACTCCCAGCAAAACTTAGGAGGTAGCAGGGGTGAAATAAATCGCTCACACCACTCCAGAACCTCTGGTACAGCTTCCAAACCAGTATCTACCTGAAGATGGTCTTGTTTAAGCGGTTGTTCATTTTGCATTAACCGAAAAGAATTCCAGGTTTTTTTTAACAGTGGGAGCATCTTAAATTTTCCGACTATAGTTTTTCTCAGTAGTGGTAAGTAGGTGGCAAAAAACAATCATGAGATTTTTAGAGGTGAGTTTAGTCAAGATGCTTACTATGTAATTGTTGTAACCCTTTCAAACCCGCCATTCTCTTGTCGGCTTATTTATGCTCACCTACTTAAGTCTCAAGCTCAAGGTTAGTCATCTGTGTTTGATAACCAAACTAAAGGTAAGATGCTCCCTAAACAGCACCACTCTTTTCATTAAACAAGATCATGATTGTTTTGAAAATGAGTTTGAGGTCATAGACTAAACTCCAATTGTGCTGATATTGTAAATCCAGCTTAATAATATCTTCAAAATCTTTGATGGAAGAGCGCCCATTGACCTGCCATTCGCCAGTCATACCTGGTTTGACATCTAGACGTCGCCACTCTGGTACTTCATAGTATTCGACTTCATCTGGTGTAGGTGGTCTGGTGCCCACTAGACTCATATCCCCTTGAAGTACGTTCCAGAACTGAGGCAGTTCGTCTAGACTAGTTCTCCGTAGAAAGCGACCGACCTTAGTCACTCTAGGATCATTATCATTCTTGAAAATAGCACCAATGGCTTGATTAGTAACACTACTTTTTTGGGCTTCTGCATCAAGACACATTGAGCGGAATTTCCAAATTGTGAAGTTCTTTGCCATTAAACCACAACGAGTTTGACCAAAGAAAATGGGTCCAGGACTATCGAGTTTAATAGCTATCACAATGGGAATAAACAAAATAGCAGTTATTGCTAAACCCACCAAGCTTCCCACAATATCAAAACAGCGTTTTATCCAAGAATCCATAGAAGGATGAGTCGTTGGTAGCTGCTTTTCTGAGTAATTGGTAGCGCTTGTTGCAACCTTAGCAACTGGTTCCAAGGTCAGAACTCTGTCTAGTGAGGTCAATTCCAACACTGTCATCACTTGAGGAGTTACGCCCTTAAGCACTAGTTGAACTTTTTTTTGTTGGGTATTCCTGAAAGTACGAGCTAATGCTCCAATTCCACTACTGTCAATAAATATAGTCTTGCTGCAATCGAGAACAATTTTTGCTGGAAGAGAACTACTGTTTAGAAGCTGCTGACATTTTTCCTTGAAAGCTACACCCTCTGTTACACTCACGCGAGCTGGTAAATGCATCACTGGAGTATGGTTTAAGAATGTAACCGGAAAATTTTCTTCGGAAACTGCTTTAACCATAAAGATTTGTTCCTACTTGTCTTACAGGTCAGACAATTTATCTTACGACTTTTAAGTTTGCCAAACCTTGAGCCTAAAGTAATATATTTGCTACAGAAATTAATTTTCTCTAGTTAAAGAATTTTTTTTGCTATTTACAACAATTACAGTAGAGTAAGCTATAAAACTATATTCAAAATACTTGATGAAAACAACATGAATAATTCGTGAGAAAATTCTTAGCTTTTCTCCAAATTTTAAGATTGAGACCAATTTAAAATGACCCGCTGCTCAAGTTCGCAGGACTTAGCAGCGGGTCATTGACAAAATAATGGGTGGGTGCATCTCATTTTTTATAGTGCAGGTGTCTCACCAATTAGTATTCAGCGTTCAGCATTTGGCTTTTTAGCTGATAGCTGCTTAATGATGAATTTATAGCTTTGGGATGCTCCCTAATAGTGGGTGAGCGAAAAAAAGGGTGGGGAGATAGGGAGATGGGGAGATAGGGAAACAAAGGAGAACTAATGATTTGAGAGGATACTTTGCTATAAATCCCACTTCATATTTCGTTCACCCCCTAATAGGTTAGCTGCGAGGGCTGCCCTCACGTTTAGCTTTAGCTCTTGCCTTAGCTTTGTTAGCACTACGTTTTAGAGCTTTTAGCCTTGCTTCGTATTTAAGCCGTTGACGCCGTTTAGGAGTTATTTCGATCAAGGTTTTTAAAGCACTGCCAAGACTTTTGTAGGCATTGGGTAAAGTATAACCAAAGCGAGTAGCAAGGGCGATCGCTTTTTCGTCAGCTTCTATAGTTTCTTTTAATACTTTCTCTCCATTATTTTTCTGATATAGCCTCCATCCAGAGACCCCGCACAATGTCAAGGCTAACAATAGTAGCAAGCCGTCTTGTACCCAGAGTTCACCTACAGCGCCGCCTAAACCAATGGCTAGAGCTGCCATTTCCCAGCCTTCTTTGGGAATAGTGTCATTTTGAATCCGGGCAACTTCGTGCCAGAATAGTAAGTTACGTTGATCTAGGGCTAGTTGCTCCCATTTGACTAGATCAACTTGAACCTCTACCTCGTCTCTGCCAATCTCTTCAGTTCGGAGTAAGGTAGGATTAACTTCAGTGGTGGCTTCTACCATAACCCAGCTCTGCAATTCTGGTGGTAGTAAGGTTTTCAAACGCCGAAGTTCACTCATCTCAGCTCTGGCAGAAGCGGTTGCATAAGATGTCATATAATCTGCCTCTACGGAATTCAAAACAATAACTAACTCTCTCGGTTAGAATTATTATAAAACTTTACTGAGTTTATTGACAATTCTTGATATTTATGTTCTTAAATTAAGAAAATTGGAAATTGAAAATTGGGAATTAGGAACGGATACCAAGCGCGTATCTAAAATCAGGATTTTCTTTTTGTCGCTCCTATGAGCTATTGCCTCAACACCAACTGCCAACAGCCTCAGAACTCAAATGGGACTAAGTTCTGCCAAACTTGTGGTTCCAGCTTGTTGTTGAAAGGGCGTTACCGTGCCATCAAGCTTATTGGCAAAGGAGGTTTTGGCAGAACTTTCTTGGCAGTGGATGAGGACAAACCATCGAAACCATACTGTGTAATTAAGCAGTTTTTCCCCTCAGAGCACAGTATCAGCAATCTCCAGAAAGCCATTGAGTTATTTGAGCAAGAAGCGGTACGACTCGAAGAAGTGGGTAGACATCCTCAGCTTACCGAACTACTGGCACATTTTGTGCAAGATAACCGCCAGTATTTGGTGCAAGAGTTTATTGATGGGTACAATTTAGCCCAAACCCTAGCAACAGAAGGTGCTTTCAATGAGACAAAAATTCGTAGCTTGCTGAACAGTTTATTACCAGTACTTGATTTCATTCACGATCGCAACATTATTCACCGAGATATTAAACCTGCAAACATCATTATTCGTCGCTCTTGCTCTATTCTCAATAAACCTGTCCTGATTTCAGAAAGTTTTATTCAGGATGAGGGGATTGTCCTAGTTGATTTTGGAGCAGCTAAATCTACCACAGTAACTACTCTCAAAAAAACAGGGACAATGATTGGTTCTGCAGGGTACACAGCTCCAGAGCAAATTGTTGGTAAAGCAGTTTTTGCCAGTGATCTTTACAGTCTTGGTGTTACTTGCATCCATCTGTTGACAGAACGGCATCCTTTTAATGTATACAGTTTTGCTGATGCTGCTTGGGTATGGCGAAATTATTTGAGTAATTCCATTAGCGATCAGCTAGGTCAAGTTCTTGATAAACTACTACAGCATCCCCTGAAAAAACGCTATCAATCTGCTACGGAAGTTCTGAAGGATTTGAATTATGGTGTAATTCCAAATCCTAGTCAATATTTTGTCTTTCCGAAAGCAGCAACACAGAAGTCTGTCTCCCAAAAAAGAACGCTCATTGGTAGCTGTATACATACTCTTCGGGGTCATTTGAATTCAGTTTTTGCAGTTGCTATTAGCCCTAATGGTGAGTGCTTTGCTAGTGGAAGTTTTGACAACACAATTAAACTATGGGACTTAGAGACTGGAAAACTGCTACGTACTTTTGTTGGACATTCAGAGCCAGTTTTAACCTTAACTTTCAGTCCTGATAATCAGACTTTAGTAAGTGGGAGTGTTGATGACAAAATCAAGTTATGGGATTTAACTACTGGCTCAGTAAGCTATACGATTACTGATGATTTAGATTCAGTAGTATCTCTATCCGTTGCTATTAGTCAAGATGGAGAATTGTTGGCTAGTGGTGGCGATCACCAAAAGGTTAAAATTTGGCAGCTGAGTACTGGCAAACTACTAAGAACTCTACATCATTCAAGGGCAATTAATACTGTTGCCTTTAGCCCAGATGGACAACTGCTTGCTAGTGGTAGTAGTGACAATACAGTATGGTTGTGGCAGTTAAGTAATGGCAAGTTATTAGATACTTTAGCTGGTCATGCTGGTGATGTTAATACTGTTGCCTTTAGTCCAGATGGTCAAACTCTTGCCAGTGGTAGTGGGGACAATACTATCAAGTTGTGGAATATAAGTAGAGGTAAGTTGTTAAAAACTCTGAAGGGTCATTTGGATTGGGTGAACACAGTTGTTTTTAGTCTGGATGGTCAACTGTTGGTTAGTGGAAGTGCTGATACTACGATCAAATTGTGGCAGGTTGATAGTGGAAAAATATTAAGTACCCTGAAGGGACATAAGCGGAATGTCAATTCAATTGCGATTAGCCCCGATGGCCAGATTTTGGTGAGTGGTAGCAGCGATAGGACTATTAAGGTTTGGCAGTTGACTGGTAGGAATCCCCGTCCTTGAAGGACAGGGACGGATGTCAAAGGTAAATTTTCAGCTTGCTGTAAGGTCTCGTACCAAATGGTACATTAACTGATGGTGGGGGTTTGGGGGAGGCTATAAGCTTGCCCCTTCACTCAACTAATGCTTGAGCAATCTCATTACCCAATCGGGCTAAAGTTTGATCTCGCACAAAATCAGCCGTTGAGCGTGCGGATTCGGCAAGGATGGTATCTGTATTTGGAGTAAGCTTCAAGGCTCCCCCTAGATAGCCTAAGGCTTTGCAATAGTAATCGGATAGGTTAGTGGCTGCCAAACGCTTCACTAGCAGGTAATCCCCTTGACGAAAGGCAGCAAGTGCTTCACGGTGTAAATCGGTTTCAGGTTCTCCCAATGTTGCCAAGATCGCATTAATGGCTTTATTGACGCGCTCTAGGTTAAGTTCAGTATCAATTTTTGTAGTCACAGTTGCTCCCTAAAATATTCTCAAGCTTGCGGTTTGGTTATTACGCTTACTGGTCCATTTACTAAGGTTTGACAGGCTAATCTATAAGTATCCGGTTTTTTCCTCAGTTTCCGCTTTTCTACCTCAGTAAGAGGTGAAAGGTTTTCCATACCTTCTACAATCTCAATAATGCAAGTACCACATTGACCATAACCTCCACAATTCATCAACTTTCCCTTGAAGGTGTAGAGATCAATACGGTTTTGCAGAGCTTTCTCTCTTAAGTTTGCTCCATTGGCGGCAATCACTTCCTGGTTTTCTTTGACAAATTTGATATCAGCCATAAAATTTTCCGCTAAGGTACTCCTATTAATCTCTTGAGGGATATAGCAGTGAGGGCAATGTGGTCTCTATATAGAAGCCTAGACAAAACTACTTTATTAAGTAATATTAAATTATTATGCCCTTTGAGGGAAACTCAATGCTGCCAATTTGATTGGTCGAAACAATTTGGGCTAGGACAGCTCAATAGCTCAAATCAAACAGCTTGCTATCTGGGAGATTACTAATAGCCCGTTGGAGATTGGCTAGACCGATATTGTAGTTGAGAATTGCTGAGACTAGGTTGTTCCTAGCACGGGTCAGTTCAGTTTGCTGGTTAATTACCTCCAACTGAGTTCCAACTCCTGCTCCTACCCGCAATTCTGACAGCCTGAGGCTTTCTTCTGCTTGTTTGACAGCCAAAGTTGCTGTTTGAATATTCTGCTCGTTAGCCTTCAAATCAAAAAAGGCTTGTTCTACCTGAAAGCGTATAGTGTTGCGAGTATCAGCAAAATTGGTATCAGCGATCGCAATGTCAGTTTCTGCTTGTCTAGCTCTGGCTCTAGCAGAGCCACCATCGAAAAAGTTCCAAGTGAACCTTGCTCCTATCGTAAAGCCATCTGCAGGACCAACATCGTCATCAAACACATCAAGTACGTCGTAAGTAGCAAATACACTTACTTGTGGTCTGATATCAGCCAGGGCAATGAGCCGGTCTTGCTCGGCAATATCCCGCTCAGTTAGACGCTGTTGTAGCTCTGCTCGGTTTTTGAAGGCTAGGATAATGCTCTCATCAATAGATAGTTCCCATTGTCCTGCAACAGTAATGGGATCAGCTGCCGAAACTTCCGCATCCTGAGCCAAGCTTAATAAATTTACGATCTGGCGTCGGGCTACTCGTTGATCTCTCCTAGCATTAGTTAAATCTTGAACAAAATTTGCCAGCTGCACCTGCTGTTGCAGGACATCAAATTTGGTTCCTAACCCAGCTTGTTCCCGTAACTGAGCATCCCTAAGAACTTCTTCTGCATTGGTTACTGCTGCTTGGTTAATAATAACTTGTGCATCAGCCAGTTGTAACTGGTAGTAAGCTTGGCTAACATCGAGCCGCAGTTGCTCAAAGATGCGCTCTAAATCTAGCTGTTGAAAGCGTATTGCTTCCTCTGCTCTACGAATGCTTGCTGAGCGAAGTCCAGACGTAAATATGTTATAGTTCAATGTCAGCATCGGGCTGAAAGATGTTGAAACAGTATCTTGCGTAAATCCTGTCAATCTATTCTGTAGTTCTGTTGCTGCAGAATCTGTACGAATAATATCTGCTATGAAACTAGCAGTAGGAAACTCTGCAGCTAAGGCTTGTTGTAAAACAAATTGGGCTCTTTCCAATTGAAGCCGTGCTATCTGAAACTGCCGGTTGTTGCGCTGTGAGAGTTCTAGCGCTTGTTCCAAGGTAATTGCCTGGGTATTTTCAATCTGGACTTCATTTGGTTTAGTAGGAAATAGCAACGGATTAGCACTAGGATTGAGAAATTCTAGGGGTGGGATTTCCTCAACTAGTAAGTCTACTTCTCTAGGAATTTCTGATTCAGGAGATTGAACTAACAACTGTTCTGTGTCAAGGGATTGAACAGGTTGCTCCTTGAGTGATGTTGAAGTTCCTCTCAAAGGCTCGTATATTGATAGATTTATCGGTGAAGTTAAAGGGCTTTCTGACGAGTCACTAATTGTTAAACCCAGACTCTGCCAAGTACTTTCCTGTAGTGCAGTACTTGTAGTCTCAGCGTCTATGTTAACAATGAACTCTGAAACTGTTTGTGGAGGCTCTGGAATATCTCCTTCTCTATAGGTTCGTACAGTATTGTTTTCCTCAGCAGCAACCTCCGTAATTTGATCCGTAGAGTTAACGACTGGTTGGCTTTGCTCATCCTCCATTGACTCTCTAGCTAAATTGCTAGGAGTTGGGCTACTCAAAGCTGGTTCCCCAGTTTCTTGCGGGTGTTCTTGAGTTACTGCAACTGCTGGCTTAGGATAGCCACTTTCACTTTGTTTACTAATCGGCTTAGTAAGTGATAGTAATTCTTTTGAGTAAACAGGCTCTACATAGTTCAGGGAAATTACAGCTCCCACACCTATGACCATGAAATAACGAAGAGTTAGCATAACAACACGAAATTTGGTCTTGAGTCTCAATAAACTGCTTCTTGCACGATTGAGCAAACTATTGCAGCATAATGGCTGATTAGTAGACTTGGCAAAAGATGATTATCTAGGCTCATTTTTAGCAAAAGGGCAGATCCAAGCAGGTTGGTAGGATTCTCTCACAAAGTTGGTGGCAATTCCTCAATATGCTTTAGAAGATATTATTACCCTTTTCACAAATGGACTTCACATGATTGAGCAATCTTATTCTTTACCAGCAGGATGTATTCTCCGCCCAGCCTCTGCTCAGGATCTATGGTCAATCAGAAAGCTGGTGTTAAGGGCGAAACTTGACCCAACTCAGTTGCGCCTTCAGCAATTCTGGGTGATTGAATCGGAGGGGCAGGTAGTAGCTTGTGGACAACTGCGTAACTTTTCTGGAGCACAAGAGCTTGGTAGCTTGGTTGTTACACCAACTTGGCGCGATCGCGGTTTAGGAACTTTTCTGGCAAAGCATTTGATTCAAAAAGCCACACAACCTCTTTATCTGGAATGCCTGGGTAAACGACTAGAAAAGTTTTATACCTGCTTGGGTTTTGTACCGATCTCCTGGCAAGAGTTACCTCAATCCCTTAAATTTAAGTTTGGTTTTTCTCAATTAGCCAGAATTTTATTTAAAATTCCGGTGACTATTATGAAACAAGGCTCCGAGATAGGAGGTAGAAGATAGTCCAGCTTCTCCTAGAAAAGGCAATCGCATTGGCCGTACGCACTACTCCTCTACTTTCACTGGGAATATTTTACTAACAATTAGCTTTTATCATGTTACTATTGGCGTATTACGCTAGGCGTAATAGCAACAGATATGATTCAGTCTTTCAGATGTAAACATACGAGATCCCTTTTTGAAGGAGGTGATCCCCCTCGTTTTAGAGCTTTCAAAGATGTTGCAATTCGGAAGTTAACTCAACTGGATGCTGCACAGACGCTAGAGTTCCTTCGTTCACCTCCGGGTAATCACCTTGAATCCTTAAAGGGGGATCGTCAAGGGCAGTACAGTATCCGGATCAATGCTCAGTTCCGAATTTGTTTTATCTGGACTGAGAGTGGACCTGTTGATATTGAAATTGTCGATTATCACTGAATAATTCTTATGAACCGTGTAATTAATCGTATGCGTCCAGTGCATCCAGGAGAGATTCTTCGTGAAGATTTTCTGATACCTCTAAATCTGAGCGGTAATGCACTAGCCTTAGCATTGCATGTACCAGCTACCCGTATTCATGAAATTGTGAAAGAGCGTCGTTCAATTACTGCCGATACTGCAGTACGTTTAGCTCGTTATTTTGGGGGTGATGCTGCCTCTTGGTTGAGTCTTCAAGCCATGTATGATCTCAAAACATTGCCAACACGAGATGAAATTATCCAGCGAGTTGAACCGCTTAGAACAGAGGAGGTAGTTTAACTCATCCCCCGGAATACAGCACGGGGGATGCAAGTGTTATCAATGGATAATTGATAATTGATAATTGATAATTGGTTAATTTGGTCTAAGACCTCTTCATTTATGAAGAAAATAAAAATAAAATATTTTCCTGAAGTTCAATCCTCTTCTTTCAAGGAGAGGTAATTATCCATTATCCATTGTTCATTATCCATTGTTGAATTGTTGTTAGTTGTTTGTAAAAAAAACAACCAAGCGGCGGAGGGCTATCCCTCCCATCCCTTAAGGAATGGGGGGGATAGCCGCTTGCGATAAGCTGTGGTGTATTCCAATTTGGAGCCTTGTAGCCCTATTTCCTCCTACTTCAGGACCTCTTCCTGCCTTGTAGCTTAAGATCCTAATGTCGGGTTTTCTTTCTCCTTTTAGTCTGATGTTGGCTCTTGCTCCTCTTCTTGATCTGATATAGGTTCCTGTTCCTCTTCTTGGTCTGAGATCGGTACTAGAGCAACAGCTGCGATCGCATCGTCATCATCTAAGCGCTGTACTCTCACTCCTGTTGCCATCCGAGACTGGGGTGAAATTGCATCTACTATCTGACGAATAATAATCCCTCGACTGGTTACCATCATCAGTTCATCACCCTGATGCACTACTCGTAGTGCTGCTAGCTCATCCTTGGGTAAACGGAACTTGGTTGCCAGTAATCCCATACCTGCTCGATTTTGTAGCCGGAACTGAGATACTGGTACTCGCTTGCCATAACCTCCCATGGTTACTACCAGTACCCAAGGTTCTTCACTGGTTGTTTCAATCAATTCTTCCCCTTCCAGCTCTTGGGAATCTTCCTCAGACCCAGCAGCAGCTATATTAGCAACCACTTGACTTGAAAGAATATCCATACTGATAAGCTCATCATGCTCTCGCAATTTCATTGCCTTAACTCCCCTAGTTGCTCGTCCTAGAGGGCGTAATTGCTCTTGATCAGTTTTGAAGTGAATTGCCATCCCCTGCCGGGAACCGATAATCACACTATCCTCTTCTTTAGCACGGCGCACCCACCGTAATTGATCCCCTTCTCCCAAGGAAATGGCAATTAAGCCATTGGCTCTGATATTGCTAAAGGCATCAAGAGCAGTTTTTTTGATGTAACCCTTACGAGTTAACATCACCAGATATTCGTTATCGATGAACTCCGATACTGGCACAATTGAGGTAATTTTTTCCTCATGGGGGATCGGCAACATCTGCACAATCGGTACCCCTCGCGCTGTACGGGATGCTGCTGGTATTTGGTAAGCTCGCAGACAGTAAACCACACCCCGATCGCTAAAGAACAAGACGCTATCATGGTCGCAGCAAGTGAAGAAATGCTCAACTCCGTCATCATCCTTCATCCGAGCCGCTGCTTTACCACGAGTTGCCCGAGCTTGAGCACTAAATTCACTGACTTGCATCCGCTTAATATAGCCCTGTTCTGTCAAGAGAATTACTACTTTCTCATTGGCAATCAGGTCAATATCCCCTAGATCTCCTTCTACTGGTTGAATCTCTGTGCGTCTAGGGGTGGCGTGGGTAGCCTTGATCTGAGCAACCTCAGTTTCAATAATTTCTAAGACACGACTTCTACGAGCCAGAATATCCTTTAAGTCAGCAATTCTGGTTTGTAATTCCTCATGTTCTGCTTGAATTTTTTCTGCTTCTAAAGCAGTCAACCGCCGTAGTTGCATTTGTAGGATGGCATCAGCTTGAGCTGAGGAGAGTCCAAATTGCTCAATCAACTGGTCCCTTGCAGTGGTAGTATCTGCTGCTCCACGAATCAAGGCAATCACCGCATCTAAGTTATCCAGAGCAATTAACAGACCGACTAGTAGGTGATCCCGTTCCTCTGCTTTGCGCAATTGATATCGCGTCCGTCTGGCAATCGTCTCGATGCGAAAATCCAAGAAGACTTGTAAGAAGTCCTTAAGGGTGATTAGCTGTGGTTCGTTGCCTACCAATGCCAGCATATTTGCCCCAAAATTGGTCTGTAGGGGTGTTTGCTTATAGAGGTTATTCAGGACAACACGAGCATAGGCATCCCGCTTCAGTTCAATTACCACCCGCATCCCATCGCGATCGCTCTCATCCCGAATATCGCTAATCCCTTCTAGTCGCTTTTCATTGACCATTTCAGCAATTCTTTCAATCAGTGCTGCCTTATTAGTTTGGTAAGGCAACTGAGTGATAATAATTGCATCTTTATCCTGACGACCTCGCTGTTCTATGGTTTCAATTTCCGCCATACCCCGCATCGTTATCGAACCACGACCAGTGGTATAGGCTTCTTTAATCCCACTGGTGCCCAGAATCTGAGCACCAGTAGGAAAGTCAGGGCCTGGGATATGTCGCATCAACTCAACATCTGTAATCTCTGGATTATGAATCAGAGCTACCAAGCCATCAATCAACTCTCCCAAGTTGTGAGGTGGGATATTAGTTGCCATTCCCACAGCAATTCCCGATGAGCCATTGAGCAGTAACTGGGGAATTCGCGCCGGTAAAACTGTTGGTTCTTGCTGGGAACCGTCAAAATTATCAATAAAGTCTACAGTTTCCGATTCAATATCCCGTAACAAGGCATCGGTGGCCACAGATTGTAAGCGACATTCTGTGTAGCGCATCGCCGCTGGCGGATCGTTGTCCACCGAGCCAAAATTACCGTGCCCGTTGATCAGCGGCAAGCGCATGGAAAAATCTTGAGCCATGCGTACTAAGGCATCGTATACCGCCGTATCTCCGTGGGGGTGATATTTACCCAACACTTCTCCCACCACACGGGCGCACTTCCGGAACGGACGGTCTGGTGTGAGACCTAACTCATGCATCGCAAACAGAATCCGCCGGTGTACTGGCTTGAGTCCATCCCTGGCATCAGGTAGTGCCCGACCTACAATTACGCTCATGGCGTATTCCAGGTAAGACCGGGACATTTCATTGCGCAGATTGGTTGGGACAATCCGTTCCTGGGGTGTACTCATAGAGCGAAAAACTCCATTAAAATAATGATTTTGGCAACTAAAAGCGGAAAAATAGCAAAAAATGCGGCTTTTTGCGCCAATACTTGCGAAATATTTACACTTTCCTTTAAAATTTTAACATAAATTACCATGCTTTCGGCTGCACAGCTGAGAGCTACTTGTGATGGAATAGTGGTAGGATTAGCAGCAAGCAACCTTCAGCGGCAGGGTAATGACTAGTGCCGCTGGGCGGAATTTAGAATTTAGAATTTAGAATTTAGAATGCTTATAGAGTAAGGATTCTAAGGATCTCAAACTGGTCAGTTACTTTTGCCGCGCTGCACTAGTCCAAGATTTTGAGATATTTTGGGGAATAGGAAATACTAAAAAGGCACAATTGCCTTTACTGCTAGTGTCCTTGATCAATTGAGCAGCATCGCATTCCCTAAGAATATTGCTCAGCAAACCACAGTAGCGAAGCTAATCGCTCTCGGAGATAAAAGATGAAAACAGTTATTACTTTGATCACCGTTGGTATCCTAATTCTCCTATTTGCCCCTGGGATACTTTCTCCAGCCCAAGTAGTTGCTTTGACGGCCCTCAGTGTATTATTTGTGCTGGTAATGCCTAAGCTACTTAATTGATTGCGAGTCTAGTGCCGCTGGGCGGAATTTAGAATTTAGAATTTAGAATTTAGAATGCTTATAGAGTAAGGATTCTAAGGATCTCAAACTGGTCAGTTACTTTTGCCGCGCTGCACTAGGAATCTATCCACAAATAAAATTTATGTTGCCAGTTATTTACTCTGATGAGTTTCTTGCTCATGATAATGGTCAGTTTCACCCAGAAAGACCAGCAAGACTGATGGCAATTGTGGAGGCTATAAAAGCTGCACCTTGGGCTAATCAAATCGAATGGCAGCTGCCAACAACGGTAGAAACTCGCTCGGTAGGGCCTCTACTGCAACAAATTCATACCCTAGACTACATCAACCTTGTTGAGCAAATTGCTAGGGGTGGTGGTGGTAGGCTTGATGCCGATACCCCAATTTCCCCCTGCAGTTATGACATTGCTTTGCTAGCGGTAAATGCCTGGTTAGATGGGGTTAATCAAGTCCTGAACACTAACAACCCTGCCTTTGTTCTAGCTCGTCCTCCTGGACATCATGCTGAGGGTGAGCGAGGTATGGGGTTTTGCTTATTTTCTAATGCCGCGATCGCAGCTTACTATGCTCTAGAACAACCAGAGGTAGAACGAGTGGCTATTCTGGATTGGGATGTCCATCACGGTAACGGTACACAAGACATTGTTGAGAGTAACCCCCACATTGCCTACTGTTCCCTGCATCAGTTTCCCTGCTATCCCGGTACTGGTAAAGCTAGTGAGCAAGGTGTCTATAATAATGTCCTGAATTTGCCGATGAAACCAGGTAGTACATTGGTTGATTATCAGCCAATGTTTGAGGAAAAGGTTATGCCGTTTTTAACTAATTTTCAGCCAGATTTATTGATTGTTAGTGCTGGATATGATGCTAATGAAGCTGACCCCTTAGCTGGGATTTCTCTACAACCACAAGATTATGCAATATTCACTAATTACTGTCTCCAACTGACTAGTAGAATTATTTTTGGTCTAGAAGGTGGTTATGACCTCACTGCTCTTGCTCAATCAGTTGTGGCGACAATTGAAACTTGTTTGGCTTAAGAATATCCTCTCTCAAGAAATAATTAAGCATAAATCCGGGATCTATGACCCTCTTATCTCGAAATTGTGTATGATTCAATATCAAATTATACAATTTTATGTAAAGATATAGTGAAGATTGGGTTTCAAGAATATTTGTTCTTTACAAAGAAATAATAATTGAAAATAGCTGCCAAAATCTGCTATTTTCTATGACAGATAAAGCCCTAATTCACAGACCAATAACTCAACCTACAGATATCTTGAATCAATTGCAGAGTGGTCAATTGCTTCGGGTGTATGGTAGCCGTGGCAACGCGCTAATTATTGTTCATCGTCACCATGCAGAACTAGCAGGACCTGGTGCTGCTGTCGGTAGTGTTTTTGATCTCGATTGTTGTAGAGTTGTTCCCATCGGCAAAATATCCATAATTTATCCGGAATCTGCAACCAAGCGTCAGCAAGCTTATTTACTCAGGCAACGATGGATTCGTTTCACTCAGAAGCCAATGGAGACTTATGTGCCGTTAAAGCGTGGTAAAAGACTCTTGATTTTGCTTCACAAATACTTTACTCCCCAATTGATTGACTCACTATCTGATGAAGTACTTGCTCAGTTGGTAGGAGTTTTGCCAACAACAATTGGGATAGTACGTCAGTCCTCTAGATCGGGTTTGCTGAATAAGTGTGGAAGCTATACCAGAGAAGTCTTTTAATCATTTTTTTGCGTTAGGAGTGCAACTCAGCTCTTGCCGCACGGGACTTCCCTCAAAGCGAGTCGCTAACTCACCACTTTCTTCTGCTTTCTTTTAAGAGATAAGGTTCCAAGTCCTAAGGATAAAATTGTGCCTAGGATAGTGTGGGGTTCAGGAACAGTCTGGGAGGGGACAGTCCGAGCTATGTATGTACCTTGATCGAATAAAGGATCAACAAAGAAGGGAATAGACTCGTTATAATTTGCATTAGAGTCAAAAATTAACAAGTCTGAGAATACAGTAGAAGGATCAGGGTTGGTAAGAGCTAAGACAGAGGTACCGACCCCTTCAATATTATCTAAATCTGTACCAAATAGATTAATTTCAAATAACAAATTTTCAGACGGGGCAAAAGCAGGAAAAGTAGCAAAACCATCCATTGAAGGTACAAATTCAGCAAGAGATAAATTTGTACCAAGAGGTGTTGTAAAATTCAGGGATGTTATCTGAAATACTTCTATTCCTACATTGCTTCCAGTTGCAATAAAACTACTGTCTCTATCAAATTCAAAAGTTCCTAAACTCATATCTAGTTCAGGATTGTCCGAAATAAACTTGACTTCACCTTGTGCTAAATCTATAGCAACTGCTGATCCAGTAATACCAAGTAGGGCAGTGGAAGTAAGAACACCAATTAATGTTTTTTTTAACACGGCTTTAACTTCTCTCTTTTTAATCAGCTCATGTGTTGATTAAGTTTATGGTAAAGAATAATTCAGATGGCCAAAATAAAGCTTTAGTAAAGTTGTAGCTGAATTGTATGAAGTTTTAGTAAAGGGAAATTATTATTGCACTTTTGTGTAACTATAATTTGCATCTTTCCGTAAGGTTCTGGTTTAGTATTTTTGTCCTCACTCGCTGATTAGACTAGACTAGATATCAACAGTGGACTCAGCAGCAAAAATCACAATTTGTAAAAGTTTGATTTAAGAATAAAAGAGAGCGGGCATAATAGATAAAAAAAAGACTGCACTATTGAAACAGGGGATTATAATGCAATCTGCTTACCGAGTTTTATCTGCTGCTACTATAACTGTAGTTGGCATGAATGTTATTAATGTAGAAGCAGCTACGATAAACTATTTCACTGATTTGTCATTATTTAATACCGAAACCTCAACAACATTAATTGAGGATTTTGAAGCAGTGTCTTTCGGAGA
>JAAHGL010000339.1 GCA_010692635.1 Symploca sp. SIO2C1 | reverse complement strand
TAGTTGACAAAATTAATCCTGAATGATAATAGGAGTGGCAGATTAAGGGCAATGCTATTGCCCCTAAATACTATGGGAACAAGACCATGGCTATGAGTATATCTACCTGATGTTCTCTCCTAAAAGCAGTTAATGAATTAACTTCTGCTTCTAGGCAGAGATTCAGCTATAAAGTATAGACTAAAATAGTTAATTTGTGTAATCTTTAGAATAACAAATATAAAAAAATTGGTAGTTATTCACACTTCAGTTGGGCAATAAGAGGATTATTCCTTGTTGAAAGCAGATATTTAGATGTTAATGTAACGGAAATGGCAATTATAAGTACTTTGGTCGAGTTCTCCCTACCAGAACTATTTCAATTTCTTGATCAGGGAAACAAAACTGGGTTGCTCACTCTGCGCTTCCAGACGGATAAACTTAATCCGGACAAGAAAAACGTCCGGCATGTGTTACTCCACCAAGGTCGCATTGTGGCTGTAACTAATCGCCTAGATTACCAGTGCTTGTTGGCAATGATTTGTCGCCGAGGTTGGATCAGTCCGGGGATGTTGCGTAAACAGGTTAACCGCTGTCCTGCCAATATACCAATTGGTCTTTACCTCAAGACCCAGGGGTTTCTACAACCAGAACAACTGAGATTACTATTTCACGTCCTAGTACTGCGCCAAGTCTGTGGTTTGTTTCGACTTAGAGATGCTCAATTTAAATTTGATTCCAAAACCACTTTACCAACAACAGAAATGACAGGGTTAAGCCTTAGTGCGACTGAAGCAACACTGATGGGTTTACGAGTGTTACGAGATTGGACTCCCTTGAGAGATAAACTACCAGCTCCAACCTCTGCTCTATACAGAGTCGTTATCGGTAAGCGTCACTTGCGGCTGGATTCTCTTGAAGGACGAGTCTGGCAGTTAGCAAATGGCTCAACTCCACTAAATGTAATGGGCAACCAGCTCAAGCAACCGATAGAAATTATTCTACAAACAGCCTTCCGACTAATCAGTGTTGGTTTAGTAGCAGAAGTACCAATGATTGCCACCTCTCGCCCTGCTGGAACTATAGCAGAAAACTTACCAGAGCCAGTTAGCATCGCAGCAGATCATAGTAGAGAAAACAATGGGCAAGAACTGAGCAATTCATTTGTCCAAAACTTGCTGGGTTTCCTGAGGAGTAGCAAGTAAGAGTGGAAATAATGCGTCTGGTGGTGACTGGTTCAGTGGGTGCAGGTAAGTCTACTTTCATTCGCTCCGTTAGTGAAATTGCTGTCGTAGATACAGATCGTATCGCAACCCACGAAACAGCAGCTATCAAGAAAAAGACTACAGTGGCAATGGACTTTGGACGTCTGCAATTTGCCCCACAAATGGCATTGCACCTATACGGCACCCCAGGACAGTCTCGCTTTGATTTTATGTGGGATATCCTGATCAAAAAAGCTCATGCTTACATCCTTCTAGTGGATGCTCATCGTCCCAGTGATTTTCAATCTTGTCGCCGAATTTACGCATTTATGCAACAGCGCGTGAATATTCCTTTAATAGTTGGTTTAACCCATATGGATTGTAAAGGAGCCTGGTCACAAGAGAATGTTGCGATCGCATTAGGGTTTGTAGATAAGGAAAAAAGACCTCCTTTTGTAACCCTCAATGCCAATCAAAAAGGATCTGTGGTTAACGCCCTAATTGTATTGATGCAGCACTATGTCGAAGGTTTACAAAATGCAGTTTAGACTCCAATCAAGAGAATGCCACTTCAGTTATTTCCTCTGGAGTTAAGTGAGAATGGACAACTTTACCATCCAAAAACCAGACAATACGTTGGCTTAAACGGGCGACATCTCGCTCATGAGTGACCATTACAACAGTAATACCAGTAGAATTAAGCTCAGCGAAGATATCCATTACCTCAGCTGTAGTTTGAGAATCCAAGGCTCCAGTTGGTTCATCTGCTAACAGTAATACTGGTTTATTGACAATAGCACGGGCGATCGCAACCCGTTGTTGTTGTCCTCCAGAAAGTTGATTGGGCTTATTGTTCATGCGGTTTGCCAACCCCACCCGCTCCAAAGCTTCCTTAGCACGCTCTCGTCGAATGCTGGGAGAAATTCCAGCATAAACCATTGGCAATATCACATTGTCCAATGCTGTCAGTTGTGGCAACAAATGGAATTGCTGAAAAATAAACCCAATCTTGAGATTGCGAATCCCAGCTAAATCAGCATCACCCAACTGCGCAACATCTAAGCCGTCTAGGTAGTAGCATCCTGATGTAGGTCTGTCAAGACAACCAATAACATTCATGGCTGTAGATTTGCCCGATCCAGAAGGTCCCATGATCGAGCAGTACTCACCCTGTTCCACGATTAGATTAACATTATCAAGTGCTCTAACTTGCGTATTAGCAGAGCCATAAACCTTGGAAATTTCTTCCAGGCGAATAATCACCGGTTTATGAACTGAACTACACGAGGCAGCAGGCTCCATCATCTAATTCCCAATTCTAAATTCTAAATTCTAAATTCTTAAGCACTTCTAAGGGCAACAATCGGGTCAAGTTTAGCTGCACGCTGCGCTGGTAGAATACCAAAAAATAAGCCAATACCACCAGAAACACTGACAGCGAGCAGGATTACCCCAGGGGAGATACCAGTAGATAAAGGAGTCACAGCACCAACAAGTAGGACACCACCAACACCAATTAGAGTACCGATAATACCACCGGCTGCTGAGAGAATCACCGCCTCAATCATGAACTGAATGAGAATATCTTCCTCTGTCGCACCAATCGCTTTACGGAGACCAATTTCTGATGTACGTTCTGTTACCGATACCAACATAATATTCATCACGCCAATACCTCCGACGAGGAGAGAAATACTAGCGATCGCTCCCAGCATCAGCGTTAATGCTCCTGTGATACTATTGACAATTACCAAAATATCCTTTTGGGTGCGGACAAAAAAATCATCTTCGTTAGTGATTTTGTGTCGCAGCCGCAAAAGATTTTCAATCTGAAACTGAGCTGCCCCAATCCTATCTTTGTCTTTGGCAGAAACAGCAATCAAACTGACTTGTAAACCATAAGGAGAAGTGTTTCCCACCAGTCGATTAGCCATTGTAGTTATGGGTACATAAGCAACATCATCTTGGTTTGTTCCCAAAGCAGTGCCTTTAGCTTTCATTACTCCCACAATCTGAAAACTCCCATTCTTAATCCGCAGCTGTTTGCCAATGGGATTTTGTTTGCCAAAAAGTTGTTTTGCTAGTTCCGGACCTAGTACTGTAATCTGGTTGTTACGCTTGAGATCGAGTTCTGTAATAAATCGCCCTTGAGCTATTTCAAAGTTGCGCACTGAGAGAAACTCAGATGTTGTTCCTGTCACTTGAGATTGAGTATTTTTATTGCGGTAGGTGATTAACTGGGGAGCCCTAAGCTCAGGAGCAGCTTCGCTAACAGCTCGTACCTGAGATGCGATCGCTTTAGCATCTTGAAAAACCAAAGTTTTGGGAGTTTCAAACCTCAACCTGCGAGTTTTGCGAGAACCTGGAATCACAAACAGCAGATTTGGTCCTAAAGCCTCAAACTGCTCCGATGCCAGCTTCTGAGCACCTTGTCCAATACCTACCATTGCAATCACCGAAGCATTGCCAATGATAATACCCAACATTGTCAGTCCACTGCGCAGTTTGTTCGCAATCAGCGTAGTGGAGGACATTTTGATGCTTTCAACAATGTCTATTCTCCTAGGTTGTCCTAGGTGCTGATGGTTAGATACCGATGAGTGAGTATTGCCTTTTGTCTGTTCTAGTTTCACTATTAGAGGAGAATAAAAAATGCCTTATATCGGGACTTAGGCAGCTACACCACATATAGGATCAAAGGTGCGTTACGCTACGCTAACACACCCTACAAATAGAGGTTTTGCGTAAGTCCTGATATTACAATTATGGAACTACTGTCTGCTCTCAATGGAAGCTACAGCACATTGCAGGTAAATGAACTACAACCTCTCAATAATAAAACTCTTGTGGGATAGGCATCTTGCCTGTCATGAGTGTACCTCACTTACAGCGCTTACCGCTGCAATGAGGTACACCTGAATAAGTTGTCAAGATTGGATAGATTTTTCCTCGTCGATTTTACTGTACCTCGTAACAGCGCGAAGCGCTGTATCTAAAATTTGCTGTATCTACACCTAAGCGATGAGGAGGAAGATACCTTACACTAACATATTTATTTATGGAAATTTTTTTTGAAATTCACACCGATCTTCCTAAGGAAAGTCCTGGTGGAGACGAATACACTCGGCAGGCATTTCAGATGCTTCCTTCGCTATGCAAACCAAACATTCTAGACATTGGTTGTGGTCTAGGAGCACAAACATTAGAATTAGCAAGGTTAACGGATGGTCACATTACTGCGATCGATACTCATCAACCATTTTTAGATCATCTTCAAGCTCAAGCAACTGCACTGGGTTTGCTCGACCAAATTACCTGCTTAAACCAATCAATGTTCGCTCTATCTTTCCCTCAAGTAACGTTTGATTTACTCTGGGCTGAAGGGTCGATTTATATCATTGGCTTAGAAAAAGGTTTAAAGCAATGGCGTACTTTGCTCAAACCTGGTGGCTATTTGATTGTGAGTGAACTAGTGTGGTTGCAATCTCAACCACCAAAAACTATTCAAATTTTTTGGGAAGAAAACTATCCAGGAATGAGGACATTAGAGGAAGTGTTAAATCTCATTCCTGAGTGTGGATATCATTTAATCGGACATTTCACTCTTCCAGAGAAGGGATGGTGGAACTACTATCTGCCGTTGCAAGCAAAAATCAATCACCTTTGTCAGACATATAATAACAATTCAGAGGCATTAGCTATTCTAAAAAATGAGCAGCGTGAGATTGAAATGTACAGAGAATATCACGATTGGTATGGTTATGAGTTTGTTGCTCTACAAAAATCATTAAATGATTTTTCCCTTTGAGGAGAGAAGATAGAATGCTTATACAGCGTTTTTCATTTAGATGAGGTACAAAGAGCCTGGTTTTTGGGAATGGGGAATGGGGAATAGGGAATAGGATCTGTACCTCACTAGACTGAGACATGCTGTAGATTGACATGCTCCCTCCGCTAACCTCTAACGAGGTATAGCGGGGGATTCCCAAGAGTTCTTGGTTCGCAGTTCATCGAGCCGACTTAGAACAAGAGCGTCTCCATTCTTGAGCCAGAGGCCAGTTTCTCCCTGCGC
>JAAHGL010000338.1 GCA_010692635.1 Symploca sp. SIO2C1 | reverse complement strand
GGGAAACACCCGCTTAAATTCCGAATATGAGGTAAAAGTAAGCAGATTTTTAAGAGCTACTTTCACTTCAATTAATTGCCTCAAAGAGTTGTGCAGCAAGCGATAGTACACTCTTTACTTGTTACTTATTACTTCAAAACCAGAAAATTACGACTTTTTCAGCAAGCCCTAGTTAATTGGACTTAATGGGAGCTTGTTAATAGCAAAGCTTGAAACTGCGTATTCTCCCGCAAGTTGTCAAAATCAGAATCGGTTTGAGCCAGCTGTTGGTATTCACTGGGATTGAGCTGAATTGCCTGTTGTAGGGAGGCAACAGCTTGTTCATTATCCAGCAACGCATAACAGCAAGCTTGGTTATACCAGGTATATTCGTCTTCTGGATCACTTTCCAGAGCTTGATTGTAACTAGTTATTGCTTCTTGATAACGTCCTAACTGCCGTAGTACCTCTCCTCGCTTATACCAACTCCAGTAATCCCTTGGTCTAACTCCTAAGGCTTGATCATAGCTGTTAAGGGCTTCTTCAAAACGTTTTAAATAGCGTAGGGCATCTCCTCGCCGATACCAAGCCCAATAATCATGTGGTTGACTCTCAATAGCTTGATCATAACTAGCAACAGCTTCCTGATAACATCCCGAGTGACGTAGGGCATCTCCGTGTCGATACCAACTCCAGTAATCATTTGGTCTAGCTTGCCGCGCTTTCTCAAAGCAAGCGATCGCTTCTTCGTACCAATCTAAGTCTTCTAGAGCTACATATCCTCGATTGTACCAAGCCCAGTAGTCATCCGGTCGAGATTGCAGAGCTTGATCATAACTTGCGATCGCTTCCTCGTACCGCCCAAGCTCCCTGAGTATACTACCCTGTTGACAGCAAGCCCAGTAATCGGTAGGTTGATTTTCTAAAGCTTTATTGTAGCTAGCCAGAGCCTCTTCAAAATCTCCCAAGGCATCCAAGATATTGCCTCGCCAATACCAAGCCCAATAATCATGAGGCTTGTACTCTAAAGCTTGTTCATAGCTGAAAAGGGCTTCTCTATAACGTTGTTCATCACGCAACCCATTCCCTTGTTGATACCAATCTTGGTAGCTGTCTGGTCTACATTCCAAAGATCTATAGATCGCAGTGGGGGAATTTTGCTTTTTAGCTAGCACTCTACTCATCTTCAATAACCCTCCTCACCTCATTTTGACAAAAATTTAGACTACTTATACAAAAAAAACTCACAAAAAGCGACATTTTGTCATTTATCAAGTGTCATTGGTCATTAGTACAAAGAACAAAGAACAAATGACTAATGACGCTCATCCCACGACTAAAGTACGTGGGATGAGCTTAAGTGATTAAGACCAACTACTAACAATTTCCCCCAATTCTCCTACATCCAGATAATCTAAGGCAAAAGCTTTACGTAACAGATTATTGGGGATAAATTCATCGTACTTTTGCAGTTTTGGTGCTTCTTCAGCTGCTACCAAATCATCTTCTGTCAATTCTTTGTTACCAAAGTCAACAATTTCCTCGTATAACTCTTGGTATCTATCCTCTCCCAATTTAACTATTAGATAGTAAGGAGATTTACCTTTAATGCTTCTGATATCTAGGAACTCCCTAACACAAAAATTGAGAAACCGTTCTAAAGTACGAAAAGCAACAGTTCCCATCCAAGGCAAAATACAGTAGGTTTGACTTTCTAAGGGTAAGATATTCTGACTGGCTAATCCGTCAAACTGAGCTAGCTGTCTTGCGGCCTTGAGGCGTTCTTTGGCTCGCCTTTGCAAATAGGGATATTGGGTATCTTCTAAAAGAACTTGGCGCATTCGGGACAGAATTTTAGTATGAATGGTGCTACTACCACCGCGCCAGGAAGTACTACCAACTCCTGACCCTGGTTTGACATAGACAATTTTGCTTTTAGTATCAATATCCCAAATTTCCCAAGTTCTTCCTGCTAAGGCAAACCGATTACTTGCAGGAGGAGGCATCACAATCCTACCAATTTCGGTGGATTCATCCCGAACAGTATATTCTCTATTGCTGGAAAATACGGCATAAAAGCGAAAGTTACGGACTATTTTTTCTCCAGTGACACCAACAATTAATTCCCCTTTTTCTGTAAGTTGGATCTGATCGATATCAATCAGATAACGTAGTAATTGTCGAAAATCTGCTGGGGAGATGGCAGCAAAACTAGGTAGGGTTAAAACTTGTTGAGCAAGAGCAGCGGCAGAAAGTTCTCCCATTGATGCTAGGGTGCTCATTGTCTGGTGATATAACAGACTCAACGGATACTTTACTTGGTGTATCGGTTCAATCCAGCGTTCTTCTAAATAAAGTTGGATAATGGCGATGCATTGTAATAGTTGCCAGGGAATTTGTTCTGGTAAAGATGCTTCTTCTAAGAGTTCAGCTTCGGTAGCAACAAACCGCATATCTGCGGGACTACCTCGCCTACCGGTACGCCCTAACCGTTGTAAGAAACTGGAGACGGAAAGGGGAGCATTAACTTGAATTACTCGTTCTAACTGCCCAATATCAATACCTAGTTCCAAGGTAACAGTGGCAGCAGTGACAGCAGGACTAGAGCTGCACATTGCCTCTTCCGCTGCTTCTCGTAATGAGGCGGAAATACTACCGTGATGGACATGGTAAATATCTGGCAAACCTTCCCTTTGGGAAATTTGCCGTAGGTTAGCGATGACAGCTTCTGTTTCCGTGCGATTGTTGGCGAAGATGAGGCACTTGCGAGATTTTGTTTGATTAAATATGTACTTGTAGAAAGAATTAACGTTATAATGAAAACTCCCCCTTATCCCCTGAAGAGCCTCTCCTTGTCCCCCCTTATCGAGGAGGGGTTCTTCTTTGGGCAGGGAAAAATGCTCTAGAGCTAGCTGGACTTTCCTTTGTCCTGAGGAAATTTCTGGGGTAATTACTAGTCTATCAGTGCCCGAACATAGCCATGCCTCAGCTTGGGAGTAGTCTCCTAGGGTGGCAGACAAGCCAATCCTACGGGGTGGAGTTTTGAGAAATCGTGACAAGCGTGCCAACTGACACAGAATCTGGGAACCTCTTGGAGAATCCATAAATGCATGGATTTCATCGATAATCACAAAGCGCAGATCCCCAAAGAGGCGAGGTAGTTCACTATGTTTGTTGATTAACAGGCTCTCCAGGGATTCTGGGGTAATTTGCAACACCCCTTGGGGATGTTTGAGTAATTGTCGCTTGCGGCTCGAGGAAATATCCCCATGCCAAGCCCAAACTGGGATTAATGCTTCTTTGAGTAAGTCGCACAGACGCTCAAATTGATCATTGATTAGGGCTTTAATTGGACCAATATATAGTACTCCAATGGTTGTTGAGGGGTTTTGGTGTAGTAGCGTCAAAACTGGAAGAAAAGCAGCTTCTGTTTTACCGGAAGCTGTACCAGCCGCTAGTAACAGGTGAGCATCGCTATCAAATATGACTTGACAGGCGGCAATTTGTACTTGCCTTAATTCTTTCCAATTGTTGTGGTAAATGTATTCCTGAATAAAAGGAGCAAGTCTGTTAAAAGAAGATTGGCTCATTTTTTGGGTTCAGCGGAGTTTGGGGAGCTGAGGGAGCTGGGGGAGCTGAGGGAGCTGGGGAAGCTGGGGGAGTTGGGGGAGCTGGGGAAGTTGGGGAAGCTAGAGGAGACAAACAGACAAGGAAAAAATTCTCAAACAACAAACAACAAACAACAAACAACAATTTAATCAAATTGACTTCAAGCCTACCTGAGCTTCCTGAGCAACTTGCACAAAACTATCATCTGCCAGAGTTTCCAAAGTTGAGCGAACCTCTTCTCCCCCTAATTTACCGAGAGCTTGCGCTACTCGGTAGCGCACTTGCCAGTCTGGATTAGTAGCATAGGGAATCAACAGAGGTACAGCACTGGTATTACCTAATTCTCCTAAGGCACTAATTGCCATAGTTTGTATCAAACTGTTATCAGAACCTAAAGCAGATAGCAAAAGTTCAAAAGAGCGCGGATCTCCTAATTCTCCCAAAGTCGCAATAATACTGACTTTAACTAGCCACTCAGGACTATCTTGGTAAAGCTGCTGCAAATCATCATAGGCTTCTGTGAGCTTGAGTGCTCCCAAAGCATCTGCTGCTGCGGCTTGGACATCGGGTTCTGAGTCACTCAAGCGATCGCGTAAAATCTTGAGAGATACTGCTAAATCTTGAGTACCTAGCATATCCATTTGGCTGACTGCTGCATAACGGACACGAGTATTGGAATCATTAATCAGCGGCTGAACTAACTCAAATGCCACCGCTGGCTCCAGTTGGCGTAGTTGATTAACTCCACTGAGGCGGTTGCCATAATCTGGCGAATTCAGCAGTTCTTGGACAGACTCACGAGTAATGGTCATTATAATTTCTTAGTTATCAATAATTGTGGGGAATTGAGAATTGCTAATTGCTAATTGCTAATTGAGAATTTTCCCCCTTGTCTCTTCATCTCGGCGTCTCCGTGTCTCCCCATCCCCCAGCTCCCCTGTATCCTTCATTACTCATCAAACTTAGCGGCCATAGCTCGTACAATATCTCCAGGGGTGAGAATGCCAATTACCTTGCCGGCATCATCTACTACTGGTAGACGGCGGATGGATTTTTCTTGCATCAATCTGGCAGCTTTCGGTAAAGGTTGATCTGGTTTGACGGTGCTAGGTTCATCACTCATCACCTCTTCAACGGTTTGTCCTAGTGCTTTGTGGAGTTCTTTATCATAACGGGCTGGATTTTCTAGGTAAATAACGCTATCCAAAAACATGATGTAGACTGGTGGCTCTACTCCCGTCTCCTGCCACAACAAGTCGGTTTCTGAAATAACACCTACCAAGTTACCTGTTTCGTCAACTACTGGTAAACCACTGATGCGGTGTTCAGCAATCAGTTTGATTGCGTCCTTGATTGGTGTCTGGGGTTCCACCATAATGGGGTCCCTCGTCATGACTTCGGCGACAGTTTGCGACATCCTCAGTTTTTCATCTAATTACTGGGTAATGGATTCATTTTCACATTCCATCTGTCAATAACACTAGAGAAGTCGAAAAACTTTACTGAAAGCTGAGGGATGGTGCGTTACGCTACCGCTAACAGCACCCTACAACACATCCATCCCGCTACAACCTTGCGTAGCGAAGCATCTCTAACTAGGGCTTGCTGAATAAGTAACAAGTAACAAGTAAAAAGTAACAAGTAAGAAGGAATGAAGCATTTATCCTCGTGGGTGAGCACTTCCATTCCCCAAGGTTACTCAGAGATTTCCCATCAAAGTGCAAGGAAAATAAGCTTCTATAGAC
>JAAHGL010000337.1 GCA_010692635.1 Symploca sp. SIO2C1 | reverse complement strand
TCTTAATCCTAGTTATAGGCATTTATTTTAACTTTCAATCGTAATTGATCTCCCACCTACGGTGTAAGGGAGGTGGGCTTGCATCACATTAAGTCTATCTAATACTCTCTTGCATTAGCAATTTACTGAATTGCACCGGTTATCAAACGCTCCCAAATCCAGTCCGGTACAGCCAATGGAGAAATCTAAGTAGAAAATCGACACTGTGCTTTAGCTATTTAACATGATTTTTTAAAAAAAGTAATGCAAATATTATACAGACAAGATAAAAACATATAACGAATCTATGATTTTTATTGGCTGTAATGACCAAATTACAGGAAGATATCTCAGAGCAAAAAAAGAGGTTTATAAGCTAATTCAGTTGAGTTAGTGTATATGTTAACCTTTAAAAGAAGGTTACAATAATAAACCTGCTTTTAAAAAATGTGAGTTTATAGTAGAGTATTTGAGCAATAAACTATGGCATATAGTGATTTTAAAACTTTGTTGAAAGTCACAACTGCTTTTGATTTAACAGTTGATGAAGCATAGCATCTATTCACAGATGTTGAGCCAATATAACCTAGCAACTATCTCAAAAGAACACTCGATGAGTATTTACCACTAGCCAACGCAATTAATACTGAAAAAGCTCGTTCTGAGTTAATTATTGCTCCAGTTATGCTCGAAGTGAGGCGCATTTGTGACTTTCAAGTGGGTTTTTTTTCGGGAACTGATTTTACTGTTGACACCCAAGTTGGACTGAATGGATACTGTGATTATATTCTCACTGCTTCTAGAGAAATATATGAAATCCGTTCACCCGTCGTAACCCTCGTAGAAGCGAAGAATGAAAATATTAAAGGAGGACTGGGACAATGTATTGCCGAAATGGTGGCTGCTCAACGATTTAATCAACAACAGGGGAATGAGGTTAAAAATATTTATGGAGCAGTAACCACAGGCACTGCCTGGAAGTTCCTCAAACTCAGTGCTCAAATGGTTTTTATTGATTTGAGCGATTACTATATCAAGGAAGTTGATAAAATTTTAGGGATTTTAGCTTCTCCTTTCTCGGAATTAAAAACATAACTTTGAATTACTTATTGCTATCTTTAAGTGGGATTGCTTTATTCTTAAGTCTGTGGATTGTTATCCCTGCTCCCACACGACAGCTGCTACCCCTAGGAGTTGGTGCGCCCGAAATCAGTCTTTGGCTTCTATTATTCAATACCATTGTTCTCGTACTGTCTCTTGTCTCTCGCACTAAAAGCCCCTGGCTAATTTTAGCTGTTAGCTGTAGCTTAATCGCTCTACTTCTGAGTTCCCTGCCCCTAGGACAACTACTCAAAACCCAGCAGCAGCTAGCAACAATGATGAGTGAAGGCTTGGGAGAAAACTACCTAGCACAAGTTCCCACTCAGCTAAAGTCGCAAATGCGATCGCAACCATTTTCCTTTGTGGATGCCTTTACTGGTATTAAAACAGAAAAAGTGCGCCACACTACAGGTATCATCTTTGCTAAGCCAGATGGTGTACCTTTGAGCATGGAGATTTACCGCCCTCTCCAAGTAGGGGAATATCCAGGGATTGTGGTACTTTACGGTGGTGGTTGGCAAAACGGTAGCCCTTCCAATAATCCTAAGTTCAACCGTTACCTGGCAACACTAGGCTACACCGTTTTTGCTATTGATTATCGCCATGCACCCCGTTACCAATTTCCGGCTCAATTGGATGATGTGCAGACAGCACTAGCTTTCATCCAGCAACATAGCGCCAAGTATGAAACTGATGCCACGCGCCTTGCTTTGATGGGACGTTCCGCCGGAGGACACCTGGCAATGCTGGCAGCTTATCAACAGAATACCTTACCTGTGAAAGCAGTCGTTAGCTACTACGGGCCATTTAACCTAACCGAAGGCTACCAACAACCACCCAAACCCGATCCCCTGAATGTGCGTGCAGTGTTGTCAGTCTTTTTAGGTGGTTCCCCAAAGGAACTGCCTGAGCAGTATCGTCTTGCTTCCCCTACTAGCTATGTAACCCACTCTTTACCACCAACGCTATTAGTACATGGCAGTCGCGATCATATTGTCAAAGTTAACTTTGCACAGGATATGAACAAACACCTACAAGCAGCTGGTAACATTAGTATATTATTAGAAATTCCCTGGGCAGAACATTCTTTTGATTCTCTCTTTAACGGTCTTGGTAACCAGTTAGCACTGTACTACACAGAGCGCTTCTTGGCTTGGGCATTCTATGATTTAAGTAATAAGTAATAAGTAATAAGTAATAAGTGGTAATAGCAGCAAAAAGTGATCAAATGCCCGAACAGCCAAAAGGATTGCACCTACGCCCTCTGGCTCCTTATGAAGATAGGCTACTTGCAGCACTGGCGTTTTTCCGAACCCAGAGAAAGGCTACAACCCAAGCTCATCACTGTCTAGCAATGTATCTGCGACAGTCAGAGAGTCGGATTATGACTGAGGTGGATTTTTATGCTAGGTTGTCGGGATTGAGTAAATTTGAGCTGCTTGAACTTATTTACACCAATCCAGATAAGGCAGAAACGCTGATTGAGGAAGCTGCTGGGGTGGGCGTTAAAGATACCTTTGAAGATGATTACCCATCCAGATAGTTGGTTCTCGATTAATCCTAACGTCAGTCAAGAAACCCGGTTTCTTGTGGGGAAATGTTGATATTTCCTAGAACACCGATTCACTAACCAGAATTAGATGTAGGGGTGAAGCATTCGGGCGATATTTTATCCCTCAAACCCTAGTTTTTCTGTCCGAATGCTTCGCCCTGAGATGTCGATTTTGGCGTAAATATAAATACTGAATCTGTGTTCTAGGAGATTGTAGAGACGTTGCCTGCAAAGTCTCTACTGGTTTTCATTGATCTAGATCTTGAAACAGAGGCGTACTGAGGTAACGCTCCCCAAAACTAGGCTGAATCATCACAATCAGACGTCCGGTATTTTCTTGACGTTGAGCAATTTTAATTGCAGCACACAGAGCTGCTCCCGTAGAAATTCCTGACAGAATGCCTTCTTCCCTAGCTAAACGACGACCATAAGCGATCGCGTCTTGATCTTCAACGGTAATTACCTCATCAATGAGTTTAACGTTCAGTACTTTGGGAATAAAGCCTGCACCAATACCTTGAATTTTGTGTGGTCCAGGCTCTCCTCCAGATAAAATAGGACTATTGGCAGGTTCAACTGCGATCGCTTTAAACTCTGGCTTCTTCTCTTTAAGTACTTCTGCCACTCCAGTAATTGTGCCACCAGTTCCCACTCCAGCTACAACCATATCCACCTTTCCATCAGTATCTTGCCAAATTTCTTGGGCTGTTGTCTGCCGATGAATTTCTGGGTTAGCTGGGTTGTTAAACTGCTGTAGCATGTAGGCATTGGTGGTTGTCTCCACAATTTCCTGTGCCTTTTTGATAGCGCCTTTCACTCCCTCACTACCTGGAGTTAATTCCAACCGAGCACCATAAGCCTTCAACATTGCTCGTCGTTCTAGACTCATGCTATCTGGCATCGTTAAAATCAGCTGATAGCCTTTAGCTGCTGCCGCCATTGCTAAGGCAATCCCTGTATTTCCTGATGTTGGTTCAACTAAAACAGTTTTCCCTGGACTAATTAGCCCCTCTTGTTCTGCTGCATTAATCATATGTACCCCAATTCTGTCTTTAACTGAGGCAGCAGGATTCATTCCCTCTAGTTTGACCAAAATTTGAGCCACACAGCCTTCTGATTGAGGGATAGAGTTTAACTGAATTAGAGGAGTTCTACCAACAAGTTCCGTGATATTGTGTGCAACGTGCATAACTGTGTTCCTTTGCCAATGGGCAGATGTATGGGGATTTTATCACTTTTGGTGAACTACTCTAGTGCAAGAAGGCAGGAGGGAGGAGGCAGGAGGCAGAAGGGAAGAAAGCTTATACGGTAAACTTTTTAACCTTTTTTACTGGACTAAATTCATATCGTAAGTAGATCAAGCGGATATGATATCACATCGTTCTTTTAGTGCTTGGTTGTAATCAAGATAGCCTTGATGACTGACGTAATAAATGCCTCGCCAAGCCAAATAAGGAATCAGTACCCCAGAATTTTGATGTTCCTGAGTAAATCGGGTTTGGTGCTCGGTGACTGTCTCAAAGATGAACGAGTGGCGTACAGTAAAGAGAAAAGGTGCGCCAAAATACCCCTGCAAGACAAAGGAATTAGGTGGCTCAATGGACAAAAATTCAGCCTTGAGCCAGTATTCACCAAACTGCTTGAGATTTTCTAAGAAGTTAATTATTCCTCCCATCTCAAACTTGGCATCAGCCTTCAATACAAAAGGATTCCAATCTGAGTAGGCTTCAAAGTTGGTAACCTGCTCCCATACGAGCTGTCGTGGAGCATCAATGACAATATCCGTTGTCCATCCTTTCATGAGGGACATTCTCTGCTCGATGCTTGGTTTCTCTGATGCCATAGTCAGTATGCACAATTGATGCTCCAATGGTACTCAAGCAAGGGATTCTCAGTTATTTGAGCAAACTTTTTTTCTTGTGTTACATCTAACGACTTAATTTTTAAGTAGCAATTTCCAGCTGCTCGATGCGTAACCAAATATTTGGGGTAGGTACTTGACCAAATTTCACTAGTGCGTAGTCTCCCTTCGTATCCATAACTTCCCCTTTCGTTTCAAAAATATAAGGGGGAAACCGTGGATCACTAGCTTTAGCCTCTAGACTATTTTCCAGCTTTTCCCGGTTAGCGTGAACCATTGAGCCTCTTTTGATTGTACCTGCCATAATTACTGTTAATCTTGAGATTTTCTAAATCTTCAATATAACAAAATTATTTAAAAAGTTGAAGAGATGTATTATAATATTAGCTTAGATACGAAAAAGTTGACTATAACAAATATATTTATTCTTTAAAATGAGACTGATAGGCTGAGATTGTTTGATGTGTGGAGCTTAAGGTCGTTTATATCCCGAATTCCAGTTAATCTCATACTTTAGAGACACGCAGGGTAAGGTTGTTGCCTTAACCTTTTGCTCCTGAGCTGATGGTTGAGTTGATTGCTGCCCTGATACACTAACTTAGTCCACTACTCTAATAAATCCACTACTCAAGCCTTTGTAAACCTGTTCAACCAAGTTTTGTTCCTCCGGTGAAAGTGATTCCTTGGATAGTACAGATGACATGAACAGCTGTTGATCAATGCGAGTTATTCTGCGAAGACAAAGAATACGATTAGCAATGTGTTCAACTGGAAATTTCGGTAAGCAAATTTGATTAATTTTCATCAGTCATCAACCCAATCTCTACTTTGAATATCAACGATCCTAGAGAAATTTA
>JAAHGL010000336.1 GCA_010692635.1 Symploca sp. SIO2C1 | reverse complement strand
TGCAATTTCCTTGCATCTTCTTAACCCATAATCCCCTTTAAAGACTATTCTAAACTCCTAAACTCCTATTCTCCTGACTCCTGACTCCTGACTCCTGACTCCTGACTACTTATTCAGCAAACCCTAACTAATACCTGAGCAAGCCCTCAAAATAGAAGTATTTCTCTGTTGCTTTACTAATGGTTGCAACTACGCCAACCAAAACTTCAAAGCCTCGATAACCAGCACAACAACCATTCAAAACCTTATTTATCAGTCCTTGCAAGAGCAGTTTGGTGTGAGCATCTCAAAACCATAATTTTACAAGGAGTAATATATTATGATGACTCAAGTTTTGACCGCAGATCCAGGCAGTCTGATTATATCTTCGCGTATTGAGGAACGCTTACACCAAGGAGAACTAACCCAAGAGCAGGTAAATGACTTCCAAGAGTTCCTCGTTGAAGTTGAGCAGGAATTTTTACAGCACCGCATTATCACCAACAATAGCTATACCCGTTGGTTTTGCCAAGGAAAGGCTACAGATGAAGAGCTGCGGCATTTCCTACAGCAATTCTCCGTCTTCTCCAATCAGTTTCTAGTGGCTGCCCTCTTGAAAACCATTAACTCGCCCACACTCCAACAGTCACGGACAAGTAGGGAAATCTTGCTTAATGAGTTAGGTGTAATCTACCACAAATCAGAAGAGTCAAGTAATAGACTTGCTGCTTTGAGAGAAGAGGGTAAAGCTCAAGAAGGTGATCCTGAATTGGTTAGTACCGAGGGAACAGTAGACGGCGGAATTTATCGTTTCCGAGCAGCGCATTTTGAATGGCTGATTGGTGTAGCAGAGGGATTAGGGTTGCACTACGAAGACATTGGCAAGCGTGAGCACGGTAGACCGACAACATTGCACTTCTGTGAAGAGTTACAACGCCTCTATGGTAGTAACGATCCACCAATTGCTCAGGGGGCTAGTTTTGCCGTTGAAAACTGGGCAGCAGCTGGTTTCTGGCAGGAGTTGGAGGATGGCTTGAAACAAATTAAGCAAACGCGACACCCACATCTGCGGTTGGCGTTCTTTACCTGGCACAATCGTGTCGAGGCACAACACGCCGGACATACGCTGGAGGAATTGGAAGAAGTTTACTTTACGCCAAACTTTAACCGCGCCAAGTTTATGCGAGGAGGTAGGAAGATACTCGAAGCGATCGCAGTTTTCTGGGATGGGTTGAATCGCGATCGTCTCAACCGCATTTATAGCATTTCCCTTTAATCCTCAACACATTTACTGAAAAATACAACAGGCAATTTGCATTGGCTTGGAGCTTTGCTTCACCCAACCTACCTTTTCTCCAAAAAGCAAGGGAGCAGGGGAAAAAACCCTTTAATGATCAAGGGGGAAGGAGTTTTCTATGGCAATTAGTGTTTTTGAACTGTTCAAAATTGGTATCGGACCTTCGAGTTCCCATACTGTTGGTCCAATGCGTGCTGCGTTAAAATTTGCTACTAGTTTACAAGCAGGAAAACTTTTAGCTCAAACTCAAACAATTAAGGCAGAACTTTTCGGTTCTCTCGGTGCAACTGGAAAAGGTCACGGGAGCGATAAGGCGGTAATTTTGGGTCTGGAGGGAGAAGCTCCAGAACAAATAGATCCGACTTCCATTGAAACAAGACTAACAAGAATACGCACCCAAGGTCAGTTATTCTTATTAGGTAAAAAAGCGATCGCTTTTTGTGAACCAGAGCATCTGTTGTTTCACTGGCAAAACCTTCCGTTCCATCCCAATGGAATGCGTTTCAGTGCCTATAATACTGCCTATGAGGCAATTGCTACTCAAGTTTATTATTCTGTGGGAGGGGGTTTTATCATCAACGAAGAAGATATTAGAGGTGGTCCAATTCAACCCGATGATATTCCCCTTCCCTATAGATTTAGAAGTGCCGCTCAGTTGATCGAACTCTGCGAACAAAATAATTTATCGATTAGCCAACTGATGTGGGAAAACGAGAAATGTTGGCATTCTGAAGAGGAAGTGCGTCAAGGATTATTACACATTTGGGAGGTGATGCAAGCGTGCGTTCGCAATGGTTGGAAGCACGAAGGAATTTTACCAGGAGGATTAAAGGTTAAGCGCCGCGCTCCAGCACTCTACCGCCAGTTATCTGCTCAACCGGAATCCAGTTTAGATGATCCACTAGCGATTATCGATTGGGTAAATCTTTACGCCATTGCCGTTAATGAGGAAAACGCAGCGGGAGGAAGAGTTGTTACTGCACCCACCAACGGTGCTGCGGGTATTATTCCCGCAGTTTTGCACTACTATGACCGATTTTGCTCTGATGCCAAGAAGGATGTACCCCTTGCTCAAACAAAGGCAGAAGGCAGAAGGCAGAAGGCAGAAGGGATTGATGCCGATACTCAAACTACCAGAAGCGATCGCATTGTCAGTTTCTTGCTTACTGCAGGTGCTATTGGCATTCTCTATAAAGAAAATGCTTCTATCTCTGGTGCTGATGTGGGGTGTCAAGGAGAGGTTGGTGTTGCCTGTTCAATGGCAGCAGGTGCATTAACAGAGGTTCTGGGAGGAACACTCAAACAAGTGGAAAATGCGGCTGAAATTGCGATGGAACACCATTTAGGATTGACATGCGATCCAGTTGGTGGACTTGTTCAAATTCCTTGCATTGAAAGGAATGCTATGGGAGCAATCAAGGCAATTAATGCTTCTCGTATTGCCTTACGGGGAGATGGGAGACACATTGTTTCCCTTGACAAGGTGATTGCAACCATGCGGATGACTGGAGCAGATATGCACAGTAAATACAAAGAAACTGCTCGTGGGGGACTAGCTGCCAATGTTATTCAATGTTAATCAACCAAGATGAGGCAAGCCCTAATTACTGCTATTCTCTAACAGAATCTCGGCCTCTTCAGGAAAAATAGCCACCGGCTCAGTTGCATCTTCCGCAATTGCTGCCTGTTGAGTCTCAATCGCTCGCATCTCAAAACTGGCAGTAGGGGTATTGAATTCGAGCCTCAGGGGAAAAGCTTCAGGATCAGCAGCATCTACTCCGGGATCGATGGCACTGATGGTGAACTTCTTCACTCCTTCACCATTGACTAATAAATCTCCTAGCTCCTCCTGATAATCACCGAAATCAAGAGTTTCTCCAGGGCCAAACTCTCCTAGTACTTTACCTTCAACCGCAACAGTAAAGCGGTCATCTTGATCCACTGCTTCAGGAAAACCGCTAATCTTAGTAAAAATTGCATCAGAAGCCGTATCTTGACCAGTCATACCAGGAAAAACTCGACTAGTCAAACCAATGGGCATGTCTCTGGGAATCATCTCGTATTCAAAACCTTCGGCTATCGGCGGATCACACCACCACCCACTGCGAACATTGATAAAAGTAAATGAGCCAGGGAAAAATACTACTGGGAGGACAGGAGAAAATTGGGTAATACCAGTACTATTACTAATATTGATATTGATGTTAATGGAGCGATCGATAAACACTGTTGGAGCAGTGTTGGGGTTGTTAAAACCAACAGTACTGTTATTTTGATTACCAGTAGGAGTACCCGTGGGGTTAAATCCTGGTGGTGTGGGAAGGGATACTGAGCCATCAGTTATCTGAGCATTAAAACTAGCATCATAACTGTTTCCTGGAATATCTGTGTTAAACAAAGATGCAGGAAAAGTAGGCAAGGATTGAGGGGGATTTGTACCTGGTTGGAACTGCACTGTCACTACAGGAATTGTTCTCGTAACAACAGTAAATGATGTAGGAGTCGAGATTGTACCTACCTGAGTGAAAGTGGTTGGAGGAGTTTGATATTGTGTGAAAGGTTGAGCAACAGCACTAAAGTTACCGGAATTTATCTGAAAGTTCAGTTCTGTAGGAATATTAGTAAAAAGCCCAGGTTCTCCAGCAGCAGTAAATCCTCGGAAAGTTAAATTACCAAATACACCACCCCTGTCTCCTATACTAGGAATACCATCAGCCGTAGTATCCAATATTGGCAGTGTGGTTGCCTGGAATATGGCATTAAGAGGTATATTGCCTTGGCTGGTTCTGATAAAAATAGAGTCAGGAGTTCTCCCTGTGAAAACTACACTCCTCGGGTCAATATTATTAGGAACAGGTACAAAAATTTGGGTATTGTTGAAAATAGCTCGTCCGCCTGTAACTGGAATACTATCGGATTGGGCATAAGCAGTAGTTGCTAGAGCTAGAACAATACTTCCAGTTATAGTTAGTCCACAAGCTGCTCGAATTGATTGAAAGTTCATGGCAATAAACTATGGTAATCAGAGTAATCAGATCGATGTAATGAGTAATGAGTTGTTACTTAAAACGTAAAAGTGGTTCGGAGTGCTGCAATACCAATAGTGTCACTTTCAGGAGTATGTGCTGGGTTAAAAATGACGATGAAACCTGGGGTAATGGCAATGTTCTCGGAAAGTCGATAGCGGTAGAATACTTCTACATGAGTAGTGGTTCCTGGTTGACCCCCTGGAGTACCGATACCCCCTGCTAGCAGATTGGGAATATTTTCCCCTGTAGGTAAATCACTACTAGTAATTTTCGGTGGTTGACCGACATAGATGCCTCCTAGATTACCTGCTCCACCCAAATCGGGAAAGTTAAGAAACACCATCCAATTAGTTGTTTCTACACTCCCAGAGTCACCCTGTCTGGCGGAAGTAGCATATCCTCCCCAAGCACCAATAGTTACTTGGGGAATGACTCGCCAAGATAAGGTTCCACCGAAAGCATTGGTATTAATCGGCGTTCCCACTGTTACCTGATCATCTCCGATTCCAGTTCTCAATCTGCCCAAAGGAGAATAAGAATTAATATAGTTGAGAGCCAGATCAATGGTATTAGTTGGTGCAATACTTAATTGGAGACCTACAGTATTTTCCCCTTGCTCGCTACCAAATATGCCGCCAATATCAGGATCTTCGGGCAATCTTACCGAATATACAGTCTGTAAGCTAAAGCGATCGCTAATTTGCCAGTCAAATCCTACTCCTGCTCGTCCTCCACCAATAGCAATAATTGGGTTACGCTGAGCTAAAGCAGAAAGAGGACCAAAACCTGCACTCTCCACTCGGTTTGCCCCTCGGAAGACATTAACCGCGTTAACTCCTTCAGTACCAACAATGAAGGCGAAATTATCCCCAAGGAGATGACGGTAAGTAAGGTCACTAAGGACTAGATCAGCGTCAGTGTTACCTTCGTAACCCAATCTGGTATCGTTAGTCAAGCGTAGGCAAGCTTTCCATCTTCTGTTGCTAACAAATTGCCGGGATGAGGATCTGCGTGGAAAAAACCATGTTCCAGGAGTTGCCTGAGTGAACATTGAACACCGATTTCAATCAAATACTTGGCGTCA
>JAAHGL010000335.1 GCA_010692635.1 Symploca sp. SIO2C1 | reverse complement strand
TATCGCTTGCTGCGCAACTCTTTGAGGCAATTAATTGAAGTGAAAGTAGCTCTTAAAAATCTGCTTACTTTTAGCTCATATTCGGAATTTAAGCGGGTGTTTCCCTACGATGGTGCAAGGAAATTGTCTCGATGGGCTCGAAAAAAATGATTGAAAGCCTTTTCTGGCATAGCTTCCACACTTATGCAGCAAGCCCTAACTAAAATTACCCCTCTTCTGTCACTCTCCGAGAAGCCTTGTATTTTCTGAATCCCAGAGCTTATATAGGGCAGTCGATCGCACAATTTTTTCCGAGTAGAAATTCCTGAGAGTGCGAAATTGGTCAAAATGCAATCACCTCATCCCAGACCGTTGAGTATATATTGGCTTTGGAAATTACTCATAATAGGAAAAACCGGAGTCTGACAGAAGAGGGGTATTCTTCCCCCATTCCCAATTTCCAAACCAGATACAGCGCAAAGCGCTGTAATAAAGTACAGTCAACAAAAGTCCCCCGTCGAACCAAAAGCGAAGCATCCTCTGGCTTCCCCCTTTCCAAGGGGGAAGGGAGGGGGATCAACCATGTACCGCATAGCAGAGCAAACTGCTATATCATAATTTCTGTTGCAATTTGCGCCTCAGGATTGAACCAGAGGCAACAATCACCAGACCAAATAAACCCAGCATTGAAGATGATTCTGGGACAGAAGTCGGTTGTTGCTGTACCTCAAATGCGCCAATGTCCACAATCGCGATTGTGTCATTATTACCATCCACAATCCTGTCAAAGCCTGCACCCCGCTGATCCGTCAGAGCACTGATATCATCGTTATTACCAGCATCAATGGCAGGACTACCAGGAATTAAGGCATGAGTGAGGGTGAAACCACCATTGTCGGCTAAGTTAGTGTCTATTACATCTTGAATACTGATGCCACCTAGGGAAGCAAATGTTAGGTCATTATCAAAACCAGTACTACCAGTGATGTCACCAATCAGGTTGAAGCCATTACTAGTAAAATCCCCAGAAACGTCACCCAAAGTATTATCGTAACTCGAATAATTCATATTTCCGGCAATCATGGTGTTACTAACAGTAGCTAAGCCACCGCTATAGTTCGTAACACTACTACTGAGACCAGCGTTGCCAGAGATAGTACTGTTTGTTAGTCTCAGTTCACCTGAGTTCGTAATACTACCACCAAAAGAACTAAAGTTACCAGAGATAGTACTGTTTGTCAGTGTTAATTCACCTGAGTTAGTAAAACTACTACTGAGACCACCGTTACCAGAGATAGTACTGTTGGTTACTGTCAGCTCACCTAAGTTCCCAATACTACCACCGTATTCACCATAATTGTTAGAGATAGTGCTATTGGTTACTGAGGCCTGACCTAAGTTAGAGATACCAGCTATATTTTTACTACCGTTGCCAGAAATGGAGCTGTTGGTTACTGTCAGCTCACCTGAGTTATAAATACCACCTATGATTCGACCACCGTTGCCAGAAATAGTGCTGTTGGTTACTGTTAAATCACCTGAGTTAGAGATACCAGCGATACCAAAATAACCACTGTTAGCAGAAATAGTGCTGTCGGTTACCGTCAACTTACCTGAGTTAGAGATACCACCGGTATCGAAGATACCAAGATTGCCAGAAATAGTGCTGTTGGTTACTATCAGCTCACCTGAGTTAGAGATACTACCAGTGTTGTTGGAAAAGTTACCAGAGATGGTGCTTTTACTCACCGCCAAGTTCTCTGCATTAAAGATGCCACCGCCACCTTCTTCACCCAATGCCTGCACACCTCCCCCAGTAATTGTCAACCCCTCAAGGAGCACATCAAGGAAGTTATCATCATCTCCGTCATCAATATTAAAAACCCGGGAGAAACCACCAGCATCAACACTGAGAAAGTCAGCACCTAGACCACTAATAGTGAGATCATCAGTAATCAATAACTCTCCACTAGTGAGGTTAATTGTGCCACCACTGAGCCCAGGGTCAAATAAAATATTATCTGCACCCCCTAGTCCATTGGCATCCAAAATTGCCTGACGTAAACTGCCTGTTCCAAAGTCTAGAAGGTTTGTAACGGTAAAACTAGCCATTTGTATATTCCTAAGTTGCAACCTGATGAAAGTTCTTTTTCCCCCTTTCCCAAGCCAGATATCACAATTTATGTTGCAATTTGCGCTTCAGGATTGAGCCAGAGGCAACAATTACCAGAGCAAATAAACCCAGCATTGACGATGGTTCTGGGACAGAAGTCGATTGTTGCTGTACTTCAAATGCGCCAATGTCCACAATCGCGATTGTGTCATTATTACCATCCACAATCCTGTCAAAGCCTATGCCTCGTTGGTCAAATTCCGGAGGTGGGGTAAAGTTAGGGTCACCAGCATCAAGAGCAGGGCTTCCAGAAAGAAGAGCATGAGTTAGAGTGCGACCACCATTATCTTGCAGGGAACCAAGCAGGGGGTCAAGGAGATTAGTGCTAGTGCCAACCTGATCACCTGTAGCATTAAAACCAGTGCCCCCATCGACATTACCAATTAGGTTATAGCCGTTGCTAGTGAACTCACCTGAAACATCAGGTACAATACTTCCGGAGCCAGCGTTATTAGTCGTATCAAAGTTCCCAGCAATGATGGTATCTTCAATCTCAGCACTGCTGAGATTGAAGATACCACCACTGTTGCCAGAGCCATTCCCATCACTATCAGCAGTGTTATCAGTTATAGTGCTGTTGCTCACATTAAGAATGCTACCACCGCCATTAAAAATGCCACCGCCGTTTGTCTCTGCTGTATTGCCCGAGATTGTACTGTTGGTGACGGTTAAAATGCTAGTGGGGTCAGGTTCGTTGAAGATACCCCCACCAACACGCGACGAATTATGGCTGAGAGTGCTGTCTATGATCGTCGCTGTACCAAGGAAGTTTTGGATACCACCACCCAATCGTGCTGAGTTTTCGGAAATTGAGCTGTTGATAACCGTTAATTCGCCGTTATTGCCAATACCACCACCAACATCAACCGCAGAGTTTCCTGAAAGGGTGCTGTCGATAACCATCAACGTACCGCTAGAGAAGTTGACGAGTCCCGCAGCGTCATCTCCTGCTGAATTCCCTGACACCAGACTGTCGATTACTGTCAATGTACCGAGATTAGCAATACCACCACCGTCGAAGGCTGTTTGGTTGCCACTAATGATGCTATTGGTAATGCTTAAAGCACTATTGAAGTTATTTAAGATACCGCCACCATTGTTATTTGAGTTTCCTCCAGTAATCGTTAGCCCCTCAAACAGCACATCAATAGAGTCTGTGCCACCAATATTAAAAACGCGGGAGAAACCACCAGCATCAACACTGAGAAAGTCAGCACCTAGACCACTAATACTGAGGTCATCAGTAATCAATAACTCTCCACCAGTAAGGTTAATTGTGCCACCACTGAGCCCAGAGTCAAATAAAATCTCATCTGCACCCCCTAGTCCATTGGCATCCAAAATTGCCTGACGCAAACTGCCTGTTCCAAAGTCTAGAAGGTTTGTAACGGTAAAACTAGCCATTTGTATATTCCTAAGTTGCAACCTGATGAAAATTCTTCTTCCCCCATTCCCAAATCAGATATCACAATTTCTGTTGCAGTTTGCGCTTCAGGATGGAGCCAGAGGCAACAATTACCAGACCAAATAAACCCAGCATTGAAGATGGTTCTGGGACAGAAGTCGATTGCTGTTGTACTTCAAATGCGCCAATGTCCACAATCGCAATTGTGTCATTATTACCATCCACAATCCTGTCAAAGCCTGCACCCCGCTGATCCGTCAGAGCACTGATATCATCGTTATTACCAGCATCAATAGCAGGACTACCACCAATTAAGGCATGAGTGAGGGTCAAACCACCATTGTCGGCTAAGTTAGTGTCTATTACATCTTGAATGCTGATGCCACCTAGGGAAGCAAATGTTAGGTCATTATCAAAACCAGTACTACCAGTAATGTCACCAATCAGGTTGAAGCCATTACTCGTAAAATCTCCAAAAACGTCGGCTGAAGTATTACCGATATTTCCAGCAATAATGGTGTTACTAACAGTAGCTGAGACACCGCTATAGTTAGTGACACTACTACTGAAGTAACTAGAGTTGCCAGAGATAGTGCTGTTAGTCAGTGTCAACTCACCTGAGTTCGTAACAGTAGTACCAAAGAAACTAGTATTGCTAGAAATAGTACTGTTGGTCACTGTCAGCTCACCTCTATTGGCAACAGTATCACCGTATATAGCATCATTGCCAGAGATAGTGCTGTTGGTTACTGACACCTCACCTAAGTTATAGATACCAGCTGTGCCTCTACTAGAGTTGCCAGAGATGGTGCTATTCGTCATCGTCAACTCACCTGAGTTTTTGATACCACCTATGGTTAGACCGAAATTTTGATTAATAGAACTGTTGGTTATTGTCAACTCACCTGAGTTAGAGATACCACCAGTACCGTAAAAGAAAGCTTGATTATCAGAGATAGAACTGTTGGTTACTGTCAACTCACCTGAGTTAGAGATACCACCAGCATCGTAAAAACTAGAATTACCAGAGATGATACTGTTACTCAGTGTCAAGTTCTCTGCGTTCGAGATACCACCACCACCTTCACCGAAGAATTCTGCACTTCCCCCCGTAATCGTCAACCCATTAAGGAGTACATCAAGGAAGTTGCCATCATCTCCATCATCAACATTAAAAACCTTGGAGAAACCACCAGCATCAACGCCGAGAAAATCAGCACCTAAACCATTGATACTGAGATCATCCGTAATCAATAACTCTCCACTAGTGAGGTTAATTGTGCCACCACTGAGCCCAGGGTAAAATAAAATCTCATCTGCACCCCCTAGTCCGTTGGCATCCAAAATTGCCTGACGCAAACTGCCTGTCCCGAAGTCTAGAAGGTTTGTAACAGTAAAACTAGCCATTTGTATATTCCTAAGTTGCAACCTGATATATACTGCACACTGCTGAAAACAAAACTTATGGCGAAAGGCTCTAAGTTAAATTGAGTAACCTTTTTGCTGATGTGGAGAAGTTTCATGAGTGCTGAGTATAGTTAGGATTTTAGGCATCTAGTACTACTCTTTTTGCAAAGTTTTAATGAAGTAAACTCTGAATTATGTGAAGATTCGGTAAAGATGTTGGGATAGGGTGGGTAGTGGGGTGGCACAGCTAATTTGGTGGCTTAGAAACCCGTTGGGGAATTTAGAATTTAGAATTTAGAATTTAGAATTTAAGAATGTAGTGCAAGTGTCTCGCTCGCGATCGATCAGTCCAATGCAAGCAAGATGTTCGCACTCTATTCTGAGATCTTGCACGCAATAGAGAAAATTGACCTGTGAAGGTAGGGAGCAGGGAGCAGGGAGCAGTGATAAGATTGGACGGTTTGAGTACTGAAATTGATTGTTCTTTTTTCGGTTATTAAGTAGGGCTTGCTGCATAAGTGTGGAAGCTATACCAGAGAATGCTTTCAAGCATTTTTGTGCTAAATAAGTGCAAGGAAATTGTATCGATGGGCTCCAGAAACCTTGCACTTTCATGGGAAATCCCTGGGT
>JAAHGL010000334.1 GCA_010692635.1 Symploca sp. SIO2C1 | reverse complement strand
GCACTAGTGATAGTTGGGCATCACAGATCATGTAATTGAGGCGGGATGGAGGATAGCTGGGGTCAAGTGGCACATAAGCTCCTCCTGCTTTTAGTATGGCTAATAAACCGACAATCATTTCCAGTGAGCGCTCTACACAGATACCCACTCGCACATCTGGTTCCACTCCCAACTCCTGCAAGTGGTGAGCTAGTTGATTAGCTTTGCTGTTTAACTGAGAGTAAGTTAGCTGTTGCTCCTCAAAGACTAATGCTATTGCCTCTGGAGTTTTTTCTACCTGAGCTTCAAATAACTCATGGATACATTTGTCTGTAGGGTAATCTTTTTTAGTATCGTTCCATGCCACCAATAACTGTTGCTGTTCAGTTTGACTCATCAAGGGTAGTAGACTAATAGGTTGGTTGGGATTCTCTACTACTGCACTCAGCAAATTTTGATAATGAGATAGCATCCGTTGAATTGTTTCGCCCTCAAACAAGTCTCGGTTGTAGGCACAGAACCCAAGGATTTGCTCTTCCACTGGCCATAGGTGCAATTCTAGGTCAAACCTCACCGTCATTTCGGCTCCTGCCTCTTGATACCAACCCACTTCTAAGTTGGGCAGGCTGAAGGATGGCTTTAATACTTCCGACTGCTGAACAGCAAAGGATACCTGGAACAAGGGGTTTTGTGAGAGGGAACGTTCTGGTTGCAACTCTTCTACAATTTTCTCAAAGGGTAAGTCTTGGTGGGAGTATGCTTCTAAAGCTGTCTGCTTGACTCGGTTTAATACTTCAATAAAACTTGGTTGTCCCCCCAAATTGGTGTGCATCACCAGGGAGTTGACAAAAAAGCCAATCAACCCTTCTATTTCCCTGCGGTTACGGTTAGCGATGGGCGAACCCACCGCAATTTGTTCTTGAGCTGTGTAGCGATAGAGTAAGACCTTGAAGGCTGCTAACAGGGTCATAAATAGCGTCACTCCCTGCTGCTGAGTCAGTTGTGTGAGTTTTGAGCTCAGTGATGTTGGTAGGTTTATTGGTAGACCCGCTCCGTTGAAGCTTTCTACTGTGGGTCGAGGATAGTCTGTGGGCAGTTGTAGTTGGGGTAGCCCTTGAAGCTTTTGTTTCCAGTAGTCTAGTTGTGTTTGCAGAGTTTGACCTTGTAAGTAGTTCCTCTGCCACACAGCAAAATCTGCATATTGTATTGGTAGCTCTGGTAATGGAGATGGTTGGTTTTGTAATATAGCGGTATAATGAGCCGATATTTCTTTGGTAAATACGGTTAGTGACCAGCCATCACTAGCAATGTGATGTAGAGTGACTAGAAGTATATGTTCTGTTGCTCCTAGCTCAAAGAGCACAGCTCGTATTGGTGGGTCTACTTCGAGAGCGAACTGTTGTTCATTTTCTGTTTGCAGCAACTGTTGTAGTTGGGTTTTCTGTTGGGATAGTATTAACTCACTTAGATCTTTTTTGGCTAGCTCTAGTTCAAATGGAGATTTAATTACCTGTACTGGTGTGCCATTAATTTCGCTGAAGGTGGTTCTGAGAGATTCATGGCGAGCGATGATTTGGTTGAGACTATGTTGTAGAGCAAGTTCATCTAATTCACCTATTAGATGTAGGGTCAAAGGCATATTGTAGGCGTTGCTACTTAACCCAGTTTTTTCAATAAACCATAGCCTTTGTTGGGCAAATGATAATGGTAGAGAATTGCCGTCTCGTTTAATAGGCTTGAGTGGAGACTGCTGTGAGTCTAAAGATTGTTTAGCATTGTACAGAAAGCTTATGACTTCTGCTTTGCGATCGCGCAGTTGAGCTAGCAAAGTTGGTGTCAGTTTTCCCTCAGGAGCACTATAGTGTAGTTGCCCTCCTTCAAGCCAAAGTTGAATATCTTGGTTGCGCAGCTCAAATAAAAACTCTTCTATCATTATTGGTTATTGGTTATTGGTTGTTTGTTGTTTGGGAATCGAAAAAAAAATGGCTAATAATCATTTTTTTCCCTGTTTCCCTGCTCCCTCAGAGGACTCCTTGATCACGTTTTCTAGTTGTCTTAACTTGAGTAGTTGGAGGTGTTTGTGCGGCCCAAATGCTTGTATCGATATACTTACTAAGACTCTCGACTGTAGAAGATTCAAATAGTTTACTCAAAGGAAACTCCATGCCAAAAGCTTGTCGTATGCGAGAGACAACTTGGGTAGCAATCAAAGAATGTCCACCCAACTCAAAGAACTTGTCATGTCTCCCCACCTGTTTGATACCCAGCACCTCTGCCCAAATTTCGGCTAAGGCTTTCTCTGTTGGAGTCTCAGGAGCTACGAATTCTGTGGAGAGACTACTAGTTATATCCGGTGCTGGTAATGCTTTACGGTCTACCTTGCCATTGGGAGTCAGTGGTAGTTGTGGCAATACTACATACCCAGAAGGCACCATATACTCGGGTAACTGCTGCTCCAGATACTCCCTCAACTGCGGTATCACTTGTTTGGCACTCACAGAAGCCAAGGGATTATTGCCATATAAGTGCCAGTTCGACCCTACCACTGATTGTTGAGTTAGTGGTGTTAACACTATTCCCTCTGCTGCTAACTCATCACGCACAAACACCGCATCTATAAACCCTTGTCCACCTTTGGCTGACCAACACAACTCCAGGGAATACCCCAAAGAGGCACTCAGTTGCTCTAGCTGTTCTGGATCGATACTATTGGTGGGCTTGTCTTGTAACTGTTGTTTCAACTGTTGCACCTTGAGTTTTGACTCTGTTTGTGAGAGTAACTCTACTGCATTGAGATCAGTTGCAACCCGGCTATTGGCTAAGTTACTAAAGCAGATTGATTCGGGTTGCTTTTGCTTGAGATATGCCTCTATCTCTTCGATGGACATATCTACCCCATTTTCTACAGGGGCTTCGATTACTGATGCTGGTTGTGCTTCTATGTGCAACAGCACACTATAGCGATATTTATTTAGTTCATTATGTTCACTTCCCCTCTGTAAACGTATCTGTACATGGCTGATTTTTGGATAAATGTCTTTGAGGGCGACAAACAACTCCGGTGAGACCAACAACTCTGTCTCCTGCTGTATTTTTCTGTCTATACTTTGCTGTAGTTGTTTTACTGACAATGATGGGGTCGCTTTGTGCAGTTCCACTGAGGTGTGAAATGCTCTCATTAATGGCAAACAGCGGATATCCCCTAAGAAAATCATCCCTCCTGGTTTGACTACCCGGATACTATCTTCTATAACTTGCAGCAGATACTCTATGCTCGGTAAATACTGGACGACAGAGCTTAGAAGCACGACATCAAAGCTGTTATTGGCAATGTCACTCATGTCCGCCGCCTGTTTGTGAGCTAGGGTGACATGAGCATATTTTTCTGGTTGCTGTGCTATTTGTTTTTGGATATACTCCAGCGATGCCTGTGAGATATCGATTCCGTAATAAGCTTGTGTTTGGGGTGCTATCTGAAACAGTAGCATTCCTGTCCTACAACCTATTTCACACACCCTCTGGGGTTTGTGGGCTAAGACTTGAGTCACAATATCATTAGCCCACATTTCCATTTGTCTTTCTGGTATCAGTTCTTTGTCATAACTGCTACGCCAACCAGTAGTGTTGAACAGGGGGTCACTGACTTCACTTAGCTCAGAGTAGATTTGTTCAAATACTTCTTCCCAACTTTTCAGGTGAATATCTGATAGCTCTGGGTTTGAGATAGTAGTGCTTTCGGTTTCACTCACTAGGTATGCTACTAGACGTTTGTCCCCTGGGTTGTCTTCCCTCGCCACTACTACTGTTTCTTTGACCGTGGGATGTTGATTTAGGGTAGCTTCTACTTCCCCTGTTTCTATGCGGTAACCTCGGATTTTTACTTGGTTGTCTATCCTACCGAGGAATTCAATATTGCCATCTGGTAAATAGCGAGCCCAATCCCCCGTCTTATACAGTTTTGACTTTTGCTTTTTACTTTCCTTGTCAAAGGGGTTGGCAATGAATTTGTCCGCTGTCAGTTCTGGGCGGTTGAGATAGCCATCTGCCAAAGCAACTCCACCGATATATAATTCTCCGATTACACCTATGGGCACTGGCTGTAGCTCACGGCTGAGGATGTAGAGTTGAGTGTTAGCAATGGGACGACCAATAGGGGGGAGTTTCGGCCAACTGGCGGCTGCCCTTGGTAAAGTGTAGGCAGAAACTACATGGCTTTCGGAAGGTCCGTATTGATTTTGCACTCTACAGTTGGGAAGTCGGTTGCTCAACTCAACTAGGTCTGGAGTCACCTGCAACTGTTCCCCTGCTGTGACAATCTCACGCAGTTGTGGCAAAGTTGGGCACTGGGGAGCAACTGCTGCCAACTGCTGTAAGGCGACAAAAGGTAGGAATAGCCTATGTACTTTGTTGTCAGCCAGCAATTGCATCAAAGCCAAAGGCTCACGCCTTACTTCTTGAGAAACTAAAACCAGGCTTCCTCCTGAACACCAGGTAGAGAAAATTTCTTGGAAGGATACGTCGAAGCTAATGGGAGCAAATTGCAATGTTGTGGCACCTTGACCAAAAATGGCTTCCTGCTGCTGCCACCTAATCAGGTTCACCAGAGCACGTTGGCTCATGGCAACTCCTTTAGGTTTACCTGTGGAGCCCGAGGTGTAGATGATATAGCCTAGGTTCGACGGTTTAACTTCACTGCTCAATAACTCTGTAGAAAACTGTGCAATGGTGCTCCAGTCACTATCCAAACACACAATCTCAGCTTGATGCTCCGGTAACAATGTCACTAATGATTGTTGGGTGAGCAACACTGATATTCTCGCATCAGAAAGCATATAAGCTAAACGTTCTGACGGATAGCTTGAGTCTAATGGTACATAAGCTCCTCCTGCTTTGAGTATGGCTAATAGCCCTACGAGCATCTCTACTGAACGCTCGACACAAATACCCACTAGCGTATCTGGTTCGACTCCCAACTTTTGCAAGTAATGAGCTAGTTGATTGGCTTTGCTATTCAACTGAGAATAAGTCAGCTGTTGCTCTCCAAAGACTACTGCTACTGCATCTGGTGTTTTTTCCACCTGAGCTTCAAATAACTCCTGGATACATTGGTTAGTCGGGTAATTAGTTTTGGTGTTGTTCCATGCCACCAATAATTGCTGCTGTTCTGTGTCACTCATCAGCGGCAGTAGGCTGATAGGTTGTGAGGGATTCTCCACTACTGCACTCAGCAAGTTCTGATAATGTGACAACATCCGTTGAATTGTTTCGGCTTCAAACAAATCTCGGTTGTAGGCACAGAACCCTTGGATTTTGTCTCCTACTGGCCACAGGTGCAATTCTAGGTCAAACCTCACCGTCATTTCGGCTCCTGCCTCTTGATACCAACCCACCTCTAAATTGGGCAGACTGAAGGATGGTTTAGCTACTTCCGACTGTTGCACGGCAAACATCACCTGAAATAAGGGATGTTGCGAGAGGGAACGTTCTGGTTGCAACTCTTCTACAATTTTCTCAAAGGGTAAGTCTTGGTGGGAGTAGGCTTCTAGGGCTGTTTGCTTGACTCGGTTTAATACTTCAATAAAACTTGGTTGTCCGCTCAAATCTGTGTACATCACCAGGGAGTTGACAAAAAAGCCAATCAACCCCTCTATTTCACTCCGGTTGCGGTTAGCAATAGGTGAGCCTACCGCAATTTGTTCTTGAGCTGTGTAGCGATAGAGTAAGACTTTGAAGGCTGCTAACAGGGTCATAAATAACGTCACTCCCTGCTGCTGAGTCAGTTGTGTGAGTTTTGAGCTCAGTGATG
>JAAHGL010000333.1 GCA_010692635.1 Symploca sp. SIO2C1 | reverse complement strand
TGATTGCATTTTGACCAATTTCGCACTCTCAGGAATTTCTACTCGGAAAAAATTGTGCGATCGACTGCCCTATATACGCTCTGGGATTCAGAAAATACAAGGCTTCTCGGAGAGTGACAGAAGAGGGTTATAGCAACCGCCAGGGTCATTAGGACATCAGATTAACGTCGTTTATTATTTCAAGTTAAACCTAGTGTCCTAACCGTTGTGGCGGTTGCTATACTTATTACTTCAAAACCCGAATCAATCGACTTATTCAGCAAACCCTAATTACCGTAGTTATTGCTAACCGATTGTTCTCCACCAACCTTGTAGCTCCCCTTGATACTTTAGTTGATGAAGATTAACAGTGTTTGTCTCACCAGCCCTGTAATTGCCACAACCTTGAGAAGTGATCGCTCCATTGCAGCCACGGATTGTGGTGTCTTTTACTGTAAGTTCTTCTATATAAGAGACTAACAAAACAATGTTGTTGGCATTAATAAATATCTGTTTCAACCTTTGACATAAATCTTGACTGATAACATAATTCTGATTTTCCCCTGACAGATCTATTCTGACATCATTCTTACCACCTGCGTGGGCTATAATCTGTAAATTTTTAATCTCAGTAAAATTACGAGCTAAAGTACTCCTTGTTAATTGGGAAACTGAATTTGGGTCCACAAGGTATTCTTTTAAATTATTGAGGTTATTATTAATTTCATTTTCCCGATATGGAGCAACAAATACAGTTGAAAGAGTTAAAAATGTCATGGCATTTTATTGTTATTTAGAATTTCTCCCAAATAGATTCATGATAATTTACTGTTGCTATTTTGACTAATTTTATCAATATACTTTTCCATATTGATTCATTTGAGTTAGGTCTTTCAGTCGAAAAAGTAGACTTAAAAAGTAAGAAAAGTCAGATTTTTGCCCTGTTCATACGGGGCATATGCCGAGATTCTTCACTCCGCTATCATTGGTGACAAGCTCAGGGGGTGACAAGCAGGCTGAAATAATGAATTCTAAATTCTAAATTCTAAATTCTAAATTCGTCGTTAGGCGCTCATATATAAAGTGTTGGGAATAACGAAGCCCAACACCAGTTGAAAACTAATCCATCAAATTAAGCTTGCCACGCCACTACTGTAGCTAAAATAGTCAGTAGTAAGATCACCGTACCAACTATGGCTACCAGACATATACGCTTTGATTGGGCGATCAAAAGACTACTAAACAATAAGGCGAATTATGTAGTCAGAGTTACGAAGCAAGTATCTTGAGTACCCAAGAGTTTGAGGCACAATGGCAAATTGAACAGATTGAGGAAGCTAAAATTAGAGGTAGGGAAGAAGGTATACAACAAGGTAGGGAAGAAGGTATCCAACAAGGTAGGGAAGAAGGTATCCAACAAGGTAGGGAAGAAGGTATACAACAAGGCATCCAACAAGGTGTCCAACAAGGTAGGGAAGAAGGTATCCAACAAGGTAGGGAAGAAGGTATCCAACAAGGCATTCAACAAAAAACAATAGCGATCGCACGCTCATGTAAACAGCAAGGTTTAGATGTGGAGACTATTATGGAAATAACCCAACTATCTAGAGAAGATATTGAAGCTTTGTGAGTTTCTTCTTATGGTGTGTTCACGATCCAGAAGGCAGTCCCGATGGAAAAAATTTTTTCACTACCATGTATGAAAATCCCTCTCCCTACGTCTCCACGTCCCCGCGTCTATTTTCAGATTAGTGTGGTGGCCTAGCCCGCATTCGGAACACCCGAATTGCCGTTTGGACGTTAATTTCTCTGGCAAACCAAGGGCTGGATGAGGAGGCATTAGGGTCGGATTTTCCAGGATTGACTCATTTCGACGAGTTGGCAGCACGAACCTATTACCGGGCTAACCCAGAAGAAATTGATGCTCTTATTGCTTCTCACCATAGTGAGAATGATTGGGATGTAATGGTTTTATGCAAATGAAAACTTGTCAGCCCTGTTGGTACATGAGTTACGAGAGAATATCAAAGGTAAATGCAGTGCGATCGCATTCTTTCGTAGGGTGGGCAAATTGAAGCTCTTCGACAATTGGACTGATAACTTCCCCCTTTTTGCCCACCAATCACCATAGGGGTTGAAAACTGCGGTGGGTATTGTTTTTAATGATATCGCACTATTGAAGTACCACTTAGCAACCGCTCTCTTTGAAGATATCGCATTTCAACTATCACTTAGGTCGGGACTTGGGGTGTCGGGGAAGATATTCACGGATTTTCTCAAGACACTATTCTTCTTTGACATAGGCTGAGTTTTCGGTGCGTTACACTATCGTTAACGCACCCTACAAGATCCGCGCTCGCACTATGGCTACTAGACATATACGCTTTGATTGGGCCATCAAAAGACTACTACGCAATAAGGCTAATTATGTAGTCTTGGAAGGGTTTTTAAGTGAGTTATTAGCCCAAGATATCACCATCAAAACCCTTCTCGAAAGTGAAGCTAATCAACAGACAGAAGATGATAAAGCTAACCGCGTAGATATTCTTGCGGAAACGGCAAACTCCGAGTTAATCCTCATCGAAGTTCAAAACAATTCCCAACTAGATTATTTTCATCGTATGCTCTACGGTGTTTCTCAGTTAGTTACTGAATATCTAGAACAAGGACAAGAGTACGGGAAAATCAGGAAAATCTACTCAGTCAATATCGTCTATTTTAACCTGGGCAAAGGAGATGACTATATTTATCGTCAGCGCGGTGAGTTCGTGGGAGTGAATCTCGGTGATATTCTAGAACCTACCCTAGCTCAAGAAAAAAAATATAAAATCGAAAAAGTAGCAGAGATCTTTCCAGAATACTACCTGCTAAAAGTAAAGAATTTTAAGGGGTTAGCGAAAAGTAGTCTTGAGGAGTGGATCTATTTTCTCAAAAACAGCGAGATTAAAGAGGATTTTGTTGCGAAAGGCATGGTAGAAGCCAAGGAAACCTTGCGAGTAAATAATCTCTCAGAACAAGAAAGAGCAGCGTACAACCGTTATATGGATAACAAGAGTTACGAAGCCAGTATCTTGAGTACCCAAGAGTTTGAGGCACAATGGCAAATTGAACAGATTGAGGAAGCTAAAATTAGAGGTAGGGAAGAAGGTATACAACAAGGTATCCAACAAAAAACAATAGCGATCGCACGCTCATGTAAACTACAGGGTTTAGATGTGGATACTATTATGGAAATAACCCAACTATCTAGGGAAGATATTGAAGCTTTGTGAGTTGATACTTATGGAGCGTTGAGCATCGTCTGGAGTCAGAATTTCGCGATCGCTCTCTTTGAAGATATCGCATTATGACTATCACTTAGGTCAGGGCTTGGGGTGTGGGGGAAGATATTCTCATTTGCCTATGGGTTGCTTGTGTTTCTGTGTTTTTTTTGCTATTATTATGCATAATGGAGAAGGTGTACGCCTATAAGATAATGTACTGCTCCTGAAGTCTCGTAGCCTGACGTATTCTCATTCCTCTTGTGGATCTGGCATCTTGCCCGTTGAGAGATTCAAACAGGCTAGAAGGCTCTTCCACAAATTTCTCTATAATTTATTCATCTCTGACTACCGCCACTAACACCATACATCTGACTTTGGAGGGAATATTTGGTTGCTCTGATTGAACAAATTGCTTCGGATGAGATTTTGGAGCAAGCTTTTGGGTGGATGTGCCAGAAACGAGAGCATTACCACTTCAATGGGGATGTCTGGCAGGTGCGGCGGAGTTGGGGGGAGATTAAACCGCGAATTCAACAGCAGTTGCTGGCTGGTTCCTATTGCTTTCGGGAATTGCGGATGATTCGGGGGAAAGATAGGTATTTTGAATGGTGGACTTCACTAGATGCTCTGGTACTGAAAGCGATATCCCTGGTACTAACCAATCACCTTCGTCCCCATTTATCAGAGCGGTGTTTTCACCTGGCTGGCACTGGGGGTGGCAAGGCGGCGGTGCGGGAAGTGGCGGCTCAGGTTGGGAATTATCAGTATGTGTTTCGCACGGATGTGAAGGGATATTATGCCAGTATCAATCACGAGATACTCCTGGGGTTGGTGCGGGAATATGTCCCGGATGAGCAGGTGCTGGGTTTAATTGAGAAATATTTACGGAGATATGTTTCTGATGGTGGGAATTATGTTGATATCTTGCAGGGGATCTCCTTGGGGTGTCCCCTTTCTCCTTTGATGGGTGCCCTGTACCTTAAGCCTCTGGATGACCGTCTTGCTCAACTCCTTGAAGGAGTTGGGGGTGGGTATGGTCTTTTTTATGCCCGATTTATGGATGATTGGGTGTGCGATTCGTTGGCTCGAAACTTCGCCGTTAATCGGTGAAGCGGGGATGAGCCGCAAGGTATATGAATATGACTTTGACAACTCATTGATGATGGCGGTGACGCCTGCCGAGCAAACTGGCGAAGACAGCAGGTGAGTCAATAGACTCTTAAGGAAGTCCGCCCCACTAGGTGCAAGGTGTGAAAGTACTTCCCCCACGGTAGCGATGGTATCAATCCGTGAAGCGGGGATGAAAGGCGTTCTTACTGGTAGCCTAATCCAGTATACGTTGAGCAGGTAATTATGGTGAACGTTTTTGTAAAGACATGCAGCGTCGTAACGTCCAAGTTGTGAAATAGGCTGATACACAACGTTCAAAAGAACAAGGATTAGTCGTTGGCAGATACCCATTTGACCAATATGCACTGACAATAAACCCGGCGTATGGTGTCCACCTAAAATTACAAACAATCATCTATGGGAACGAAGTAATCCAGCCGTATACTCTCCTGGAGAGGTCGAACTCAGGAGTAGTCACCAAAGATGCAACATCTGTCTGAACAATCTGGACAGGTTACGGTTGGTTAGGATTGGGAGGAGAAGCAAATGCCCGCCTGTAATCGGCGTGGATAAGCTGACGCCCCCACGGTAGTGTCAAATGTAGAGTCACAAGTAGTGGTATATATGTTATGAGCACGGCGTCTATACGACCGATGCATGAATGGAGGACAATCCCCTGGCACAAGCTAGAAAGGAAAGTCTTTAAGCTGCAAAAGCGAATCTACAAAGCTGCTAATCGTGGCGATAAGCGAACAGTTCGCAAGCTCCAAAGGTTGCTGGTAAAATCTTGGTCTGCCAAGTGTTTAGCGGTACGTAAGGTTACACAGGAAAACCAGGGAAAGAAAACGGCTGGTGTGGATGGTGTCAAATCACTGACCCCAAAGCAACGAATAAAACTGGTAGGACAATTGACATTCTCTAACAAAGCTAAACCTGCCCGTCGGGTATGGATTCCTAAGCCTGGTAGAGATGAAAAACGTCCATTAGGAATACCCACAATGTACGACCGCGCACTACAAGGATTGGTGAAATTTGCGCTAGAACCAGAATGGGAAGCGTACTTTGAACACAACTCCTATGGATTTAGACCGGGAAGAGGGTGTCATGATGCCATAGCGGCTATATTCAACACCATTAGATTCAAGCCTAAATGGGTATTGGATGCTGATATTGCCCAATGCTTTGACCGAATTGACCACCAGGCGTTGCTGTTAAAATTGAATACCTCGTCTACCTTTCGTAAACAAATACGCGCTTGGCTCATTGCTGGTGTTGTAGATGCTGGACTTCTGGTAGCAACCCCTGAAGGTACACCACAAGGCGGAGTTCGTGCGCTACGAAGCGTACAAAGGTAATGCTCAAGGAGAGCGAAAACTACCAAGAGATAGTGCATTCCCTCATGCACTAAGGCTGACCCAGCAAGCAGGGGACAATGAGCGAGAACCTGTTTGAAGCC
>JAAHGL010000332.1 GCA_010692635.1 Symploca sp. SIO2C1 | reverse complement strand
TTCCTATTTCCCTGAATATAGCTAAAGATTGCTCATAGAAATCAATGGCTTGCGCATACTCTGCCAAACTACCATAAGCATTCCCCAGACTACCCAGAGAAGCTGCTTCTCCTTGGCGATCTCCTATTTCCCTATATATGTCTAAAGATTGCTGCCATAACTGTAAAGCTTCTCCAAATTGACTAATACTAAATTGCTTATTACCTTCATTAAATAACCTATCTGCTTCTACTTTACGCTCATCAACAGTTTGCGCCACCACCTCAACAGTAGGCAACCTAACGCCAAAATCCAGTAACCAAAACTCGGCAAAGGTGACTGGCAAAGCAATCAGTAGAATCTGTAAAGCCTTTTTCAGCATCATCTTTAAAATTACTGTAAACGGTATTTACTTTCGTATATCCATCAAATAAGTCAGCTTATACAGGAGCAGGCTCCGAGGCTCCGAGGGAAGAAAGGTTGTACAGTAAGCTTTTTAGATAATGCCTGTATAAACCTGCTCTCAAAGTTAAATCATTCAGCCTCACCAATAACCGTAAAAGTTGCCCAATCAATGGGGTCAGGGTTTCCTTCGTTTATCATAGTTAACATCGCTTGACGCAATGCTTGAGCTTTGTCTAGTTTCCTCTCGTAGAGGTTGGTGTAAAATTCAACCATTAACTCTTGGGTAGCATCATCGGGAACCTTCCACAGGGAAACCACTAAACTGGGAACCCCCGCAGCAATCAAGGAGCGAGATAAACCGATGACTCCTTCCCCTTTAATTTCCCCTCCACCGGTATCGCAAGCACTTAACACTACTAATTCTGCTCGGAGGGGGGTAGTACCAGGTAGTCCATACTGTTCCATGATTTCGCTACTGGTGAGGAAACCGTCATCTTGAGCAGAAGGAGCAAGAACAATGGCTCCTGGGGAACCGACACCACTAATATCATCTAGTAATCCGTGAGTAGCAAGGTGGATAACTTTGGCGTTTGGCATCTTCTGGACAATGGCAGTTTCTGTAGCTTCAGCACCTAGAAGAGGCTCAGTGTCAAGTATCTGGGCAATTTGCTTAGCTTCTGTCTCTGCACCATCAAGGGGTGATAAATTTTTTAATTGGGGCATGGTAGGATTGCCTACGACTAAGGCTTCTCCCGACAGGTTTTTAACTCTTTCTCGGTGTTGACGGGTTAAGCTCAGGGATTGAATCGAAGGAGCTGTCAGGATGGTATGTTTTTCGATAAGATAGGTTTTGTTTTTGTCTAGGAGAGCAGCAAAGGGAACCAGAAACAGTTCTTGGTGGGGGATAAAGATGATGCGCTCTTGTTCTTTTTGAGGTAGCAAGTCTGCAATAGGTGCAATCAGGAGTTGATGGAGTTGTTGTAAACGGTTGGTAGTATCATTAGTTTGGAGAGTGGCATTAGTGCCAATACGCCCCCTAATACCAAATTGTTCGCGGCTGACTTTGACTAGTTGTTGAAAGGAAATATCTTGGGGTAGGTTAACGGTACGGAATTGAATCTCCCCATTAGGTGGAATAACCCAGATGTAGAGTTCGCTGTTGGAGATAAGGGAATATTCCACTAAGGTAGCGTTTTGTTCTTGAGCAATGTTCTGGATGTCTTGCAGGTTAGGGGGTTGAGGAGTTACGGATTGCTTGCTCAACAATAAATCGACCAAAGCTTTAGCCCTTCCCCGTTCGGAGATTAAGAGTGCTTGTTGAGGTTTGTTTTGGGCAATAAGTACTTGTTGGAGTCTGATGTAGGGAGAAACTTGTTCTTCAAAGATAGAGACTTTCCAAGCATCATTATTTAAACCTAGTTTTGTGCGGATTTCTTCGTAGATATTGATAGAATCGTATAGGTAAGGTTCCGCTTCGGTGAAGTGGTCAAAGTTGCTGAATGCTGCTCCTAGATTACCCAGAGAAATAGCTTCTCCTTCGCGGTATCCTATTTCCCTAGATATAGCTAAAGATTGCTCATGGAAATCAATAGCTCGTTCATAGTCTGCCAAACCATCATAAGCATTCCCCAGACTACCCAGAGAAATAGCTTCTCCCTGGCGAGCGCCTATTTCCCTAGATATAGCTAAAGATTGCTCATGGAAATCAATGGCTCGTTCATAGTCTGCCAAACCATCATAAGCATTCCCCAGACTACCCAGAGAAATAGCTTCTCCCTGGCGAGCGCCTATTTCCCTAGATATAGCTAAAGATTGCTCATAGAAATCAATGGCTCGCTCATACTCTGCAAAATTATCATAAACATTCCCCAAACCATTGAGAGAATTAGCTTCCCCTTGAATATCTCCTATTTGCCTAAATATAGCTAAAGATTGCTCATGGAAATCAATGGCTCGCTCATACTCTGCCAAACGACGATAAGCATTCCCCAGATTACCCAGAGAATTAGCTTCCCCTTGAATATCTCCTATTTGCCTAAATATAGCTAAAGATTGCTCATGGAAATCAATGGCTTGCTCATACTCTGCCAAACGATAATAAGCAGCACCCAGATTACCCAGAGAATTAGCTTCCCCTTGAATATCTCCTATTTGCCTAAATATAGCTAAAGATTGCTCATGGAAATCAATGGCTTGCTCATACTCTGCCAAACTACCATAAGCATTCCCCAAACTATTGAGAGAATTAGCTTCTCCCTGACGATAACCCGTTACGCTGTTATCGGCACTACTGTAATAAAGAAAGCTACGATAGGCATCATCCAGATTACTATTCCTCCTAACTTCCTCTGTACTGTTCCCCGTTCCCTGTTCCCTATTGCCAATTTCTCCACTACAAAAATCCTTAGTAGTAATCTTCTCGCTCAATTCCAGAAAATCTTCCCTGGCATACACTTCCCGCAAAGCATCTGACCAGAGTTCTTGGTCAGCGAAGTAGTTAACCCGTGCTAAAATAACCTCTGATACACTGGCTTTTTCTGCTTTTAACTGACTCTCCAACTCCGCTAACTCACCAGTAATGCGATCGCGTTTTTCTGGTTCCATGAGACGAAAGATAACTCTAGTGGAACGTTTATTTCCCGGTTCAATTCCCCACCAGTAGTAGTCTTGACCCGGTTCTAATGCCTCTCCTTGGTAGGTGAGATGATGCACATTGGGGCCTATTGTTTGCTGCCACATTAGTTTGTTGCTGCGCAGGTGGCGTACCTCGATCCCCTTTATTTCCCCCTGCCACAAGAATAGCGGTTGCTCTCCCCAAACCTTGATAGTTCCTTTCTCATCTTCACCCCGCAGCTTACCGGGAGTAATCAGACACAGAAATTTATTGTTATCTACTTGCAAACCTTGCTTCCCCTTGAGGCGTCGCAGTCTATCCCAAACGTCTCTCCGGCTGAAGGCTATGTGCTTCTGGTTTACTTCGGTTAAGCTGGAGTTAACTTGTGGTCTGATGGCTGCTTGCAGTGGTAAGGCAGATAGGCTCAAGATGCTTACTATGACGATTAAGAAGGTTGATTTAGCTGCGGTTAGTTTGCTCATCTGTTGATCTTCTTGAGTCTTAAGGATTTAATCGTTTCTATATCCAGCTATCCCTTTCAAAATTGACCCTATGCATTTGCCTACAGCACCAGCTTGCGCGATCGCAATTAGTTCTATGGTAGACTTCCAGCAGTTACTCTCCCATGCGTCAGACTGATTCATAAGTAAGTAGGTGTTAGTGCTGTAGGGTGCTGTTAGCGATCGCGTAATGCACCATCCCTTGCTAGATTTTAAGTTAGCTTCCATAGCAAAGTTAAATCATTCAGCCTCACCAATAACCGTAAAAGCTGCCCAATCCAAGGGGTCTGGGTTTTCTCCTCCATTAATCATGGTTAACATCGCCTGACGCAGTGCCTGAGCTTTATCCAGTTTCCCCTCGTAGAGGTTGGTGTAAAATTCAACCATTAGTTCTTGGGTAGCATCATCGGGAACCTTCCACAGAGACACTACTAAACTGGGAACCCCGGCAGCAATTAAGGAGCGAGATAAACCGACGACTCCTTCCCCTTTAATTTCCCCTCTACCGGTATCGCAAGCACTTAACACCACTAATTCTGCTTGCAGGGGAGTTGCTGATGCCTGTCCAAATTTTTCCATGATTTCCCTACTGGTGAGGAAACCGTCATCAGAATCAGAATCAGCAAGAACAATGGCTCCTGGGGAACCTACACCACTAATATCATCTAGTAATCCGTGGGTGGCGAGGTGGATAACTTTGGCGTTTGGCATCTTCTGGACAATGGCAGTTTCTGTAGCTTCAGCACCTAGAAGAGGCTCAGTGTCCAGCATCTGGGCAATTTGCTTGGCTTCTGTCTCTGCACCATCAAGGGGTGATAATTTTTTTAATTGGGGCATGGTAGGATTGCCTACAACTAAGGCTTCTCCAGACAGGTTTTTAACTCTTTCTCGGTGCTGACGGGTTAAACTTAGGGATTGAATCGAAGGAGCTGTCAGGATAGTGTGTTTTTCGATAAGATAGGCTTTGTTCTTGTCTTGGAGAGCAGCAAAGGGAACCAAAAACAGTTCTTCGTGGGGGATAAAGATGATGCGTTCTTCTTGGTTTTCAGGGAGTAAATCGGCGATGGGTGCAATCAGGAGTTGATGGAGTTGTTGTAAATGGTTGGTAGCATCATGAGTTTGGGGAGTGGCATTATTGTTACCACGACCCCTAATACCAATTTGTTCGCGGCTGACTTTGACTAGTTCTTGTAAGGAAATATCTTGGGGTAGGTTAACGGTACGGAATTGTATCTCTCCATCAGGTGGAATTACCCAGATATAGAGTTCGCTGTCGTAGATAACGGAATATTCTACTAAGGTAGCATTTTGTTGTTGAGCAATGTTCTGGATTTCTTGCAGGTTAGGGGGTTGAGGAATTAAGGATTGCTTGTTCAACAATAAATTGACCAAAGCCTGAGCTCTTCCCCGTTCGGAAATTAAGAGTGCTTGTTGAGGTTTGTTTTGGGCAATGAGTACTTGTTGGAGTGAGAGGTAGGGATGAGTCTGTGTTTCAAAGATAGAGACTTTCCAATCATCATTATTTAAACCTAGTTTTGTGCGGATTTTTTCGTAGATATTGATAGAATCGTAGAAGTAAGGTTCTGCTTCGGTGAAATTGCCAGAGTTTGCAAGGGCTGTTCCTAGATTAGCCAGAGAAATAGCATCTCCTTGGCGAACGCCTATTTCTCTAAAAATAGCTAAAGATTGCTCATAGAAATCAATGGCTCGTTCATACTCTGCCAAACTACTATAAGCAAGACCCAGATTAGCCAGAGAAATAGCTTCTCCCTGGCGAGCTCCTATTTTCCTATTAATATCTAAAGATTGCTGATGGAAATCAATGGCTCGCTCATACTCTGCCAAACTATAATAAGCAAGACCCAGACTACCTAGAGAATTAGCTTCTCCTTGGCGAGCTCCTATTTTCCTATTAATATCTAAAGATTGCTGATGGAAATCAATGGCTCGTTCATACTCTGCCAAACGACGATAAGCAGCCCCCAGATTATTGAGAGAATTAGCAACTCCTTGACGAGCTCCTATTTCCCTATTAATATCTAAAGATTGCTCATAGAAATCAATGACTCGTTCATACTCTGCCAAACTACCATAAGCACTCCCCAAATCATTCAGAGAAATAGCTACTCCTTGGCGATCTCCTATTTCCTTTTTAATAGCTAAAGATTGCTGATGGAAATCAATGGCTCGTTCATACTCTGCCAAACTCAAATAAACATTCCCTAGATTACCCAGAGAAATAGCTACGCCTTTCTGATCTTCTATTTCTCTAAATATAGCTAAAGATTGCTCATAGAAATCAATAGCTTGTTCATACTCTGCCAAACTATTAAAAGGGAAATAAGAGATCGCCAAGGAGTTGCTGCTTCTCTAGTTAATCTGGGTCTTGCTTATAATAGTTTGG
>JAAHGL010000331.1 GCA_010692635.1 Symploca sp. SIO2C1 | reverse complement strand
CTTATTAGCGCTAATTTTAGCAATGCTAGTCTTAGTAATGCCAACCTCCAGGAAGCTGAGCTCATCAATGCTAATCTCATCGGGGTTGAACTCGTTGATGCAGATCTTAGGAGAGCTAATTTGCAGGGGGCTAATCTAGTTAATGCTAATCTGATTGGGGCTGACTTAAGAAGAGTTAATCTAAGGAAAGCTGATTTGGGTAATGCTAACTTGATTGGCGCTAATTTCAGAAGTGCTGACCTCAGAGAGGCTAACCTGGCTGGAGCAAAGTTGACAAGAGCTAACCTGAGCGAGGCTGAATTGGTTGGGGCTACCCTTTGTCATACGAACCTTAGCAGTGCTAATCTCCACGAAGCTGAACTAATTGGAGCTTATCTTTACCAAGCCCAACTCTACCAAGCTAACTTGAGCTCGGCTCATCTGAGTAGAGCTTACCTCTTCGGGGCTAATTTGAGGGAGGCTGATCTCTACCAAGCAGACTTAAGATGGGCTAATCTAAGCAAGGCTAATTTCCAGGGAGCTAACCTCAGCCAAGCTAATTTAAGGGGAGCGAATCTTGATCGAGTAAACTTTGGAGATGCTAACCTTCAGGGGACAACTATGCCTGATGGATTTTAGGGAGCAGGGAGTAGAGGAGGAGTGAGCAAAGTGTGGGGAGCTGGGGGAGCTGAGGGAGCTGGGGGAGCAAGAGAGAACTTATAACTGAAGTTTCCCCGTTCATTTGTATCAAACCTTTATAATGTCTTTATAATGTTCTTAAACAATATTAGAGTAGAGACAAAAATAGGGAGCATCTCAATTTTGCCTATAGCGTTCAAGTAGGTCAGATTTCGCTATCGCTATACTCAACCTACCGAGGTGATATGCTTCCCAAAAATAAAAAATCCACATTAGTGGTTTTCCTACTCGTGTACAAATTCAGTCATAAACTGCAAACTATTTAATTATGAGCACTCGCACTACTACCAAAGCGAAAAGTACCACCAAAAGCAATAGCAGTAAAAGTCAACAGACAAACAAAGGAGGAGCTCTGACGACAGCAGAAAGCTTAGAACTGGCAAAGACTGATCAACAAGAAGCTGCTGACGTTGCCCCTTTACCTGGAAACCGCCCGATCGCTTCGAGTGATCTTAACATTAGTGAAACGATCTCTATACTTGGCAATCGTCCTGTGGATGCTACCAATCTGGAGGTTATGGGGACTATCTCAGCTATGGGAGAGCGCCCAATTGTTGCCAGTGAAATGAAAGTATGGGATACAATCTCTGTATCTGGAGACCGTCCGATTGCCTCTAGTGATTTGGCTTTGGTTACCACAAACGCCATCTTTGGTAATCGCCCAATTGCCTCAAATGATATAGATATGTATGAAGACTTGATGGGTTATCTTGATTAAGTTTTATCTCATTGAGTTGTAAACCCGGTTTCTTAACCAACGCCCTTGGTTGATTTTCCTAGAAACCGGGTTTTTGGTGTGGTTATCAACAAGCTTAAAGACTACCTCCTACCTCCTGACTTGAAAGTAGGGAGCAGTCAACAGTGACACAGCTAATTTGGTGGAATAGGTAGGTTGGGTGGAGCGATAGCGTAACCCAACACCGGAGCATATTCCGTTGGGTTTCACTTCGTTCCACCCAACCTACAGAGTTGAAAACTAATGCATCAAATTAAGCTTGCCACGCCACTAGGTTTATTTTTGCAAGAACTGACGAACTTCTCTTCCTGGCGTATAGTTGTAGCCAAAACCGGAAAGTCCTGAGTCATCAAGAATTTGAGGTGTCAGCAACACAATTACCTCGTTGCGCTCATTAATTCGATTGGTACTTCTGAATAGGGCACCAATTATGGGAAGATCTCCTAAAATTGGTACTTTGCTAACTGTTGTGCGGTCTGCTTCTTGAATAATACCTGAGAGGATTAGGGTTTGACCATCTCGCAGGCGAATTCTTCCAGATTCAATTTGGCGCACGTTCAGTAAAGCAATTTGGTTGGTATCATCTCCAACGCTTAAGTCTTGTATACCTCCAATTGAGCTAACGGTAGGATTGACAGCTAAAGTAATAAAACCATTGTCATCAATTCTGTCAACGATGATTTGCAGGATTAAACCAGCCTCTCGAATCTCTGCTTCGATAGTTCTGGTAACTAGCCCTTCGGCAGATTCAGTTTCACTGCTAATATTACCCACAACCTCTTGCGTCAGGTTAACTTGAGCTGTTTCCCCTTCCTGTACAACAAGGGTCGGGTCAGTCAGAATCTTGGCATTACCGCTAACAATCTGGGCTTGCAAACTAAGTAAAAACCTGTCAGGGAATTGGAATAGGGATGGGAGAGCAGAAGTAACTGTACCAGGTGTACCCAGTTGAAGGTTAGTTGTTGAAGTTGCAGGAGTCCCAGGAGTACCAGGACTAACTAGAACACCATCAATAATAATAGGAGGAGTCCCAGGAGTACCAGGGGTATTAGTTGTAGTGCTGATAGTGGGTGTTCCTAGGGTAAAGTCAGTAATACCTGTTGTGAATGGAGAGGTTGTTCCTGCAGAACGCTGGAAAAATACGAAATCATCTCCTTGTTGTGTTGATTGTAGAACACCGTCAACAATGGTGATGGTATCTACCCCAGTTCCTGGAACAACTCCTGTAGTACTGTTTAGATCAATAAAAGTATTTGCTCCAGCAAAAGGATTACCGATGATGGGTGGAGAGCCCAAGTTTGTAGACGCATCTAGAGCACTCGGTGGTCTAAAATCACCGTAATTAAAGACGGCTGAACCACGATCGCTGACAAAAAAGGAATCACCCAAACCGAAGGAGAAGCTTGCGCTGAAGGCATCTTCCCCAGATAGATCGACGTCAACAACCTTGACATTCACTGCTACTTGACGGCGTCGCAGATCTAATTGAGTCAATAAAGCTGAGGCAATTTCAACTTGGCGCGGTTCACCAACTAAGGTGACAGCATTAAGCCGCTCATCTGTTAGCACTGATAAGCCCTTGAGTAACAATGGACCTTTTCCTTCGATTGCTCCAAGAGGTTTAATGATAGTTTCTCTACTTTCAATAGTTCGAGCAGCAGCACCTTCCCCCACTGTAGTGATTTGTATCGTCTCCACAACCCTTTGAGTTTCTGCTCCCTGAGCACTTAGAAAAGCTGCGGCAGGTCCTGCTTCCACTTGATTGAGGCGAAGGGTACGGGTAATAATATTGCGAGCATCTTGGGGTAGTTGAGAGCTCACAAAAATTGTGCGTCCCCTGCGGTTAGCCTGTAAGCCAGAGATCTGGAGGACATAATTAAATACATCTTGGACGGGTTCATTCTCCAAATCTAGGGTAATTCTCTTTTGTGCCGTATTTCCTTCTCCTTGTTGAGCATTACCCCCTCCCTCTCCATCAATAAAGGCAATATTCAAACCAGCAGATCGAGCAAGGAGGGACAAGACTTCTCGCACAGGAGCTTCTCGTAAGGCTAAGCGGGGTACTCTTGCCGCAGTTCCGAGATCAATTGTACTAGCAGCAGCACCGATATTGGAAATAGCAATGTCACCAAGTGGGGGAGCCACTGCCCTGGGCAAGAAGGGAGGTACTGGTGCTACTGGTTGCACTGCACTAGCAGGGGGAGCTGGTCTCCCATCAATCGTGATTGTTGGGTTGGGAACCAAAACTTCCGGTTCTGGAGGTGGTGTAGCTGGAGTGGGGTTAGCTGGTGTTTGAGCTGCGTCAGCAGGTTGAGGGGTTGTCTGGTTGTGAGCATTAGTGGAATTTGGTCTTTGCGCCACAGTTACAGGAGAATCGATTACTGGGAGTTCAGACTTAACTTGTGATATCGGTTCAGCTGCTGATGTTTCCAGAGATACCGGTTCAGCTGCTTGATTATTCGGTCCTGCACTGATACCCAAAGAAATCGTCTGAGGCGCTTGTTGAAGAATTTGACCATCCGGAGGACTACTCGCACCAGTGACAGTTACTCGGATAGTGTTAGGCTCAATTTGTCTAACTGCGATCGCGCTGATACCGGGCATCGGATTTTCTTCCCGGAAGCTATCCCCATCACTCAAACTCAGTTTGGCATTGACAATATCTGCCACCCAATTATTGCCACGACTCACAGGGAAAATCTGGGGACGAGCATCCCCAGCCTCAGTTTCTAGAACTAATTCCATCCCATTCCCATTCGGAGAGAGTCGCACTGCCTTAATTTCGGTAGCCGCTGCCCAAACTGGCTGACTTCCCAAGAGGGTAACAGCTCCTCCGATTACCATTCCACTGAATACTTGAGCCTTGATCACAATTCACTCCTCACCTACTTAACACTATCCTCAGATTAGTTGTTAGCAATTAGCATTACTGAATCACGAATGAGATTGCTTTCTAGAAGAGGGTCTTAACTGCCAACTTCTAAAGCTAATTGCCATCACGTTTACGGTTGTGCTGCCGCTGCTGCCTCTGCTGCCTTTTTCTCCTGTTCATTCAAAGGTAATAGAGCCTCTAGGGTCATCTTGGTTTTGATAGTTGGTGGTTTAGCACCGGTTACCAAGTTAGTATTGGGGTCGATTTGAACCTCGAGAGCTTCAGTCAGTTCAGCTGAAAAATCTTTAACTAGCAACAGTGCCTGTAATCGCTCAAAACCACGCATGATTGATCTTATTTGGGCGTAGTTGCCCTCAAGTTCTACATCGATTTTCTTTCGTTTGAGCTTACCATTCACCTCTGCTCCTAAGGAACTATCAGTAACAGGAATCGCACCATTATCCTCTGGCTGATAGACAATAATCTGACCATTACTGGCTTTAACACGGTTATTTAGATCCAGCAACAAGGTATTCAAACTTTGTTCATCGGCAAATAAACCTAGCACCCTTTGACTTTGTTCCTTTGCCTTCTCTAGCTCCACCTTGGAAGCATCAAGCTGTTTCTCAATGTCTTCTTTGCCATCAAGTCTGGTCTGTTTTTCCTTAACAGTACCTTGTAACTCTTGAACCTGTTGCCAAGCAGGCCAAGCAAAGTTAACCAGCATGTAAGCGGCTCCCAAAATACCCAAAATGGCAATGGTTATGCCTGATACTCTAGGAGTGAAGGTAATTCCAAAAGCTGTGGGATAACTAGAAACTTCTTCCTCACCTTCAGCTGCCGGCAGAAATTCTTCATCAGCATACGTCATAGTTGCTATCACTCCGTAATACTTTGCAGGTTTCTAATGCGAGTTACCAATCCTACAGCACCCTTGCGATCTAACTCTCTGAGTAGCTGAGGCTCATTAGCGGGTATATCATTTATGGTTGTTTCAATTGTGTACTCTACCCATTTTGGTAATTCATATTTGACATTAGATGGTGACTGTTGTTTGTTTTGAGCCAGCTTTAGTTGTTGCTCAACCAATTGAGCCTTAACTAATTGGGTTCCATCCTTGTCAAAAAAAGGAGATTGCTGAAGAGTGAGCAGAAAGTCATTTACCTTATCAAAAGATTTAGCATTACCGGAGAGCTCTAGTTTGATGATCTTTCCACTCTGTTGGGTAGTGGCTTGAGCACTCGGTTGAGCAGTTCCTGCTGCAGGAGGTTTTGGATCTTCTTCACTTTGCTTAATTTTAGCAATGAGTACATCTTCAGGAACGCGATCGCTCAGATCTTGCAACAGGGCAGACCAGGGTTTAATTTGATTGAAGACATTTACCAATGCCTGTTTTTCGGCATTCACCTGGGCAATTTGTGCCTTAATCGCTTGAATTTCTTTCTCTTTAGCGTCTAATGTTTGGAGATCTTGGTCTAAAAGTACCTCTTTCTCCCTTAACTGAGCCGTTCGATATCGGGTAAACCCCCAAAAGCCCCCTACCAGTGCAGGCACCAACAGACCTATGGCTGCCCCTATAACTAAGGGAGTCATCGCTCCTGGAGGTGCTTTAGCCA
>JAAHGL010000330.1 GCA_010692635.1 Symploca sp. SIO2C1 | reverse complement strand
GGAGTTTAGGAGTTTAGAATAGTCTTTAAAGGGGATTATGGGTTAAGAAGATGCAAGGAAATTGCATTGATGAGCTCAATTTTCTTGCACTTTTCAAGGAAAATAAAAGCTTGAAAGCTATACCAGAAAGCGCTTTCAGACTCTTGCAGCAAGCCCTAATTTCGCTCACCCCCCCTCCCAAACGGCTTCTAGTCTTAAACCAAATTTATCAATTATCAATTATCAATTATCAATTATCAATTGATAAAACAGTTTCATGAAGCGATCCGTATCTACCCCTAGACAGGCATCTACATTCGGAGGAAAGGTTGATTCATCCCGGCGATCGCGCAAATCTGCCAGGGACATACCTGAGGTAAACTTTCCTTGAGTTTCTACTACCATATAAACTGATTCAGTTGACACTAAACTAGGATCAATCGCCACACCAACAGCCAACGGATCATGTAGATAACAGCCATGGAAGCCTTCGTTGTCTCGATAGAAAGCCATATAAACTCCCGTACAATCGGCAATAAATTGAGATACTGCTGAAGGATGTTTCTGGAGGTAATCTTCTATATCTTTACGGGGAAGGGGTGCCTTCATGGCAACATCTAATCCCACCAACGTTAGCGGTATACCGGATTCCATCACAACTTGTGCCGCGTCAGGATCGACAAAAAAGTTGAACTCAGCAGCAGCTGCAATATTACCTGGAACTTTGACAGCTCCACCCATAATCACAATACGACCTACTTTTTGTAAGGTGGTGCGATCGCGTTGTAGAGCTGTAGCAATATTAGTCAAAGGTCCTAGCGCTACAATCGTGAGATCACTGCCATACTCTTGAGCCCCTTTCAACAATACATCAACGGCATCTTCCGACGATGGCTCTGTAGTAAGTTGAGGATAGCGAGGAGAGCCATCGGCATTTGTGAATTGATCCAGTTCTCCCAATCCATCAGAGCCGTGGATACCTGCAGCATTAAAGGGAGGGCGCATTAACGGCTTTTCGCACCCCTTTGCCACTAGAGGAGGCTGCTTTGGTTGAACTATATCAATGACTCGTAAAACATTATTGGCAGCCTGGTTAACATCAATATTACCTGCCAACACAGTCACTGCTTTGAGATCAATCTCTTGACAATTCAGTGCCAGAATGAGCGCCAAGGCATCATCAACACCGCCATCGGTGTCAATAATCATAGGAAGAGCTGGGGAATTAGCCATTTTTTATTCTCCTTGTAGAACTAGCATCTTGCCAGTTATAAAGTTATAAGTGTCTGACGACGCAGGGAATAGGGAATGGGAAATGAGGAATTGGATAAAATTCCACGTCGAAAAAGAAGATAAGAAACAAGTTAGCTTCTCTTGGCTCCTTCTGCCTCCTGCCTCCTGCCTTCTGCCTCCTGAAAGTATCACATTGCCAACGAGGCTAGTTCATTCATCGACACCATACCATCGCCATCAGCATCTAATGTCTCAAACATCATACCGACCAAACCTTTGTTGGTACGGTTTGTTCGTTGTGCCAATGCACTCTGTAGTTCTTCAGGAGAAATCTGTCCATCCTGGTTTTTATCAAGAAAGGCAAAGGCTTTTTTGAGAGCCTGCCCCAACTCTTCTTTAGAGATTTGCCCATCGTCATTGCTATCCCATTCGTCATAATTAACTATGACTCTCCAAGCATCCTTCATGCAGCTTTCCATGATCAAGTTTTTGGCAGGTAGACATTGCTCTAAAGGTGGGATGCCACAGTTGGCATTGACATAATATAGCAACGATTTAATCTCATTCATTCCTGTCAGCAAGAATTGATAGATGCCGACATTGTAAAGTTTATTGCGATCGAATGGGGCATGGTTAATGCTGGTAATTTTTAGACTGGGATAGTCTTCAATCACTACACCTAAATCAGCATGTAAAAAATTAGGAGCTTCTTGCTCTGGAGTACTACGAGTTTCGGTAATTGCCTTCTGTAGGACAGCTCCAGGCACTTTAATCAAGGCAATTTCGGTTTCAAATGGTAGTTCTTCTAGCAAATCTCCATAAGTGAAAGATGCTCCCTGCTCATAGTCCTGTTTACCTCGCACTGCTCCTCCCTGGAGCATGACTAAATCAACATTTTTTAAGCTTTTCTTGATGTAAGAACATAAAGTTGAAGCAACTTTTTCCGGTTGGAATCGTGTCCGCTGAGAGGACATAGATTCTTTTACTTCAAAAATTTCTACTTCCATCAGAGAGCCTAAAAATTTTTCGGTAATTTCGACAAAAGTTTGGGCATTCGGATCTGCATCGAAATGACTGGCTGGCAACAAATGTACAGCACTATGCCGCTCTTCATTAGCATCCCACCACACATCAACAACAACAACATTGGTGGCATCAACACCAGCTTTCACAATCAGGCTCTGCTCAATTTTATCAATATAAATCTCATGCTCATGCCCTCCAAGAATAACAGGAACCTGACCACAGAGTTGATCGTCTTCTCCAATCTGCTTTACTAGTTCCCGATCTTCAGCAATTGTCTGATGAGTTAGAGGAATCAGCATCGTTGCCTCATCAGAACATTGAGACCAGATTTCCTTTGTTGCCTCAAAGATCGGCTGAATTTCTAACTCGATTCCAGGTCGAAAAATATCGGTGTTGTTCGTACAAAATCCGGCAAAGGCAACTCGATGAGAGCCAACCTCAACTATGTCATATTTCGGCAGTGGCTGACCAGTTGCATCGACAATCGGCAAGTCCAAGATATTGCTATTCAAACATTTACCTTCGTAAGTTTTGAAACGCTCAAGCAGGACATCCAAGCTCACATCAAATTCATGGTTACCAAAGCAAAGATAGTCAATATCAACTATCTTGAGTATGTCCAGCATGGCTTTACCGCCATCAAGGGAGGTAATCAAACAAGGGGAGAGAAAATCACCGTTCACAGAGGCAATGACAACCGCATCTTCTGCTGTCTGCTTCAATGATTTAATTACTGTTTCTATATACGGATAATTCTTGATATCATAAACATCATTAATCGATACGATTCTCAGATAGGTTCCCACCGCTGCTCTGGGTCTTGGCAGATATAGGCGCGGAGTTTTCATCATTGTCATAATTGTTTAACTATCAAACCTCAACAACAATCTATTACAAAAAGGCAGAGGGCTCCAAGGGGTGAGGTGAAATTTACAGTGGCTTTCAAGAAATAAGGCTCCAAGGCAGAGGGCAGAAGGCAGAACCTACCCCTAACCCCTCCGAGGAGGGGAACAGAAGGGAAGAAGATTTGATTAAATCACAAGCAACAATTCAAGAAAACGTTCCCAGGTAAGTTCTTTGTTTCCAATCCGCTGTCGTAAAAAAGTCACTTCCTCATTGGCAAGAGGAGGCTCATCGACACTTGTCAATACCACATTCATTTCCTCTGGAGCAAGTATCCCATTACCATCACTATCAATGGGAATAAAATAGGTAGAAAACTCATCTAGCCGCGACATCAAACGACGATGGCGCAGCAACAATTCACCGAATTCCTCAAAGTCAATTTCGCCGCTGTTATCGGAATCCATGCTGGAAAAGGCAAAGTTGAGTTCCTCGTCACTGAGGGGATGTCCCGCCTGCTCGAAGTGATAGCGGAGTTCTTGCAGAGACAAACTGCCGCTTTGATCCCTGTCAATGGCATTAAAAATGTAGCGCAAATCACCCTTAAGCTCCTGTGGTGCTTGCTCAAATAAGAGCTTGTGGTGCTCTCCTTGCATGGCTCCCCGCAACTGACGACGAAACGCCGAAATCACCTCTTTAGCTGTGAGGTAGCGAAATCGATGTTCTTCAGGATTAGCAATAGAGTAGGGAGCAACGGGGACAAGGGATGAGAGAGAGCGCCGCAGAATCAAAAAACACCCATATACGGCTAGCTGAAAGGGGATTGATAGAATTGGTAAGCCTAATGGACTCATTACCAGACTCAGCAACCAGGCGAGCAACGCCGCCACTAAAGCTCCAGCAGAACCTGCTGCAAGGCTTCGCAGATTAGGTGTGTAGAATATACCACCAATAGCGATCGCTGTTAATGCTGAGTTATAGCCCCACAGTCCGGCGTACAATACATTCAAATCAACTCCCAGTAGGATGCCAGTAAGCAATCCGATGGCACATCCGAGAACTGCAACCAAGGCTCCCATTGGACTGCACAATGCTAGCGCGATGACAATCAAAACCGCAGACACCATGCTACCTGAAAAAAATATCTGACCCACCCCAGTGACTAAAGCTGATAAAATCCGCACCCCATCTAGGGACTCAGCAGGGTTAGGAAATGGGGGTGGTGTCCCTAGCTCAAAGAAGGGTTGAGGAATGTAGCTGGCAGTTGCTAAAAACAAAGAAGTGATAAGGATAAACGGCACCCCCATTGAAGGTAGCTTCAGATGCACAGCCATCCACAACCCTAATTTCTGCATCACTACCGTACTCAGGGCGGCACAAACAGCGATCGCTAGTAGCCACAACAAATTGCCATTACCATTCCCCCAGCTACCAAAGGTGCCTAATGCTAGTCCGATTAGTGTTCCATTAAAGCCAAAAATGCCGTTACGAACGCTGGCACGATCCAGATTCATCCCATAGGCTGTCAATGTCGCCGCAACTACTCCCACAATCAGCATCAAGGCTACCCAAGGGGACTGAATGAAAACCGCTAGGATAATTAGTAGTCCACTAATTGGATTGTTGGCAAATGCTACCTGACCAATACCCCGTAAACTAGCATTAATCAAATCCAGCAGCGGATGACGCTCTACGGATTGGTTGAAGTCTTGCAGGGTTCCCATGATTGGGAGAAGATGTCGATGGGATACTTTCTCCGATTCCAAGAGCCGAGAGAGCAGTTCATGGAGGGGCAAAGATTCAGAGTTCGTTTGGTTCAAATTACCAATGGATAATGGATAATTGATAATGGATAATTGATAGTAGTTGCAAACGCTGCTCTTTGCGATCGCTCTCGAATGGGTCAGAATTGTTGATATCAGCCATCGACAGTAGAAAATCGCACTGGTGTGAAACAACTAAAACTAAACTACCAGAATGTTATTATAAGGCTTACAGAGCTTTTGTCAGTCAATTAGCACAACGAGTTTGTTAGTCAGTCTCGAATTAGGCAACAAAATTCAGAAAATGACCAGAGATAGATAAAATGATTACTTTACAGCTAGAGGTAGACATTTCTGAAGACCGCCGCTTGATTATCCAGTTACCAGAAAATTGTCAGACAGGCAAACATCAAGTTATCGTAGTGCTTAATCCAGAAGATACTTCAGTCCCAACCTTGGAAGGCAATCCTCTCAATGCACTGGCTGGGAAAATACAGTCTTTTGCAGGAATAGATGCTGTAGCCGAAAATTCTGTTGATACAATTGCACAAAATACTCAGCCGGAAAAGGCAAGTACTGATCTAGAAGAATCCGAGGCTTTTCAGGCTTTCTTGGAATCTGTTGCTGAGCGAAAGGAGGTTTATCAACGTCTTGCAGATTCCTAAATTTGTTGAGAAAGATGTTGTAATAGCAATCCATAAGTATCTAATCAACGAGTTTGGTGGAAGACCAGGTATCTTGGATGAAGGTTTGTTGGAATCAGCTCTTGCTCAACCACAGCAAACCTTTTTTGGCGAGCTTTGACAAATGATCAAAAGCTAAACAACATCAGTGAAATACAGACCAAAAGTCTGGCACTGAAAGAGGAATCATAAGCAAGATAATTCAAGACAATGCCCACCTTAATTCCTGCAAAATCAGGATTGGTGGGCAAAAATGGGCAATTGATCAGTTTAATGGTTGAAGATATTTAGGGCTTGCTGAATAAGTAGTCAGGAGTCAGGAGTCAGGAGTCAGGAGTCAGGAGTCAGGAGAATAGGAGTTTAGGAGTTTAGAATAGTCTTTAAAGGGGATTATGGGTTAAGAAGATGCAAGGAAATTGCATTGATGAGCTCAA
>JAAHGL010000033.1 GCA_010692635.1 Symploca sp. SIO2C1 | reverse complement strand
CCTGGTGGGTTATCGAGAATGGTGCAAGATCTCAGCCCACCCCCAATACTGCTCGGTTAAGAGAAATTATCGGTTAAAAAGCTGGCCCCTTTCAGTGCCTTTTTTACTAATTTGGGAATCTCCGAAGGACTCTGGGCAACTGGTACTCTGGCTTGCTTAAAAGCAGCAACCTTGTGCTGAACTGTAGTAGTTTTAGTCACTGACCCTGATAATTGAGCAGCAATAATAGAATCAGCATTGCCAATTTGCTTATCCACAGGTATATAGTTGCCAGCGAAATAGGTAATTACTGGTTTATCAATGACATTGGCAATGAATTCAGCGCTTGCCTCCTCACTACTGCCGCCAGATTGATCCACTAAAACAATTGCTTGGGTACTCTCATCCCTAGCCAAAATTTCTAGCCATTGACGAAAAGAAGACCCAACAATTGCCTCATTACCAAGGTTGACCCCTATTGATTGTCCCAGTCCAGCTTGACTAAGAGCAAGGGCTACTTCATAGGTAAGAATACCAGCATGGGCTATTAATCCTACAGATCCAGGGGTATAAAACTCACTTTCGTGAGTACCCAGCAAGACTTTTCCCGGCATGATGATCCCAGAACTACCAGGGCCAAGGATGAGAGTTTTCGTCGCTTCTGCTTTCCGGATGAGACGAACCACATCTAGTGGTGGAATACCGCCAGTGAAGAGCACAATTTGTGGTATACCAGCATCTATTGCTTCTAAAGCAGCATCTAGTGCTCTGTATGGTTCCACAAAAATAATTGTTGTATCCACTGGTCCTGTATGTTGACAAGCTTGCTCTACTAAGTCAAACACAGGAATTTCAGGCAATTGGTATCCCCCGTTACGGACACTTACCCCAGCTACAACATTAGTACCATAAGCTTTCATGCGGGCTGCGTAGTATGAACCTAGTGGTTGGGTAATACCCTGTATTAGGACTTTGCTGTCTGGTGTTAAGTTCATCCTTGAATTTTGATAATGCAGCCTTTATTGCTCATCCTTTTTTTTGTCTGGACTTCTTGACAGTTGACTGAGCTAAGGATACAGCTTGCCCTACTGCTTGATCTAAGTTATCCATCCAATATACAGGCATCCCAGCTAAAAGCTCTTGGCTGGAGTCAATTGCTCCTCCAACGAGGCGGATGACAAACTGAGGTAAAGAACTTTTGCTGAAACGTCTCTTAACAGATGCTAATTCCTGCTTAGCAGTAGTGTTGAGAGGAGTTCTCTGTTGACGGGAACTTGAGGCAACACCCGCTGCTATTTCCCTTCGGTTGGCGACACTCAGCACAGGAGTTTCCTCAAGTTGAGCAAGGAGATAATTGGCAATCACTTCAGCTACCTGTTTACTCTTGGCAGCACTACTCAAAATGTTGACTAAAATGACTTTAATACCCTGGGCTTGAGTGAGTTTTTCTAGAGCAATTTTTAGTTGTTCTTCTCCAGAAAAGGCTGAGTGCAAGTTACCAATAGCATCCTCCTCGACAATCAAACAACTAGCTGGCTTTCCCTGTTTTTGGTAGAGTAAATCCAACGTCGTTGCCGCTAAACAACTGCTGTTACAGAGAATGCCAATGTTACCTTCTGTTTCAGTGAGTTTACTTTTGGGTAACTGTGGTTCAAGGTTACCGTTGACTGTAGTAGAAAGTAAAGTTGCTAATTCAGGATGGCGTCCTAGAGCATTGTTGTTTACTGTAATTTTGCCATCCAAAGCCATCACCTCTCCTGTAGCACTGATACCGAGGGGATTAATTTCTACTAAGTCTAGGTCTTTTTGCACAAATAGCTGGTACATCTTCTGTACAATCCCACTAACGGACTCGATGAGGTTACCCTGGAGTCCCATTTGAACAGCTAAACGCCGTGCATAGAAAGGAGAGAAATTTTCCTCAACTACAACTTTTTGTAGATCTTCTATCAGCACCTCGATACCGATACCTCCTCGGGTAGAACCTAACAGAACTGGACGTCCAATAGTATAGTCAAGGATTACTGCCAGATAAAATTCCTGGTCTGCATCATAACGAGATTCTGCTAGCAGTACTTGGGGATACTTACCTAAAATCGAGAGGCTAAAAATCACCCTAGCTGCTGCGATCGCATCAATGGTATTCTCAACAAATCGGATACCTCCGGCTCTACCTCTACCCCCTGTAGGTACTTGAGACTTCAGCACCACCGGATAGGGAATCTGTAAACTCTTGAGATCTGCAGGACGGTTGATGCCTTGAGATGGTAAAACCGGAATACCAATCTCACGAAATAATTCTTTTGCCTGGTACTCTAATAGGTCCATGAATGGAATTGTGCAGGTCTAGGTTATGCTTTAAGGTTAAAGCCGTTAACCTCCAAAAGTAACAAATTTTAATGTTTCCGGCTGTTCATGGTGTACCTATTTGTCGTTTGGGAATGGGGAATGGGCAGGGCTAATTCATTGTGATGAGAGAAAATTAGGGCAGCCAGAAACTTAGTTCCCGGTGTGAAACTCCAAAGCCTTACAGTGGTTATCTTCTCAATAAGTCTGGGTGAACTCGCCGCAAACAGTTAACGGAATATTCAATGAATTTCTGTCGGCGAGGTTACCCAGACTTCCCGGTTGTTGGGACGCGGTTCTGTCAGACTTATTGATATGAACAACAAACAATCACCAACAAAACCGATAATTCTTGGCTTAACATTGACGAGCCTACTATTGGGTAGCTTGGGCATCCTCAAGGCCCTAATTACACCAAAAATTGCCTCAGCAATATCTCTCAATCAATCTCCATTCCAGCTGGCACTCAAGTTTAGATTACCATCAAAAGGGACACCAGGTAGGCGTCGAGGTGCAGGCAGTCGTGAAGGCTATTGTTCCTCTAATGAAAAGCTTATTGCCTTGATCCCGGAGACCAATTTTGGGTTAACGGTTGCTGAACGTCCTACATTTTGGTTTTATGTTCCTTATCAAAGTTACAAACTAGAAGCAGAGTTTTTGCTGGAAGATAACGAAGGCAATAAGATTGACTCACAAATTGTTGCCCTGAACAATACCCCAGGAATTATTAAAATTACTCTGCCGGAAACATTATCACCCCTAGAAGTTGAACGACTTTATGTTTGGCGCTTATTCATGATGTGTAATCCCGATAATCGGTTAGATGATGACTATGTTTGGGGTGGATTTGAACGGGTGTCGATGAGTTTTGAACTTAAGAGTCAATTAAAGTTTAAAACGAAGCGGGAACGACTGAAGATTTATGCAGAAAATGGTCTTTGGTTTGATTTCCTGACGACACTGGCAGAACTGCGTGAGGGTAATGTGGAGGCTCAGGAACTTGATGAGGATTGGGTGGAATTGTGGGAGCAGACTCAGATTGGTTTGGAGGAGATTAGCGATAAGCCTTTAGTTGATTGTTGCACTTCTGAGCAGTAATTCCCATTATGCATAATTCTAAGGGTGCGTTTGGCGTTTTACCCAATTAACTTCTGATTGGAACCCCATACTCCAAGTGAGTCGCAGGAATTATGAGCATTTTATCACGGCGGATAAATCCGCTGACGCTACATCCCACGCTTGAAAGACGTGGGCTTTGCTCCACGTTCCGTAATTTCGTTATGGTGCATAAGTCCTAGTGTTGACCCAACATAAAGCAATCCCAATTAATTCGGAACTTTAACAGGGTTTCCTCCTTGTTCAAGAGATTGGCTCAGACAAGTAAGAATCTTTACTAGTTGAGTACCAACCCAGCCAGAAGAAAGGTTTGAGGGTTCGGCAGTGCGGATATCATTGAGAAAGCGATCGCATACTCTACTCAAGGGTTGAGTTGATTCTATATCTAAAACTTCACGACTTTGGCCAGCAGGAGTAAACTGATTTCCCTGTTGCTTGAGATATCCATGCTGGACAATCAGAGGAGTTTGGCTGTTCATTTCATCAAAAATTAAGCTTCCTTGCGTTCCCACAACGGTAAGACGCCGCTGTTTATCAGGATTGAGCCAACACAGGTGAATAAAAGCTTGGAAACCACTTGGATAGTTGAGAGTAACCTGCACTAAGTCAGCTAATCTTTGTTGTTTGTTTTTTGTTGTTTGAGAATCGGGAGTTGGTAATGTCTCCCTTCTCTCCTCCGCTCCCCCATCTTCCCCAGCTCCCAATCTCTCGATCTCCTCATCTCTTGACAACCATACTCTACCTGTCGCTTGTACTTGCACTGGCAACTGTCCTAACCAAGTATTGAAAATCGCGATGTCGTGAATCGCTAGATCCCACATGGCGTCAACATCGTGACGTACTGGCCCTAAATGAGTACGGGCGGCGTATCCATACCGTAACTCCCCTAAGTATCCCGACTGAACCACCTCTTCACCGCGCTTAACTGCTGGGTGAAACAGATAGGTGTGATCAACCATTAACTGTCGGTGGTGTTGTTCAGCCAGGTGGCATAGTTCTAAGCATTCAGATACCTTAAGGGTCAGGGGTTTTTCTACTAAGACGTGGTAACCTTGCTGTAGAGCATCAGCAATCAAATGATAATGGGTAATAGCAGGAGTTGCGATCGCAACTGCCTCAATCTCCCGATTGCCACGTACAGATTCCCAATCTTTAGCCAAAACTACACCATTGAGAGCAAAACGCTCTTCAACAGCTGCTAATCTTTCTGCTTGGGGATCAATAACTGCCATCAAATTAGCATCTGGGTGTTTCCAGAAAATACGTACTAGGTGTGTACCCCAACGACCCGCTCCTAATACTGCAATTCCAATCTTTTTCACGTTGAAATAAATGATTCCAATTTTTAGACTTCCTCTGCTCCCTGCTCTCTGATTCCCCAAAATGCTTGTTTGGCAGCAGCTTGTTCCGCTGCCTTTTTAGAACGTCCTGTTCCTTCTCCTAATCGCCGGTTTTGGAGCCAGACTTCAGCAGTGAATCGGTGAGCACCACCATGTACTGGATTAGTTTCTCTAATGCGATAGTCTGGAAGAATTTTGTAGTTAGCTTGAGTCCATTCTTGGAGTGCATCTTTATAGTTTTGACGTGCTGGATCTTTACGAATTTCCGCTGCTAGTTGCTCCATATGAGGATCTAACCATGGACGCACGAGTTCTAGGGTATGAGTACTCAAATATAGGGCTCCTAAAACTGCTTCCAAGGCATCTGCCAACCGTGATGTCTCTCCAGCACTATCATGAGCAGCACTATTAGAAACGAGCAAATAACGTTCTAGTCCATAAGTTCGAGCAATTTGGGCAAGAATGCGATCGCTAACCAATACTGAACGAATGGCAGCAAACTCACCAACCCCAGAGTCAGGATAGGTTTCCAATAATAACTCAGAAGTTGCCAAACGTACTACCGCATCACCGACAAACTCCAACTGCTCGTAGTTGGCTTCTGCTGAAATACTTGGATGAGTCAGTGCTAGGTCAAGGAGTGACCAGTTTAATGTAACCTGTTCAGGCAATCCCAATTTTTGCAGGAACTTTTGCAGTTGTTTCTGACGGCGAGGATCTGTGATAGTCATCAGGGAACAGGGAACAGGGGGAGATAGGGGAGACGCACTGGACGCCAAGATGAGGGAGTGTAAGCAGTTTAGGGAGACGGGGAAGACATTCTAAATTCTAAATTCTAAATTCTCAAACACGTTATTTATAAGCTGGTGACAGGACTCGAACCTGCGACAGGTGGTTTACAAAACCACTACTCTACCAACTGAGTTACACCAGCAACTACAGACAATATAGCAAATTATGAGGCAATACAGCTGCTCGAGCCTGAAAATAGGGAATGAAGTTTGAATTTTGAATTGCTTATCATGCAGCTTGCCCCACTTTACCCTATCCTGTACCGAATTCTCAAACCTTGTTTTCCTCGTTGCTTATGGTCAGGAGATCCTAATTCAAAGGCGATCGCACTTACCTTTGATGATGGTCCCCATCCTCAGTACACTCCAGAATTACTGCAAGTACTAGACTACTACAATATCCGAGCTAGTTTTTTTTGGTTGGGCACTTGTGTCAACCATGCACCAACTGTTGCTATAGATGTCTACCAACAAGGTCATTGGATTGGGTTACATGGATACTACCATTATTCCTTTCCCTCGCTGTCGCCAGATGTCCTCAAGCAAAGTTTGCTCTCTACCCAACAGGCGATCTCCCAAGCATGTCAGATTGATCCGGAAATTTTTCGAGATGTTCGCCCCCCTAACGGACTGTTTACTCCCCGAACCTTGAGCTTATTGCATCAGTGGAACTATCGACCCGTTATGTGGAGTGTGGTGCCAGAAGACTGGGAGTGTCCTGGTATCTCAGTTGTGGTAAAACGAATCTTACGACAAGTTCAAAGTGGCTCACTGATTGTCCTACATGATGGTAATTATGGAGGTCAAGATGTAGCCCAAACAACCGCTAAGTTAGTTCCTGAGCTGTTAGGGCAAGGTTATCACTTTGTTACTATCGACCAATTATGGATGCTCTCCCCAGCAGGTGGTTGAATAAACTAACAAGGAAGGTAGTTTAGTCGGTTTCACTTTCTCGAAATGGATGCGGCAGCTACAATGATAACTTCCGAGAGTGCTTTACCAAGAATTTATAGCTTTTTTACATTTCCTTGACCACATATGGGAATTTGTGTGTTAGAAAATGGTTGACACCGGCACACTCTGCCCAGCACAATTTTTCTCTCTATCTATAGAAAATGTTTCTTGTCCAAAAGAAATTCGGTAATCTAGTCACCAAAGAATATTGTCAGCTTTATAGAACATCTGTATTAATCAATGGAATGTGAGCTGATGAAATTTTCTGACCTGATAGCTGTCATCTTTCAGCTAAATTCACTAAAATAGCTGATGGTATTTCAGCTATTTTCCTCCGAAATGATCGAGATTGAATCCGGCAGTAGAGTTTAGAGAGGAAGAATTGAAAAAGCAAAGGAGATATCATCGCCATTGCTCAACTCAAAGGAGTCAAAAAAATTAGTGTCAACTAGAGCTAGACATTTGAGCCTAAGTTTGGTGAAAACGCTAAACACAGTCCAAGAACACTGCAATAGAGCTAATTTTATTAACCTGAACTTTGAGGCTAACCTCTCTGAGCAGACAACACAAGAAGAGGGAACCTATCATGGGTGCATTAATTAAAATACCATTACTAGTACATAAAAGCTCTTTAGAAGCCCAACTAGCTATTGAAGATTCAAGCTGAAAGCAGACGCCCATTTTTTGTAAATAAAGCTACAATCAAAAAGTCTCAAGAGGAACTAGTGCTAACAACTATAGCCAAAGTCTTCAGGTGAAGGCTGAGTAAAGGGAAATAATTATCATCAAAATTTCTATAACTCGGTTATTCCGACGCTTAGAAGACTACGCAAATTTACTCACTATGTAAGCACTCTTGAGCAGATTCACACTTATCATCTACTGGTCTTTAATTGAAGGAGCATGAGGATAAAGGCATGACCCAGGCAAACGATTATTTTCTGGCAACTATCACTCCGCCTCAGAGCGAGTTGGAATCTTTGATTGAGGACGATGCAACCAGAAACGATTTGATAGAGGTTCAACAGGAGGAGGAAGAAGACAATAAGCCTGGGAAGGTGCGATCGACCCGTCGTCGAACACAAACAAAAAAGAAGCACTATACAGAAGATTCAATTCGACTCTACCTGCAAGAAATTGGCAGAATTCGCCTCTTGCGAGCAGATGAAGAAATTGAACTGGCTCGCAAAATTGCTGACTTGTTGGAATTAGAGCGAGTACGAGAGCGCCTAGGGGATCAGTTAGAGCGGGAACCCCACGACAGTGAATGGGCAGAAGAAGTAAATATGCGACTGCCCGCATTTCAGCATCGCCTCTACCTGGGTCGAAGAGCTAAAGATAAAATGGTGCAGTCAAACCTGCGTCTGGTGGTTTCAATTGCTAAAAAATATATGAATCGGGGGCTCTCATTTCAAGACCTGATTCAAGAAGGCTCTCTGGGTCTGATCCGGGCAGCAGAAAAGTTTGATCACGAAAAAGGTTACAAGTTTTCCACCTATGCTACTTGGTGGATTCGGCAGGCAATTACTCGGGCAATCGCTGATCAGTCCCGCACCATCCGCTTACCGGTTCACCTCTATGAAACAATCTCGCGGATTAAAAAAACCACCAAAATACTTTCCCAAGAAATGGGTCGCAAACCCACAGAAGAGGAAATTGCTGATCGCATGGAAATGACCATCGAGAAGCTGCGATTCATTGCTAAATCTGCTCAATTACCTATCTCTCTAGAAACGCCAATTGGGAAAGAAGAAGACTCTCGATTAGGAGACTTCATTGAAGCTGATGGAGAAACCCCAGAAGATCAAGTTTCTAAAAATTTGCTGCGAGAAGACCTCGAAAGCGTCCTTGATACCCTCAGCCCTCGCGAACGTGATGTGCTCCGGCTACGCTATGGGTTGGATGATGGACGTATGAAAACCCTAGAAGAAATTGGTCAAATCTTCAACGTCACTCGCGAACGAATTCGGCAAATAGAAGCCAAAGCCCTCCGTAAACTGCGCCATCCCAATCGTAATAGTATTCTCAAGGAATACATCCGCTAGATATCCCTTTATCTACCTAGCAGTTGAAAGGAGGAGTGACATTAGGGTTGCCCCTCCTTTATTTATGGGGAGATGGGGAGCTGGGGAAGTTGGGAAGACCTGGAGACAAGGGAGATAAGGGAATTTCAATTAGCAATTAGCAATTAGCAATTCTCAATTTGACCGAAATGTTAGCAACCTTTAACAAATAATTGTTCTAATCTTGCATTTTTGTTGAAAATCGTTACAATGTGCTGTTAATGTCTGAGTGTAATTGAATGACTAAGGCTAAGTTTTAGTCTTAGCAGGATTAGCTCTTGCATCTTAGATCTGCCGTAACTATAAAAACACTCAAAAGGAATTTTGGTAAAAATGGATTGTCGCCATATTGAATTCGTTAACGAAGTGTCTCCACAAGAGAATCGCACCTCTAAAATTGATTATTACCAACTCCAGGGGTTGTTTCGCCTAGGTGCTTTTTGGGCACAAGACAGAAAAATTGAGGACTTGCAAATAGCGATCGCTAACTCTCAAGCTGTTGTTACTGTGTGGGATAATCAGAAGCTGATTGGATTTGCTAGGGCTAACTCAGATGGTGTTTACCGGGCAACAATTTGGGATGTGGTAATTCACCCAGAATATCGCGGTGCAGGACTTGGGCGTAAGTTAGTAGAAACAGTGCTGATTCATCCTCAAGTGAATCGGGTAGAGCGGGTTTATCTAATGACTACTTACCAACAAAGTTTCTACGAACGTATTGGTTTTGAGTATAACTCCAGTACTACGATGGTTTTACATAATCAACCTCTAGCGGCTCCTGTACCAGTCACTTCTCTACAGTCTCAGGAGTTAGGGGCATAGAATACTGAAGCCGGGTAAGATTTTTTTCGTTATCAGCATTACTTTGGCTATCTTCTTCCGATACTGATACGACTTGGAGGTGTCCCTGCATTTGTTCGATCAGGGTCTGAACCATGAAAAAATTTAACCCAGGTGAAATTTTTGCAGTTTCAGATGTTGACTCCTCTACCTCAGGTGTCGTGGAAAGTGAATCAACTGATTCACTCCAAATAGAATTGGGGGCTTGGACATCAATCCAGATGTAAACCTCTTGACCCTCAGGAGAGAGACTAGCCCAAACCTTAATGCTACCATCTTCTATTTGGGAAATGGCAGTATCCACAAGAGCTAAGAGAACCTGCTTGAAGCGCCGTGGGTCTGCTAAAATCTGAATTTTGGGTTCAGGAGAAACTATTTCCAGCTGGAGATTGCGATTTGCTGCTTGTAGATAGGTAAGATCATCTACTTCTTCAAATACCTTGGTCAACTCGACAGGTTGAGTGTCTAAGCTATTTGTGCCATGTTCAGTTTTTGCTACAGCAATTACTTCATCTAAGAGTTTCACCATCTTCTGAGCAGAGATGTTTGCTTGAGCAAGAAAATCTCGTTCTTCTTCTGGAGAATCACAAAGATCGGACAAAATCAGTTGATGCATACCCATTAAGCTGCTGAGGGGCGATCGCAACTCGTGGGAAGTCCGTGCTAAAAATCCGGCTTTAAACTGACCCATATGCTTTGCCATTTCATAAGCCATTTGGGTTTGTTTGAGTTCTTTTTGGAGAGTGTGGAGTTTCTCTGAAGAATCCTCTTGAGGTATAGACGCTACTTTTGATTCCACTGTCTTTTGCTTGAGATCAGGTTTGTTTTCCTGAGGGGCATCTTGGGTTAAAGACTCTGCTGTAGTAGTAACCGTTTCCTTAGGAGAGCGGATAAGGCGGTTCCCTATGAACCCTAGCCCAACACCTGCTAACAAATAGATCAGTTCCATTACATCCATACTTATAAAGTATCAACTATATCTCAAAATTTTGCCAAGGCTCAAATTTTCTCCAGCATAGCCGTTTTTTTAGTTATTGGTTATCGGTTATTGCCTATTAGTTATTGATAACAACTTAAATGCATGACAGCTTATTCACCCAGACTCGTGCCTTATACATACATGCCTACAGCATTTCTCAGTCTAGTGAGGTACAGATCCGATTCCCTATTCCCCATTCCCCATTCCCCATTCCCAAAAACCAGGCTCTTTGTACCTCATATAAATGAAAAACGCTGTATTAACTTTTAATATTGAGTTGGACGCTTCCCTGACGTAGGATGTTCCAGCTGTTACCTGTCCATTGGGCGACCGTGGAGGGAATATCAGTAGTTATTGGTTCAGCTTGTACTACGTCGGTGAGCTGGAGTGTCAGAACATAGGGAAAGACTTTCTCTACTTCTACCATTGTTTCCAAGGGAGGCTCACCAGAATAGTTGGCACTAGTAGTTGCCAATGGACCAGTCTGAGACAAAATTGCGATCGCAAGCTTAGAATTAGGCACTCGTATCCCAATAGTAGTGGTATCTGTTGGGTTCATTACTGCTGGGACATTAGCTGATGCAGGTAACACTAGTGTAAGTGCTCCTGGCCAGTACTTTTGCGCAACTTCTTGCCAACTCTCCAACTCTTCAGCAGTGCCTCTTACAAAGGGCCAAAGAGACTTAGGAGATGCCCCCATCAAAATCAAGGGTTTTTTTGGTGAGCGCTGTTTGGCAGCAAATATCAACTCTGACTTGTCAGGTTGCACTGCTAATGCTGGCACGGTATCTGTAGGAAAGCTCACTAGCTTTCCTGAGCGTGCTCCAGCAACTAGGGTAGACAGGGGAACTTGAGTCACTCGATTATAGATGTTGTAATGTTAGCTTAAATAGGGAGAAGCTCTGCTCCATTGTATTTTAATAACCAAAGATAACTCATCCCCATCCTAAGAAGCATGAAGATTTCAGGCAAATTTAACTGATGGTGGGGGCTTGGGGGAGGCAATAAGTCCCGCGCTGTACTCGTAGAGTCAGCGCCGGGATACATGGACATCCTCCAAGTAAATTTTATTCGGTCAATCCCGATAAAATTTCCAAGCACTGATGGCAAGTTATCATTAATTTTATATGATGTTAGGGCTTGGATTTGTCCAAGTTGCGGCACCCACCATGACAGAGACGGGAATGCTGCTACGAATATCCGAGCAGAGGGAATCAGAATGTTGTCGGTCTTGGGAACCAGGACTGCTGCTGATGGAGGGGATGTGAGTCCAAAGCGAGGACGCAAGTCTAAGCTAAGGCAATCTCCGATGAAGTCAGAAGCCCAGGCTGTACCGAAGGTCAGCGCTGGGTAGTTCACTTGACTTCTGGCTACATTAGAAGAATGAGTCACTAAGGAAGCAAGAGTGAGATGCTGCAAGCAGGACAGATACTACACGTTCGCAAGGGGACTCCGGAGGAGTACCGCTATCAACTCAAGCAAAAATTGGGACAGAATGCAGGACGCCAAACCTGGCTAGCGGAGGATATGGGAGCCACACCTGCTGAATTAGTGATTGTCAAACTGCTGAGTTTTGGAGGTGAGGTGCAGTGGGACAATTTGAAACTATTTGAACGAGAAGCACAGGTACTCAAACAGCTCAATCATCCTCGGATGCCTAAATATCGAGATTATTTTCACATTGATGAGCGCTACCTCTGGTTTGGCTTAGTACATGAATATATTCCTGGTGTTTCTCTCAAAGAACAACTGAATCAGGGTAAACGCTTCAGTGAGCAGGAAGTTCACAAAATTGCGACGGATGTGCTGAACATTCTCCAGTTTCTCCATCAACTCAATCCCACAGTGCTACATCGTGACATTAAGCCTAGTAATCTGATTTGGGGTGAAGATGAACAGGTTTATTTGATAGATTTTGGCGCAGTGCAGGATCGAGCGGCGCAGGAGGGAGGGACATTTACTGTAGTGGGAAGTTATGGTTATGCTCCCATGGAACAATTTGGCGGTAGGGCAGTACCGGCATCCGATCTTTATGCCTTGGGGGCAACATTGATTCATTTACTCACGGGAACTGCACCAGGGGATTTGCCTCAGCGGAACTTGCGAATTTGTTTCCAAGAGCGAGTGAGCCTGAGTCCGAAGCTAGTGAAGTGGATTGAGAAGCTAACAGCACCAGCTCCAGAGGAGCGATTCCAGAGTGCAACTGATGCACTCTCAGCTTTAAGAGCAAGAACACCAATACATACCACGAAAGAAAACCAGCTAGTGCACTCAGCTGGGTTCATTAATAATTCGGGCTGTGGCGGGTTATTTGACGCTTCGATACCGATACCAGATGAAATCAAAGGCTGGAATTGGGGCGCGTTTTTAATGCCTTACTTGTGGCCTTTCACGAATAAGGTTTGGATTGGACTTTTGGCTTTAGTGCCCCAAGTAGGATGGTTTATGGGAATTGGGCTGGGGGTAAAGGGAAATGAATGGGCTTGGAAAAGTAGAAGGTGGCGGAGTATTGAACAGTTTAAGGCTCATCAAAGAGGTTGGGCAATTGCTGGACTCTTTATTGGGATACCGATGGCTTGGGTATATATAGCGTTCTTATTTCATTTCCTAAGTTCATTTTAGGGGTTTTAAAGACCTACCATGACAGTAGAGCAATCCAACAATTTGCATAATGGGGGTTCAATTTTCAATTCCCCGTGATTCAATCTAGTGCTACTATTTTGTATGCTAAGAGTTATAGATCTTAAACAATTTTTTCTCTTTGTATAGAGAAAAATCTTGGTATTTACACCACTGTTAGACAGCCAGTGTAAGCTTGTGGAGGGCTAGGCTACAACCACCGAAGTTGTAAAACTCCGGCTCCCTATGAAGCAAGAATCCTCTCTCATTCAAGGACGAGGAGTGTCAACTTACTAATTATTGGCAACAAATTAGAGTTTTTTCCCATTTGCCAACAAGATTCTACTTCGACTTCCAACTATAAACATCTAACTTCACTAATTTATGCTGTCTCTCGATATACCGCAGAGTCCCTCTAGTCCAGAACTAGCAACATCTATGCGCATTCTGGTAGTTGAAGATGAAGATTTAATTCGAGAAATGCTGGTCTTAGCTTTAGAAGAAGAAGGCTATGAGGTGGAGACTGCTATAGATGGACGTACAGCTATAGAATGTCTTCAGCTTAATGAGCCTAATGAGGCAACTTGTCCTTTTGATCTTCTAATCCTCGATATCATGATCCCCCACATCAATGGGTTGGATTTGTGTCGTTTGCTACGTTACCAGGAAAATCCTGTGCCAATTTTGATTCTCAGCGCTAAAGCTAGTGAAACTGATCGAGTTTTAGGGCTAGAAGTGGGTGCTGATGATTATCTGACTAAACCTTTTAGTATGCGAGAGTTGGTTGCCCGTTGTCGAGCCTTGCTGCGTCGCCAACGCCTCAACTGTTTGCCTCAAACGCCAGTGTTACAATGGGGAGATATCATTCTCAATCCTCAAGAATGTCGTGTTACTGTTCGGGGAGAGGAGGTTAATCTATCACCGAAAGAATTCAAGCTTTTGGAATTATTTTTGAGTTACCCTCGTCGGGTGTGGTCCCGTGAGCAGTTAATTGAGCAGGTATGGGGACCAGATTTTCTGGGAGATACGAAAACAGTAGATGTTCATATGCGCTGGCTGCGAGAAAAATTAGAGCACGATCCTAGCAATCCAGAATATTTGATTACTGTTCGTGGTTTTGGTTACCGATTTGGGTGAGTTTCTCAGTAGCCAGTGATTAGTAGTCAGGTAGCATTAAAGATTAAAGCTCGTAGCTATCAAATAAATCCTAATAATCACTGGCTCATGACCACCATCTTGCCATTTTTACTAGGCCTTTCCTTAGGACTTGGATTTTATTTCTGGCAGCAGCACCGACACCAGCAGCAGCTTGAGAAGATATTAGGGGTATTGCACAAGGATACCTCTAATGTTGCTTTGAATATTATTTCTCGTCTACGAAGGGGAGTTGCTCTAGTCAATCAACGTCAAGAACAGCTGGAGAATGAACTAGAAATTTGGCAGCAACTACTTCAGGTAGCGCCATTGGGTTATTTGCAGGTGGATGAAGAGAATCAGTTGCTCTGGTGCAATGAACGGGCGCGGCAAGTATTGCAGATTGATCGCTGGGAACCAGGAAGACTCCGCTTATTACTTGAGTTGGTGCGCTCCTATGAACTAGATCAACTAATTGAAGCCACTCGTCGTCAACAGCAATCGATGGAGGAAGAGTGGGTTTTTCATCCGAGTTTTACCAACGGAGATGCTATTGGTAAGTTGCACTCTCTAACTTTGCGAGCTTACAGTTGGCCTCTCCCAGAAAGGCAAGTTGGTGTATTTGTAGAAAATCGGCAACCTCTGGTGAATATCACTCAATCTCGTAATCAATGGGTTTCTGACTTAGCTCACGAACTCAGAACACCTTTGACTTCAATTCGTCTAGTAGCAGAAGCATTACAAAAGCGTCTAGAGCCTCCAGCTACCGGATGGGTGGAGCAAATGCTACGAGAAAATGAGCGGTTAATTAATCTAGTACAAGACTGGCTGGAACTTACCCAGATGGAAAAAGATCCCAGTACCATTCTCACCTATCAAAATCTAGAACTACGACCTTTAATTGAGTCAGTTTGGCAAACTTTAGAACCGTTAGCACAATCTCGTCAGCTCAATTTAGTCTATTCTGAATCTGAGCCCATGTACCTCAGAGCAGATCAAACTCGCTTAACCCAAGTTTTTCTCAATTTACTAGATAACAGCATTAAACGTAGCCCTCCACAAGCAGCTATTCGGGTAGAGGTAACTCGTCTTGAGGCAGCAGATAAGGTTAGTGATGAAATTAGCGCTCAATCAGTTCTTCAAATAGATGTGATTGACTCGGGGAGTGGCTTTTCAGAAATCGACTTACCTCATGTTTTCGAGCGATTCTACCGAGGAGATGCTTCGCGGCGCAGGCAACAAAGTGCTTCTGATGGTGAAGCTGTAACTAGAGGTCAAGGCAGTGGATTAGGACTCTCGATTGTACAACAAATTATTCAAGCTCACGGTGGTACTATCGAAGGGAGAAATCATCCAGAAACTGGTGGTGCCTGGTTGCAAATTATACTGCCTGAAGGTGAATAGTAGCTGGGGGGTGAGGTGAAATTTACAGTGGCTCTCAAGAAACATGAGGCAGGAGGCTCCGAGGCGAGGGAGGAGGTAGGAGGTAGAAGGAAAGAGGATTTGACAAAAGTTTCGACCCTCATTACTCATTACTCATTACTCATTACTCAAAAAAGCTCTCCCACACCTTTTTTCACCTCACCCGTAGCTGGGGAAGCTGGAAGATGGGGAGACACGGAGACGAAGAGACAAGGGGAACAATTCTCAATTAGCCATTAGCAATTCTCAATTCCCAATTTTATACTGATATTCTATTGAGACCCTCTCGCAGTTGTTGTTCTTCTCGCTTTAGCTTGGCAACCAGTTGAGCCTTCTGGGATACAGAACCAAATTGATCGATTAATTCATTATTTTTAAGTTTTTGGGTAAGTTGGTAACAAAATTGGCATCTTTCTAGAGTTTGTAAAATCGAAGGAGCAAACTTAGCGAATATGGCTTCATCGTCTTTTGTAAACCCCTTAGTATCAATTCTTTGCAGTAAATCGTCTTGAGGATTATGATTGTGTTTCAATTTATTGATTAATTGTACAACGGCAATTAATTCTTTTTGCCCATTCAATAAAGGCCACGCTAGCATTGAGTAAGTACGGTATCCAGTCTTTTGATCGGTAATTCTTGCCTGTTCAGAGCGTTGATCTTGATAGAGATCAAAAGGAATATTAATAATTTCTGCAGAGGTTGCAACTCTCCCAGCAATCCCTTTTCCCAAAGGAACATCAATCATTAGGGAGCCACCCTTGCCATCCTCAGCAATCAGCGAACCTAGTTCTTTTCTTAGAGGATCAATTAAAAAAATACTCGTGCGATCAGCACTGAGCAAGCTTCCTGCTTTACGAGTAAGGTAGCGTAACATCTCACACAGAGTGCTAACCAGATTATTTATTGCCTCATCAATAGCAGTAACTTCCACGCCAGACTTAGAGTTTGCCATGGTATCACCGCCAAGATTTGCATTGGCATTTGGAGGGACGACCTCCATCTCCTTCATATCTAAGCCAGCGATTTCTCGCCAGTTGAGCTCCAAAGTCTGGCAAATCCGCAAGAAGTTAAGCTCGTTGACGGGTTCGCCTTTGAGGAAGAGATTAGCGATAACGAAATACAAAGATCGCCCTAATTCTTGAGCTAAGTCTTGCTCCCGTCCATCGCTTTTACGCTTCCAAGCTAAGTTTACCTCTTCGATGTACTTTGGATGCACCCTCAATGGGCTGGGCATATCTAAACATTAGATAATTTACTAGGATCACATATGACGATTATGTTAAGTGATCGCCACATCTAAATGCAAGGGGGTTAGATTGTTGTCTGAAGCATTTCTATGAAGCATTGTAAACCTAGGAAGGCAAGCTATATCCAGTTGTTTAACTTATATTCTATCAAGGTTTCTGTGAAGCTGTTGCTCCATAAATTGGAGTTCAGCTACTAATTCAGATTGTTGAACAACAACATTTTTTTCATTCGTAAGAGTATTGTCTTTAAGTTTCTGGGTTAGTTGGTAACAAAACTGGCATCTTTCTAAAGTCTGGAGAATTGAAGGAGCAAATTTAGCAAATACTACTTCATCTTCTTCATTAAAACCATTAGTATCTATTCTTCTAGATAGGTAGTCTTCTGGATTATAAATTCGTTTCAATTTATTGATTAACTGTACAACAGCAACTATATTTTTTTGCTCATTAAATAGAGGCCATGCCAGCATTGTGTAAGTACGATATCCTGTTCTTTGATCAGTTTTTTGTGCCTCTTCAGAGCGAGGATCATCATAAACATCGAAAGGAATATTAATTACTTGTGAGGAAGCAACAGCTAAACTAGCAATACCTCGGTTTGAGGGAATATCAATTACTAGGGAGCCTCCGTGTCCATCCTCAGCATTAATCGAGCCTAGGGTATTAGTTTGTTGATCCAGTAAAAATATACTAGTGCGGTCAGCCCCTACCACATCTCCAGCTTTGCGGGTGAGGCGACGCAGCATCTCGCAAAGAGTCTCAACCAGAGCCCCTAATGCCTCATCAACAGTACTAATTTCCCTCGTAGGGGTGATATAGTCAAGATTCCGCTCTGGTGTTGGAAAAAACATCTGCTCAGACTTAATATCTAAGCCAGCAATTTCTCGCCAGTCTAGTCCTAAGATATGACAAATTCCTACAAAATTTAGGCTATTAACAGGTTGACCTCGGAGAAACATACTTACAACAGACGGAGATAGACCTAATTCTTCAAGTAAGTTTTGCCCGCCTTCATCAATCTTTTGCCTCCAGGCAGATTTGAATTTTTGTATGTACTTGGGATGCACGCTGAAAGATTTTGACATATTTGAGCATCAAAAAACTGCTCCGATCATAAACGAGGTTGATTATCAATCACCACTGCCACTATTAACAGAGGTAGCAGGGGAAGAAAGTCCTATTTTTTCAAAGCTATCGGAAATAGTCAAGCTTCATCTAATACCCCTTGCTGCGCTAAAGTTTCAGATGCGAGTTTGTTGTCTGAATTACCAAAATTATCCGATGAAAGCAGTATTAATGACCGAAGTAGGGAATCCTGAAGTCCTGCAACTCCAGGAAGTATCACAACCGATAATTAAAACCGACACACAAATCCTGGTGCGTCTTCATGCTGCCGGGGTTAACCCGATTGATACTAAATTGCGGCGTCGAGGTAACTTATATCCTAACGAAATGCCAGCTATCTTAGGCTGTGATGGTGCGGGTGTGGTAGAAGCTGTTGGTGCTGGTGTCCAAGAATTCCGGGTTGGTGATGAAGTGTATTTCTGTGCGGGAGGACTGGGAAAATCTGGTACTGGCAACTATGCTCAGTGGGCAGTGGTTGAGGAGCGATTGGTCGCCCATAAACCCACCTCCCTCTCTTTTGCTGAAGCAGCGGCTGCCCCTCTAGTACTAATCACCGCCTGGGAAGCTCTCTACGACAGAGGACGCTTGGAAACTGGGCAAAAAGTCCTGATTCAGGCTGGTGCTGGTGGTGTCGGTCATGTTGCTATCCAGCTAGCTAAAATTAAGGGGGCTCAAATCTCTACTACCGTCAGTTCTCAGGAAAAAGCCAGATTAGTCCGCTCACTGGGAGCTGAGTACCCCATACTTTACCAACAAACGGATTTTGTGCAAGCTGTTCTCGACTGGAGTGGAGGAGAGGGAGTTGATGTTGCCTTTGATACAGTAGGGGGCAAAATTTTCTATGATACCTGTAGCGCAGTGCGAGTGTATGGTGACTTAGTGACTATTCTGGAACCTAACTCTACTGAGGGTAATTTGAAGATTGCTCGTCAGCGGAATCTCCGCATTAGCCTAGAACTAATGCTTACCCCTATGTTACAGGGGCTGGTTGTTGCCCAACAGCACCAAGGTTCGATTCTCAAGCAATGTGCTAGTTGGATTGACGAAGGGAAGCTCAAAATTCACCTGAGCCAAACTTTTCCCCTCCAAGATGCTGCTGTTGCTCACCAAGCTATCGAAACTGGTTCAACAACTGGCAAAATTGCTTTACTAATTGATTGATACCAAATCCGGTTATTGTGGGGTACTTATCAAAATCACCAAATCTTTTCCAGACAAAGGCTTTGATTTTTTTTAATAGACCCTTGGTAAAGCGGATTTGGTATGAGCCAAAGCTTTAAGCCTTGGAAGGTAGGAAACCTTCGCTATTTTCTCAATAAACTTATCGGAAAAGATGTTAATAGTGAGGTTAATATTTATTAGAAATGTCCTCAGGGTGCTGGTAGGATTATTCATGTTCTTACTCCTGCTGCTACTGCCGACAACTGCCCAAGCTGCAACAACTCCACCAGAAAAAATACCCCTCACCCTAGAATTGCTCCAAGAGAGGCTCAATTCTCCTATTCAAAGTGAAGGTTTCTCTACCATTGACCTCCGACAGCTGATTATTGACTTAACTAACGAGAATGGGGAATTCCGTGATCAGTTCTACCAGCGGTTGCAAACTCAGATTAACCGCTCCAAAACTCCTTTAGGCTTAGATTTGAGTGAATCCTTGATTCAAGGAGAGTTTATTGCTAGCAAATTGGGTTTACAAACTCCCTTGTCTCAAGCTGCTGTATCCTCCCTGCTCTCACCAATAGAACAAGAACAACTGCAAACTGACGATCGCTTTTTCACAAAACCTGGTGAACAGATTCCCTTAGTTACCGTCTTTCGAGGACCATTGAAATTCCCACAGGCGCGTTTTACTGGTATGGTTAATTTTGCCAATACCTTCTTTTTACAAAGGGTAGAAGCATCACAGACCATATTTATCCAAGAAGTCAACTTTTCCAATACTCGCTTTGACAGGTTAGCAGACTTTAGCAATGCTACCTTTGGTCGAGGGACAGACTTTAGCAATAGCAGTTTCTTTGATAATGCTCAGTTTAACCAGATTCAGTTTCTAGATGCTGCTAATTTTACTGGTAGTACTTTTCATCGTACCGCTAATTTCCTTCAGACAGAGTTTGCCCAATTAGCCAACTTTAGTCGCACTCGATGGCTCCAAACTGCGGATTTGAGGGAAGTTAACTGGCACGATCGCGCCCTATTGAACAAAAGTCGCTTTGCTAAGTCTTTATTGCTAACTAATGCCACCTTGGAAAAATCTACCACTTTTCGGGAAAGTCACTTCCAGGAACCAGTGGTATTGCAAGATGTCAGTTTGCTCGACCAAGTAGATTTTAGCAGCGCTCGGTTTACCCAGAGTACCTATCTAAATGTGGCAGGTATGACCTTTGATTCCAACTTGGCAAAAATTTTAGGAGATACTGGTCGTATTGGTAGGATGTTCTCCGTCTCTAGGTTACAAGATAATGAAGATGTACTGCGCAATTTAGTCAGGAACTTTCGGAACCAACAACAAATTCCTGATGCTAATCAACTAGAGTATACAACCCAGCGGCTAAGGCAGCAGCAATTACAGCGATATCTTTTGGGTAACGGTAGAATTAATCCCTTCTCTCCCAACTGGTTACTAGATGCCTTACACTGGCTCGGATTAAGTCTACTGCTACTGTTAAGTGAAGACGGCACAAGTTTTGGGCTAGTTTTTGGAGTAGGCATGGTAGCGATCGCTTTTTTCAGTTTGCTGTTCTGGTTAATTGACCGATGGCGGCGACGCTACCCTCAACCGATTCTACCGACTTATGAGGAAACTGCTTACATGTTAGGGACTTTTACTGTAGTAACGGTTACTGGCATGCTTACCATCTTTCGTACAGGGGAGCAACCCTGGCTCACTCTCCTGTGCCTGGGGAATATTCTGCTCCCAGTACCATTAATGCTAGTATGGCGACTCTACCAACAAGGTCGCTACCACAACTTGCTGGATGTTAGCTACTTTGTCGAAGACGGCAGTTTACGTCAGTTACATTTGCTAGTAGGACGATTACCAATTATGCCTCGGTTTTCCATCTTCCGCGATCGCTATTTGCCTATTCTTTGGGAGCGTCGTTGGAGTTGGCTCAATTACTACGACTTCAGCCTCAATAACCTCCTCAAATTCGGCTTCAACGATATTCGCTTGCGGGACGAACACCTCCCCGGTATCATCACTACCCTTGCCTGGTATCAATGGAGTCTGGGTATTCTCTACATTGCTTTATTACTGTGGACTCTTTCTCGTACCATTCCTGGATTGAATTTATTTATTTACTTGTAGTGGGACTTAGAGAATTTTTCGCTGACAAAAGAGATTGAGAATTCACCATACATAGCGTCCTCATTGTGCTGATTTTTGTAAAGTCAAGTCAAAATTTTAAACTTGACGAGTGAGAGAGCTTTTATACTACAATGTATTAAATGTAGTATAAAACACCTCAAGCAACTGATTTCCTACGAGGAAAGATTAGTTGACACTCCCCGGGCTAAAGCGACGGGGATTCTAAGTTCACTGTAGCCACTTGCTCTAGCAGGCTTGCGCCAACTAGCGTAGAGGTTGCTACTCCCAAGCGCGTTACTTCGGGGATGCCCTCCCCTAGATCTTGCCTTGAGCAAAATATTGATTGCCGCGTTTGTATCCCGATGGAGAACACAACCACACTGACAGACATGAGTCCTAGTACTGAGAGATTTCTTAACTACTCCCTTGCACTGGCTACACTCTTGTGATGTGTATTGTGGTGGGACGGCAACAGCTAGTTTCTCAAACTTGTTAGCAAAATACTCTATCCACTGCCTAAACTGATACCAACTAGCATCAGCGATTGCTTTAGCCAAGCAGTGGTTCTTGAGCATATTGCTAACCTTTAAGTCTTCATAGGCTACTAAGTCGTTAGACTTGCATACGTTACGCGCTAATCTTTTAGCATGTTCATTCCGTTGCCTACTTATTCTTAAGTGTTTACGAGAATATCTAGCTCTTGCCCTACGGCGTCCTGCTGAACCTTTTTGCTTCTTATAGATGCGACGTTGAGAGTGTTTGATGTCAGATTCAGCCTTTCTGAAGAATCTGGGGTTAGGCTCCTGATAGCCATTAGAATCGGTATAGAACGACTCCAATCCAACATCTAACCCAATTTCTTGTCCAGTTTTGGGCTGAACATCAACACACTCAAGATCAAGACAAAACTGGCAATAATATCCATCAGCTCTACGCAATAAGCGAACTCGCTTGATAGATTTGAGAGGATAGGTGTGAATATCCCACTTTCCTAACAACTTTAACTCACCAATATCTTTCTTATCCGTAATAGTGAGTCGTCGCTTAGTTTTGTGAAGCACCCAGCCTGTTGTTTTGTACTCAATGGAACGGTTATTTTTCTGAAATTTAGGGAAGCCTTTGTTTCCTGGTTTATTGGACTTGCAGTTATCGTAAAACCGAGAGATAGCTAACCATGCCCGTTCAGCAGATGCCTGACAAGCCATTGAGTTGAGGTCTTTGACAAAAGTAAATTCTCTGCGTAGTTCAGTGGAGTACTTATTTAAGTCAAAACGCTTTAGTTTGGCTTCTTTAGGCGCATCTATCCAGTAACGCAAGCACTTATTGCGGACAAACTGAACTGTCTTAATTGCTTCATCAATTGTCCTATATTGAGCTGATTTTGCTTTGATTTTATACTCGAGAACTAGCATTGATTCGACCTCCTATCAATGTTAGCATTATACCATGTTTGACAGTCGTTAAAGCCGGAAATATCTAGGCACTTAAAAGTGCTAACTTGTTTTCATCCCTGCTCTGAAGAGACAGGGTTTTCAGCTGCGTCAATAATAAATATCAAGAAAATACTGACAGTCGTACCTCTGAAATTGTCACCAATATTAAAACTGTTAAAGCTTTTGCCACCGAAGCACTGGAACTCAAAGGGCAGCAACAGCGCCTCAACCGGGCACTCAAGGTAGTCTTGTATCGCCTGCACATGGGTTATATCAAACTAGGTACTTGGCAAAAAACAGTCATTCAGGTATGTGTTTTTTCCGTACTGATTCTGACTCTATTTGCTACGGTACAGGGCAAGATATCCCTAGGACATTTCGTGACAACGCTAACGGTTTCCACTATGGCTTACTCGGAAATGGAGCCCATCAATGATCTTGCTGAGTTGTTTGCCCGTCGCTATGCTTCCATGCAGCGCTTCCATGAGTTTATGGAGCAACCAGTTGGCAAGGATGCTGCGGGTATTGTCCTTTCGCCAACAGAGAAGGCTACTTCCTATCAATTTACCGGCAAAGTTGAGTTTAACCATGTGGGCTTCAGTTACGATTCTCGATACCTAGTTCTAAGGGACATTCAGTTGTTGATTGAACCCTATCAAACTGTAGCACTGGTAGGTCGTTCTGGTTCTGGTAAGTCTACTCTGGTAAAACTGTTATTCCGGTATTTTCAACCAAATCAAGGTCGCATCTTAATTGATGGTGTAGATATTCAGAATCTAGATATTACTGGTTATCGCCAGCGTCTGGCAATTGTTCACCAGGAAGTAGATGTGTTTAATGGCACGCTGCTAGACAACATTACCTATGGCAATCGCAAGGCTAGTTTTGAGAAAGTAGAAGAAGCCTGTCGCATTGCTAGAGTAGATGAGATGATTGAACAACTGCCCCAAGGCTACTACACCGTTGTTGGTGAGCGGGGTATGCGTTTATCTGGTGGACAAAGGCAGCGGTTGGGAATTGCCAGAGCTCTGTTGGTGGAACCAGATGTCCTAGTTTTTGATGAGGCAACTTCCAGTCTCGACTACGAGTCAGAACGCTCAATTCAGTTAGCCATGCAAAATATTCAGGGAACCCGCACCACAATTATCATTGCCCACCGATTGAGTACGGTTCGAGACGCTGATAAAATTGTGGTTCTTAACGAAGGTCGGATTGCTGAGGTGGGTAATCATTTTGAATTACTAGGCCATGAAGGGATTTACCAGCGTTTACATGCCTTACAAGAAACTGGTGAGTTACTTTAATCGATACTTGAGAACTCCTGAGGAGTGCTTCGCACCCCCAATTGAATGGGAGAAACACTATCTCCTACCTCCTGACTCAGTGTTGATTCAGAGATTAGCTATTAGCCATTAGCTATTAACCATTAGCCATTAGCTTTGAGCGTGTTTCTCAAGAATCAATGGGTATTTCCACCACAAACTCTGTACCCATCCCTGGCGAAGAAATACATCTGAGCTTTCCACCGTGCTTTCCTTCTACAAGTTGACGAGTAATAGACAAGCCTAATCCTGTACCTTTACCTACAGCTTTGGTAGTAAAGAACGGTTTAAATACTTGCTGTTGTACTTCAGCTGACATGCCTACCCCATTATCCTTGATCCGAATTACTACCCTCTTATTGTTCTCTAAAACCTCTGTTTGAATTGTAATTGTATTGGGATTAGATTTGATTTCAGCAAAAGAATATCCCTTATTCGATTCTTCCAAAGCATCAATAGCATTGGCAATCAGATTCATAAATACCTGGTTGAGTTGTCCTGGATAGCACTTTACTAAGGGCAACTTGCCATATTCTTTAATAATTTCAATGTTAGGGTGTTGTTCATTTGCTTTTAACCGATGCTTCAAAATCATCAAACTACTATCAATTCCTTCATGAATATTAAAAGATACTCGAACTCGTGTATCCGAACGAGCTAAAACCCGCAACGAAGTACTAATCTCGGAGATGAGTTCAGTTCCCTCTCTCATGACTATGATGATTTGAGGCAAGTCTTCAAGCAAGAAATTGAGGTCAATAGCTACTGCATTATCCTCGATTGCTGCTCCGGGATGAGGAAATTGCTGTTGGTAGAGTTGCAAGTGATGAATTAAGTCCGTGGTGTACTCTTCGGCTAGGTCAAGATTACCAACGATAAAAGTCAGGGGATTATTAATTTCGTGGGCTACTCCTGCGACCAACTGACCAAGAGTTGCCATTTTTTCACTGTTAATTAATTGAGTCTGAGCGTGTTGTAGCTTTTGCTGATTTTTATCAATTTGTTCTACATACTCCAAGGTTCTATTGATAGTAACTTCTAAATCCTGAAAGTCTATAGGTTTGGTTACAAAATCAAAGGCCCCTAGGTTCATTGCCGTTCTAATATTTCTCATATCGCTGTAGGCTGAGAGTACGATTGCTTTCAGCTTTGAGTCGATACTATGAAGTTCTCCTAACAGTGTTAAACCATCCATCTCTGGCATATTAATATCAGTAATCACCATTGAAATCTGAGGATACTCTTTGATTTTCTCTAGTGCTTCCACTCCATTTTGAGCAAAAACAAATTCCCACTGTTTGGATCTAATCTTTTTTTTGAATTTTAGATTGATCACTCTTTGTAATGGCAGCTCATCATCCACAAAGAGAATTGTCATAGTCATCTATTCTCCCTTCCCTAGAACCTTTGATTCATTAATATTACTTGAGAGGCAAGTTAAGCTTAAATTATGTATAGTCTCTTGTGTCCTTAGGTTAATCTCTCCTTGGTGTTGTCCAATAATAATATCGTGATTGATAGATAATCCCAGATCAGTTCCTTCTCCTGGTGGCTTAGTGGTAAAAAAGGCATCGAAAACTTTATCAACAATATCTGGCGGTATACCAAAACCGTTATCTCTGATGCAAATTTCTATGGGAGCTCTTGAGAAATAAAGCAACAGGGAGCAGGGAGCAGGGAGCAGGGAAGAAGAAAATATATTGTTTCTTCCATTCAATTGGGGCTGGAAAGCGCTCCTTGGGCGCTCTTCACTGGCTAACTTCTGCGTTCCCTTAGTCAAATAGGCGATGTGACAGGTGAGCAAACAGGTAACGTTTGTAACAAATAGGGTAGTGAACCCTACTCCCAACAAACAAAACACTGCGATACTAACCCAAAGTTGCCCCTTTGCCTGTTCTAGAGATGCAATTGGGTTTGGTAACACTAGTTTGCCTGCTCTACCCTGAAGTCCAGCAAGCTCTACAGTTTTGGCAAGATAGCCCTCATCAGCAATCATAACTTGCACTCGGGGTGATTGGAGCAGTGGTGGTTGCCAAGAAGCACTTTTAGCTGCTGGTAAGCTGGAAGCTGTAATCTGGAAATCATTAAAGACGAATAATACTACCTAGGTTAACCAATCCATTTTTTGTACTAATGATACTGCTTTAGGATTGACTTAATGGCAGAAAGGTAATTTTTGTGTTTTCAGTTTTGGCTATGTAGGCGGCAACCAAAATCTTTAGCGCCGAATAAGTACTACCGGAACTGCTAATCTTGATTTCCTGTTGCTCTTGTTGAACAACTACTTGGTTATTAATGTTGGGTTTGCAGCTTACTGACACTGCTGCAATTATCCCCAGTAACACCGAAAGATATTGAGCTTTCATTCAAGAACCTCAGATTGCCTAATTCTAGCAATAATTTACTGTAGAGAACTCTAGTAACTATCTGAGGTTCAGCATTAAATCGATGAAAATTTTTGTTCCGGGTCGTCTTTGTCTTTTTGGTGAACATAGCGATTGGGCAGCAGGTTATCGCCCCCTTAATCCCGAGCTAGAGAAAGGATACACCATAATCACTGGCACTAATCAGGGAATTTATGCTCAGGTGAAACCTCATCCAACTCAACTAATTATCCGTTCCTCCTTAAATGACGGAACAGTTCAAAGTCCAATCGTGTTACCGATGGAAAGTAATGCTTTGCTCACAGAAGCTAAAAAGGGGGGTTTTTTCAGCTATGCTGCTGGTGTTGCCTACCAATTACTCACCCACTATCCTGTAAGTGGCTTGGAGATTGACAATTATTTAACAGATTTGCCCATCAAAAAAGGCTTAGCATCAAGTGCTGCCTTTTGTGTCTTAGTTGCTCGCGCCTTCAATCGTCTTTATCACCTTAAACTGAGCCTGCGGGACGAAATGGAGTTGGCTTATCTGGGAGAAACTACCACCCCTTCTCGTTGTGGCAGGATGGATCAAGCTTGTGCCTACGGCAATCGACCGATCATGATGGTCTTTGATGGGGAATCCACCGAAGTCATTGAGCTAAAAGTACCGAAGGAGTTGTTCTTAGTAATTGTTGATCTTGGTGCAAGCAAAAATACTCAGGAAATCCTCGAGCAGTTGAATCAGTGTTATCCTTTCGCTAGTAATGTAGTACAACAAAATGTCCAGAAATATCTGGGTTTCATCAGCACTCAAATTACCCGAGAAGCAGTGGATGCCCTAGAAAGGGGAGATGCTAGAGGGCTAGGTGTTCTGATGAACCAAGCACAAGCAGGATTCGACCAACATTTAATACCTGCCTGTCCTGAGCAATTGACAGCTCCTGTACTGCATCAACTCCTGAATTATGAACCAATTCAACCTTACATTTTAGGAGGAAAAGGTGTTGGTTCTCAAGGAGATGGTACAGCCCAGTTTATAGTTAAAGATGAGGCTAGTCAAGAACAAGTTATTGAAATTATTGAGCAGAACTTTCCCCAAATGCAATCTTTGAAACTAACTATCAAAGCCAGCAAAAAAGTGAAAAAAGCTGTAATTCCGGCGGCTGGTTTCGGCACTCGTTTATTTCCAGCCACTAAGGTGGTAAAAAAGGAACTGTTTCCCATTGTTGATCAAGATGGTCGCGCTAAGCCAGTGATTTTGGCGATTGTGGAAGAAGCCGTAAGTGCTGGCATTGAAGAAGTGGGGATTGTCGTGCAAAAAAGCGATCGCCAATTATTTGAAGATTTCTTTAAAGAGTTACCAAGCAAAGAACTTTTCCATAAACTATCACCACAAAATCAGGAATACAGTCGGTATTTGCAAGATTTAGGAGAGCGAATTACTATCCTCATTCAGGAAGAACAAGAAGGCTACGGTCATGCCGTATTCTGTGCTCAAGAATGGGTAAAAGATGAACCATTTCTGCTGTTACTAGGCGATCATGTTTACACCTCTGACCATGAATCTTCTTGTGCTAGTCAAATGCTGGACATTTACGAGCAAGTCGGTCAAAGTATTGTTGGTTTGACAGTAATGCCAGGAGAAATTATTCATAAGGCTGGCTGTGTTACAGGAGTTTGGCAAGAGCAAGATTCCATCCTCTCAGTAACTCAGCTATCGGAAAAGCCAGATATTGAGTATGCCAGAGCCCATCTCCATATGGAGGGTATGGCCAAAGATTTATTTTTAGCAGTATTTGGTATGTATGTGCTACAACCGCAAATTTTTGATTATTTAGCAGAAAGTATTAACCATAACGTCCGCGAAAAGGGAGAATTTCAGCTAACATCTTGTCTAGATAAATTGCAGCAAAATGAAGGGATGACTGGTTATCTTGTTAAAGGTAAGTATTTTGATATAGGAATGCCGGAGTTCTACCGCCAAACTATGATTGATTTTCACAATGCTTCGGTGCAGAGGAATCCTTAAGGGCGAGTGAGGTAAATTTAAATTCTCCATGTCTGGTGTGTCTGGGGGTCTGTTTATTCTTCATCCACCCCTTAAGGGCGCACGTCGGTTAAGGGCGCACGTCGGTGCGCCCCTACGTTGCCAAAATGAGCTCGGCACTCAACTCTAACTCTGGAAAAGTGGGGGAGATAATGGGTTCTTTACCTCGGAATTCAACTCCATCGTAGAATCCTTCTACCAGCGTGCATACTGTTACTACTTCTTGAAGAGGATCAACAATCCAATATTCAGGAATTTCCAGGACAGCATACTCGGAACGTTTACTGCGGTAATCTGTAGTTTGGGTGGACTCACTGACGACTTCCAGTCTTCTTTACCATTTTGGCAAATTAGCCAACTGACCGTAGAATGTTGAGTCGGGAACTTATTGAGCATCCATCAGCGTCATACGAGTCATGTCTTATTTGATTTGGTTATCACGAGTAGCATTACTTGGCTTGGTAGGAACGGCAACAAGTGCCATTTTGTTATTCTCCACAGGGACTAAAGAAAACATTGACTCTAACCAAGTCATTGCTCTGACTCAAGAAAATATCCAAACCTGGAAATCGCGAGTGGCTTCGCCGCCAACCCCCACAGCCCAACTTAGTACACAAAAGCAATTTGAGGATGAGATACAAGTACCTGAGCGCCATTTTGATCTCAACCAAAGCTTGAGTCTCAATTCCTCTCTATTTGCCACTTCTACATCTCTAGGAATGGTAGCAATTGGGGTAGCAGAAGGGAATTATCGCTTGTTCATAGAAGATGGTACTCTCTATCTAGAGCAAACTCCGGGCTACTTCGGACACACCGATCCAGGTAACTTATCTTGGGGTGAAGTAGTGACCAACTACGGACCGTGTAGTGATCAAGGACGTAGTGGGGGTAATATCGCTAAAGCTGAGCAAATGTGCTCACAGCGATCACTGGGAGGACTTTCTCGACAACTGGTTGATTTAAACGCAGTGGGAATTGATCCCAATGGTGACTTAGAAGCCTTACTCAACACTGCTGATCTTTACAACCAAGCCAAATTAATCCATTCTCGTAAATTTCCCGAAGCTTTAGCTCTAGCACGCCAAGGAGGCAAAACTGGGATTGAGGCAATTGCTTGGGCAAGAACTGCTTCTTTCTACATCAATGAATATCAGGAGTTTGACTTACAACAGGGTGAGAATAAAGCGAGTGGACTTCTTGGTATCTGTGTAAGAGAAAATCTGCCGATAACTGAATGGCAATGTGTTTATAAGGATCAGCTGCGACGGGCTCAGGCTATTGCTTCCGTTTTGGACAAATATCGGCAAATTTCTTCTATCTAGCGCTTGCTGCATGAGTGTACAAGTTATGCCACACAGGGCTTTTAAGCTTTTTGAGACCAAATAAGTGCACGGAAATTGTATCTTTTGGCTCAAAATGCTTGCACTGCAAGTGCTCAAAACTAGGATAAATTCTTCAAAACTTGTTACTCGTTACAAACAGCGACGGGGAAGCCAACTCTTTCAAGGGGTTGGAGGAAATGTCGCCCCGCCGCGAAAGTCATTAGTCATTAGTCATTAGTCATTAGTACAAAGGACTAATGACTAATGACGCGAAATCCCACGTAATGCAAGTCGTGGGATGAACTTAATTTTAGGAATCCCGCGCTTTCGGCGCTGGAAGGATGTCAAAAATTAAGTATATTCACGGTTGTGTTTCTCAGGATAGAAGGTAAAGCATTGAGGAGAAAAGAGCTGAGGACTCGATTACAGTAGGGACAATTGATGAATTAACTCTACTAGTGACGATTCCAAGTCAAAGAAAGCCTAAGTCCTGATACTTCTTACTTACCAGATAGAAATAGGGTAATAGGATGCAGCAACAAGACACTAACTTTATACTGGTGAAGAGTATGGCAATCGTGAGCTTTAATTTCTGGGTTGGGTGTGTCACATCGATTCGTTTATTTGTGGATTTTAATCTTGATAGATGCTTTCTCTTTGGCAGCAATTATCTATTGGGTTGACGTTCTTTTGAGTTCGTTCACCTATACATCGGAGCACAGCAGCTGTTGAACCGTCATCACTATGCCACTTTCTAACACTGGTAGCATTCTGGCTACATTGACTCAGTTAACCACACTCAATCGGACAAGCATCCTGACTAACCGAGTCAAAGAGCTATCCGTCCCCGAATTCATCTGCTTGTTGGACTTCATCACCGCTGAATTTCAACAATTTTTGCGGGCGATCGAGATGATCAACAACGAAGCTCTTGAAACAATGTTAGAGCAGGTGATGGATGCTTTTACCCTCAAAGTTGGTCAAATCCTGCAAGCTGACCGTACTACCATCTTTTTGGTAGATGCGGAAAAAGACCAGCTCTGGGCGAAAATTCCCCGCTTCCAAACAGATCCAACTTCTAAAGTAGAACCAGGAAGTGAGAGTAACAAAGGCATAGAAATTAGGATTCCCCTCAATGTTGGTTTAGCTGGTCATGTTGCCAAAACTGGTGATGAGCTTAATATCCCAGATGCCTACAACCACCCCCTATTCAACAGAGAAGTTGACGAGCGTCCTGGCTATAAAACTCAAACCCTCCTATGTATGCCGATTTTTAGCCGCACTAATCAAGTTGTTGCGGTAGCTCAGCTGTTGAACAAAGCTGGAGGTGTACCATTTGATAGCGAAGACGAACAGCGATTTCGCGATTTTGCTGCTTCTATTGGCATTATCCTCGAAACTTGCCAATCTTTGTATATGGCTGCTCGCAACCAACGGGGAGCTGCCGCTCTGCTGAAGGCAACCCAGTCTCTTGTTCAGAGCTTGGATTTAGAAGCCACACTACAGTCAGTAATGGATCAAGCTCGTAAGTTGATGAAGGCAGACCGCAGTACTTTGTTTATGCTGAGCAAAGAAACCGGAGAACTTTGGACTAAAGTACTCAACAAAGAAGGTACAGAGATTATACCAATTCGCATTCCTGCTAATCGTGGAATTGCTGGCTATGTAGCTTCTACTGGTGAAACTCTCAATATCTCCGATGCTTATCAAGACCCTCGCTTCGACCCTAATGCTGACAAACAAACCGGCTATAAGACTCGCAGCATCCTCTGTATGCCAGTATTTAACTCTGCCGGGGAATTAATTGGTGTTACCCAACTAATTAATAAGGAACAAGGCAGTTTTACGAGCTCTGATGAAGAGTTTATGAGGGCTTTTAATATTCAGGCAGGGATGGCTCTAGAAAATGCTAAGCTCTTTGAAAGTGTCCTGGTAGAAAAGCAATATCAGAAAGACATTCTCCAAAGTCTCTCTGATGCAGTGATATCAACGGATATGGAGGGTAAGATTGTCACGATTAATGATGCTGCTCTAGCATTGTTGGGTTGTCCCATCAAGCAAATCGATAGTAAAAATAGAGAGTTGTGGGAGTACAAACTCACAAATCGCTATGTTTGGGACATTGTACCAATTGAACACCTCCAGTCCCGTCTAAAAAACAGTTTGACAACTGGTGCTAAGCATTTTCTGCCAGAACAAAGCCTGATAGTGGGTTTGTTTAACAGTCATTCCAAGTTGAATGTTAAAAGTTCCAGCTCCTCATGTTCTCATCGATCAAATTCCCCGTCTAACTCACAAGCTGAGGATAATTTCTATATCCTGGCAATCCCGAAGCTGGATAATCCAGAAGTTTATGTCCCTTGGAATGAGACACCTTGGGATTCAAATACTTCAACTGATCTATCTTATGAGCAAGTTCAGAAAATAGAGCGCAGTACGAATCTAACTGTCAATCCTCTAACTAATCCAGAGGGAACTGTGCGAGGTGGTTTAGTCGTCTTAGAGGATATTAGCCAAGAAAAGCGGCTTAAGACCACAATGTATCGCTATCTAACCCCCGGAGTTGCTGAGCAAGTATTGGCATTGGGTGAAGATACCCTAATGCAGGGAAGTAAGGAGGAAGTAACAATTCTGTTTTCTGATATTAGGGGTTACACAACGCTGACTGAGAATCTGGGAGCAGCAGAAGTAGTATCCCTGCTGAATAAGTATTTTGAAACTATGGTAGAAGCTGTCTTCAACCATGAAGGCACTTTAGACAAGTTTATTGGGGATGCTCTAATGGCTGTTTTTGGGGCTCCGCTTCCTTTAAAAGAGAATCATGCTTGGTTAGCTGTGCAGTCAGCTCTTGATATGCGCTGGCGCTTGGCAGCATTTAATGAATCCCGGATTATGAACAAGCAGCCCCTAATCCATATTGGCATCGGTATTAGTTCTGGAGAAGTTGTTTCTGGCAATATTGGTTCCCAAAAACGGATGGATTACACCGTGATTGGAGATGGGGTTAATCTTAGCGCTCGCCTCGAAGGAGTCACCAAAGACTATGGCTGTGACATTATCTTGAGCGAGTATACCTATAACCTCTGCCGCGATCGCATCTGTGTGCGGGAACTAGACAAAATTCGGGTTAAGGGCAAGAATCAACCAGTTAGTATTTACGAATTGATTGACACAGCTGATGTCTGCCTTAATGATAATATGAACCGGTTTTTGTCCTTCTACGAAGCAGGACGTCATGCCTATATCAACAGAGACTTCCAAAAAGCACTAACCTACTTTGAACAAGCTCATCAATTAAAAGCCACTGATCAAGCTGTGCTTACTCACTTACAAAGAGCAAAAAACTATCTTGACAACCCACCCCCAGATTTCTGGGATGGTGTTCACACGATGCTGAGGAAGTAGGGAATGGTGAATTTAGAATTTAGAATTTAGAATTTAGAATTTAGAATGTCTTCCCATCTCCCCCAATTCCCTCATCTTTCTCCTCCTTGATCACTCTGGGAAGAATTTTGACCAATTGCGAGTTCCTTTTTGGAGCGTTTTAACTGCTTCCAGAGAAATTTGATTCGCTTATAAGCGTCTTCTGGCTGGAGCTTGCCACCAGTCTCAAGATTGCAGATGTAGTTCACCTGTTGAGAAAATTCTTGTAGATTAGCGTTGAAAACCAGATGCTCTGGGGTGAAATCACCGTGATAGGAACTTCGGGGATATAGAAAATTTGATTTATCTGCCATAATTATCTCCTGATTTTCAAAATACCCAGATCGATCAAAACCTTGGATTGTCTTCCCTGCTTGCTTTCAGCAAGATTAAATTTACTCTTTATGAATCTTCATGTTGCCACCAACCTCTATTGTAGTTATGTCTATGAGAAAACGAGTGTTCCTTTGTTAACCTTTTATTAACCTTAAATTAACCTAAACTTTCCTTCACCCTCGCTACCGAAAAAAATGGCTATCGTAGATTAAGTGTGGTAAATTCATCGAAAATAAGTTCTAAAATCCTTGCACAGCAAAGATTTTAGACCAAAACTTCATTCTAAATTCTAAATTCTAAATTCTAAATTTCTTATGTCTGTTCATCACCAACTGTACGAAGGAAAAGCCAAGATTCTTTACACTACGGATGATCCGGAGATTCTGCTGACTCATTTCAAAGATGATGCTACCGCCTTCAATGCTCAAAAGCGGGGTCAGATTACTGGCAAGGGAGAGATAAACTGTGCGATCGCAACCCAATTATTCCAGTTGCTAGAAGCTCAAGGAATTTCCACCCATTTTATTGAAAGATCTGCTCCCAACCAAATGCTGGTCAAAAAAGTAAAAATTTTGCTGGTAGAGGTGGTAGTCAGGAACATTGCTGCCGGTAGCCTGTGTCAACAAACTGGATTACCCATAGGCAAGATCCTGCCAACACCACTAGTGGAGTTCTATTTCAAGAACGATGAGTTGGGAGATCCTTTGTTAACATGCGATCGCTTATTACTCCTCGAGCTAGCAACACCTGAACAACTCAACCAATTAAAGGAGCAAGCTTTAAAAATTAACCAGATTCTCACAGCTACCTTCAATCAATGCAGCATTACTCTAGTGGACTTTAAGCTAGAGTTTGGTGTAAGTTCCAATCAAGAGTTACTCTTGGCAGATGAAATCAGTCCTGATAGCTGCCGTCTTTGGAACCAAAGCGAAACAGATCCAGACCGACGAGTCATGGATAAAGACCGGTTTCGTCACGATTTGGGAAATGTCGAAGCTGCTTATCAGCAAGTTCTAGAGCGAATTATCTCAATCAAGGAAGGCAGAAGGCAGGAGGCAGAAGGCAGGAGGCAGTCGCGATGAAAAAATTTTACCACCAGGTGATGAAAGTAGCTTCTTCCCAATTCCCAATTCCCAATTCCCAATTCCCTGTTCTCTGTTCCCTACTTAAAATGAAAAACTGCTAAAAACATTAACATACAGTAGACAATAGACAACGAGACAAAAAGCTGATTGTTCTTTTGGCAATCAATGTATGGTGTGTGGAAGTGTCAACAAAGCTCAAAACAATGCGCTTATCTCCTTTGTTAGCGGCCTCAATCGCCGCTGTAGCTAGTGTTAGCTTATCTAAACCCAGCAGTGGACAGACTACTGAGTTTATTGCTGATACCCTTGAAGTTAATGGAAAATTATCGATTGATGAACCTGGATGGGAGACAATATTCCCTAGCCTCCCATCCCCTACAAGCGTTCCCTCTGCTACCCCTAGTCCCCAATTCTCAGTCCAGGTTCCGGAGGCATCAGTCCCCCCATCCTTCAACCAGATAGAAGCCCCAGAACCAATTTTGATGTCAGAGCAGATAATTGTTCAACCGGATGAAGATTCGGTGCTGGCACAAGAAACGCCGGAGGGTTCTGAAATTGAGGATCAAGAAAGGCTCTCAGACGAGGAAAACCAACCGTCTGAGTCTGAACCAATTGCACCGGAACCGCCACCAATTACCCCAACACAAACACCTCCTGAAGAAGCAGAACCGCGAGTACTAGTAGCGGAAGTCTTAGTTACTGGCGCACCGGTGGAACTCGAAAATGAAATCTACAGGGTGATTAAGACCCAACCTGGACGCCCGACAACCCGCTCTCAACTACAGGAAGATGTGAATGCAGTCTTTGCTACTGGCTTCTTTTCCAATGTTGATGTAGAACCAGTAGATACTCCTTTGGGTGTCCGTATAACCTTCCTGGTTACACCTAACCCAGTCATGCGGGAGGTTGCGGTTGACACTTTACCAACAGAAGGTGAACGTATATTGCCTCAGGAAGTGGTAGATAATATCTTCAGTGAGCAATATGGCAAGATTATCAATCTTAGAGATCTCCAACAAGGGATCATTGAATTAAACGAGTGGTATCGAGAGCAAGGTTATGACTTAGCTCAAGTAATTAATGCTGAGCAAGTGGAAATTAACGATGATGGCACAGTCAAATTGATTGTGGCAGAAGGGGTCATTCAAGATATTCTAGTACGTTATCTTGACGAAGAGGGAGACCCGGTAGTTGATGAAGAGGGAAACCCTCTACCACCCCAAAGTGATAAAGAAGAACCAATTGGGGGACGTACCCGTCCTTTTATCATTACACGGGAGATCCAGTTAAAACCAGGGGAAGTATTTAATCGGGCTACAGTGCAAAGAGATTTGCAAAGAGTCTTTGGTCTAGGAATTTTTGATGACGTGCGCCTTTCTTTTGCTCCTGGTGATGACCCCAGCAAAGTGATTATGGTGGTGGACGTGATTGAGAAAAAAACTGGTTCCTTTGCCGCTGGAGGGGGTTTTAGTTCGGCTAATGGATTTTTTGGTTCAGCTAGCTATCAACAACAAAACCTAGGGGGTAATCATCACATTCTTGGGGCAGAGTTTCAACTAGGAACCAGAGCTCTCCTGTTTGATTTGAGTTTTACTGACCCCTGGATTGCTGGAGATCCTTACCGCACCTCTTACACCGTTAATGCCTTCCGGCGAAGGTCAATTTCACTAGTCTTTGGCGTTAACGATGATGATGACATCAGAGTCTTTGAAGAAGACGGTGTAAATACGGATCGTCCCCGTATTGTGCGCACCGGCGGTGGTATCAGATTTAGCCGTCCTATAGCTGACAATCCCTATGTTCGACCAGATTGGCTCCTATCTTTGGGAACCCAGTTCCAAACTATTGCTGTCAAAAATAGTGATGGTGATATCACCCCAAGATCAACTACTGGGGAACTGTTGAGCTTTAGTGATGATGGAACAGACAACCTAATTACCCTCCAGTTGGGTGCAGTCAGAGATCGTCGGAATAATCTTTTGCGACCTACCCAAGGTTCTCTACTACGGCTAAGTACGGAGCAGTCCGTCCCCCTGGGCGGTGGTAGCATTCTTATGAACCGTATTAGGGCTAACTACAACTACTACATCCCTGTTCAATTAACCAACTTTGTTCAAGAAGAAGAAGGTAATGAAAGTCAAACTATTGCCTTGAACATTCAAGGGGGAACAGTCTTAGGAGATTTGCCCCCCTATGAAGCCTTTTCTCTCGGTGGTAGTGAATCAGTAAGGGGTTACGAATCAGGAGAAGTAGGTTCAGGACGTAGCTATATCCAGGGAACAGTTGAATATCGCTTCCCAATTTTTAACTTCCTGGGAGCAGTTCTTTTTGTTGATGCTGCAACTACTTTGGGTACAGATGATGATGTACCGGGTAACCCCAGTGAAGTGAGGGGTTTGCCCGGTGCTGGTCTTGGTTACGGTGTGGGAGCTCGTATTCAGTCACCCCTCGGTCCAATTCGTATTGACTTTGGTTGGAGTGACGAAGGTGATAACCAGTTTCACTTTGGTATTGGAGAGCGATTCTAGAGTGGCTAATGGCTAATGGCTGATGGCTAATAGCAATTAGCAAAATTTAAAATCTAAAATTATAGCATGGTTAAAGTGACCAAGCCAATCCCCAATCAGTATACTTTGGGTGGTATATTTGAACGTTCGGGTGTGGGACTGCACAGTGGTATCTCGACAAGAGTGCGGGTGCTACCAGCATCTCCTGGAGAAGGACGCTATTTTGTGCGAGTTGATCTACCGGAAGCACCAATTATCAAGGCACGAGTAGATGCCGTCCACCAGACAACACTTTCCACAGAACTCCGGAGTGACCCCAGCAAGGGAGAGGTTTTTGTAAGGACGGTAGAACATCTGTTAGCAGCACTGGCTGGCAGTGGTGTTGATGATGCTCGAATTGAAATTGATGGCCCAGAAGTCCCACTTTTGGATGGTTCTGCACTTCTGTGGGTAAAGGCAATTCAGGAGGTGGGTATCACTTTTGGAGACGCGGAAAGGAGGGAGCAGAGGAGCAGGGAGCAGAGAGCAGAGAAAGAGGAGGAAGTACAGAAGCACGGAGAGGAGGGGACATTCCCAATTCCCGATTCCCAATTCCCAATTCCCAATTCCCAATTCCCAAACAACAAACAACCAATTTGGGTATATCAAGGAGATGCCTTTGTAGCTGCTTTGCCAGCTCCTATCATCCGATTTACCTACGGTATTGACTTTGATTTACCTGCAATTGGCAATCAATGGTATAGTTGGACACCTGAACAGGAAAGCTTTGCAGAAGCGATCGCTCCAGCTCGTACTTTTGGTTTAGCTCACCAAATAGAAGAATTGCGAAAAGCTGGTTTAATAAAAGGCGGTAGCTTGGAAAATGCCTTAGTTTGTGGCAAGCAAGGATGGCTTAATCCTCCTTTAAGATTTTCAAATGAGCCAGTGCGTCATAAACTTTTAGACTTAGTAGGGGATTTAAGTTTATTAGGACAATTTCCTGTAGCTCACTTCCTCGCCTACAAAGCCAGCCACAACCTGCATATCCAACTTGCTCAACAGCTGGCTCAACAAATGGCGAATAGCTAATGGTCAATGAACAATTAGCAATGCACCAAGCACCAAAGCTCTAACTACAGCAAGCCTATGTCTACACTGACTGATGTTAATACTGACAATGCCTCTTCTACAAATCCTAAGCAATCCGACACTAATCCATCTAATAAAGCTGTTTTGACCCTGGAAGAAATTCAAAAAATACTACCCCACCGCTATCCTTTTGCCTTAGTTGATCGCATTATTGAATATGTTCCAGGCAAACTAGCCGTTGGTATCAAGAATGTCACATTTAACGAACCCTATTTTCAAGGACATTTTCCCGGACGTCCGATAATGCCTGGGGTAATGATTGTGGAAGCGATGGCTCAAGTTGGAGGTATTGTCTTAACTCAACTACCTGATGATATGGATGGTAACTTATTCGTATTTGCTGGTATTGACAAAATTCGTTTCCGGCGTCCAGTGGTTCCAGGAGATCAACTAGTAATGAAAACGGAACTGTTGTCTATCAAGCGACGTCGTTTTGGGAAGATGCAGGCTAGTGCGCTGGTTAATGGTGAACGAGTTACAGAAGGGGAACTGATGTTTTCTCTTGTAGATTAGATCTGTTGTCAATGTTGAGTTTTATAGGTTGCAGGGGAAGGGGTAAGCTCCCTGTAGTCGCTGGGAAAGCAAAAAACGTTTATTGTTCTTCCTTGCTTTAATCGACACCTCCAGTTTGTTCTTATCTCTTTACCCTTTAACCTTTTCCCTGTTGTGCAGCAATTTATCTTTAAGCGTCTTCGAAAACTATTCCCTACTTCGACAAGAAGTTGATTAAATATAGCCAGTTATTGATCATAAGGATTGAAGGTTGATATTGAACTCAGTACTCAGGATTAAAAAATTGGTAACACTGATTCATCCTACTGCTGTTATTCACCCTGGTGCTCAACTGCACCCAACAGTTAACGTTGGTGCCTACGCGGTGATTGGAAATAAAGTGAAAGTTGGTCCAGAAACCACCATCGGTGCTCATGTCGTGTTGGAAGGACCAACAGAAATTGGAGCCAGGAATAAAATCTTTCCTGGAGCAGTAATTGGCTTAGAACCCCAAGATCTAAAATATGAAGGTGCTCCCAGTTGGGTAAGAATTGGTGATAACAACACAATTCGTGAGTATGTAACTATTAACCGGGCAACTCGTGCTGGAGAGGCAACCCTGATTGGGAATAACAATTTGCTGATGGCTTACGTCCATGTTGCTCACAATTGCTTGATTGAAGATTCTGTGGTGATTGCTAACGCTGTGGCTTTAGCGGGTCATGTTCACATTGAGTCAAAGGCGGTAATTGGTGGGGTATTGGGAATTCATCAATTTGTCCATATTGGACGTATGGCAATGGTGGGTGGTATGAGTCGCATTGACCGAGATGTACCACCTTATATGTTAGTTGAAGGCAATCCATCCAGGGTGCGATCGCTAAATCTAGTTGGTCTCAAGCGTGCTGGACTAACTACAGCTCAAATCGGACAACTTAAAAAGGCTTTTCGTACTCTCTACCGCTCTGAACAAACTTTTAATCAAGCATTAGAGCATCTAGAATTACTGCCAGATAACGAACACATACAACACCTGCGCCACTTTTTGCAACAGTCTCAACTTAAAGGACGCCGAGGTTCCATTCCTGGTAATTGCAAAGCTCACAGCAAAGATGAATGACAAATAACAAATGACAAATAACAAATAACAAATGACCAATGACCAATGAAAAACAACAAATTTATCAAGACTTCATTACTGCTGCGGCTGGTGGTTTAGAGGATTACCCGCAATTAATGTATATGGGTGTTGAAACTTGTCCCTACAAGCAAACAATTAAGGATTATCCTAATTACCTCAGTATTAAACCCGATGGCAAAAATTTGGTTTCTGTTCCGAAAGCAGATGCAACTTTCAGCCCTTATCCCCAAATTGGGCAAGTTCCTGAAATTGATGAACAAGGTCTAAAGTTTCTTGATCAATATATTACAGAGGCTTGTATTTGTGTCAGTAGCTTTGTTGAGGAACAAATCAAGACTAAATGGCTAGGAAGAAATGCTCTAAAAAATGATGAATTTTGGAGTACAAGTAAAATCTTGCCAATCGTCAATTTGGTATCTAGACTAAATATCAATTATCCAAATATTAATCTTGACAATTGCTATATTCGAGGTACAAATCAACAAGGAGTTGAAAATAATTATCCTTTCTCTGATTTAGTTAAAGATGTAGTCAGTTACGAGGAAAGTATAGGAACTTCTAACTCTTTGGGAGTGATGTTCAAGCAATTTTATACCCAGGGAGAGATTACTGATTGGGTAAAAAGTATTACGGGTAATTATGACCTGATGTTCTGGGGGGGATATGGGGAAAAACCTTTTATTGAGCAACCGGAGTTGTTTGATAACACAACTCAACAGGTAATGCTTACTTCTACAGCACCAAACCATCGGGGCGATAATAAAATATCTGCCTATGATTTAACCAGGATGATGTCTCTGGTTGGTTGGCATCAGCATCTACCAGAGACATCTAAGCTACCTGGTGTTCAGTGGCATAATCTGGAAAGTATAGTTAGGGCACTAGGGACAGATCCAGCCAGATATATTGATTTAGCGATCGCTAAATTAGGTCTACAGGAAGTGATTGACTACCCAGTCATTATCTCTAAGTTGGGCAACGGTGCTACTAATGTTAGGAATAGAACGGAAGCAGTTTATGTAGCTCTGGTACAGTTGGTTATACCGAATCCCCTGAAATTAGAACAGCCAGCTAAGTTGATTAGCTTAAGTATGGCAATAAAAGGAGCAAAGCGACTTGAGCCAAGGGATTTAGACCAAGAAGTGGTGGAGCTTGATGCCAGTATGGCAGCAGAAATAACAGAGATTTTACGTAGAGCAGTAATAGGAGAGTTGATTTGACACTCCCGTCGCTGAAAGCGAGGGTCTTCTCAGACCACGAGATAATTATCCCCCCTGTATAATGCTGTCTAAATGCTGCATTAACCTAATATTTAAAAAATCTCTATGAAAGCGCTCCTGATTTATCCGCTATTCCCCAAAAGCTTTTGGTCGCTTGAGAGTACTATTTCCCTCATTGGACGCAAAGCCTTTGTCCCGCCCCTGGGACTGATTACGGCAGCAGCCCTGTTACCCCAGGATTGGGACATGCGGTTGGTAGATTGTAATGTGCGCCCGTTGACTGATGCAGACTGGGATTGGGCGGATGTGGCTATCTTGTCGGGGATGATTGTCCAGAAACCCGATTTGCTGGAGAAAATTGAGGAGGCAAAGCGTCGCGGCAAATTGGTTGCAGCAGGTGGTCCTTATCCTACGGCCTTTTCTCAGGAATGCGAGGCAGCAGGGATTGATTTCTTGATTCTGGATGAGGGGGAAATCACGATCCCGACGTTTGTGGAGGCAATTAAGCAGGGGAAAAAGTCGGGCACGTTTCGCTCCGGTGGCGAGAAGCCGGATGTGACCGAAACACCGATTCCGCGCTACGACTTGCTGGAGATGAATGCCTATGCGATGATGTCGGTGCAATTTTCTCGCGGTTGCCCGTTTCAGTGCGAGTTCTGCGATATCATCGTGCTCTACGGTCGCAAGCCCCGGACTAAGATGCCGCAACAGTTACTGGCAGAATTGCAGACACTCTACGATCTGGGCTGGCGCGAGACGATTTTTATGGTCGACGACAACTTTATTGGCAATAAACGCAATGTCAAGCTCTTGCTGAAAGCGCTATTGCCCTGGATGCAGGATCGCGGCTATCCCTTTACCTTCAATACAGAGGCTTCGGTGGATCTGGCTCAGGATCAAGAGCTGATGGATCTGATGGTAGCCTGTAACTTTGGCTCCGTTTTTCTGGGGATTGAGACTCCGGACGAGGATAGTCTGACGGTGACGAAGAAATTCCAGAATACGCGCGATCCGCTGCGGGAATCTGTTGATAAAATTATGCGTTCTGGACTGCGAATTATGGCCGGGTTCATCATTGGGTTCGATGGGGAGAAGCCGGGAGCAGGCGATCGCATTGTCCGGTTTGTCCAGGAAAGTGGGATTCCTCTAGCGCTGTACAGCATTCTGCAAGCGCTGCCGGATACGGCGCTCTGGCATCGCTTGAAAAAAGAAGGTCGTCTCGTGGATGGTTCGGGGGACATTAACCAGACTACGTTGATGAACTTTATTCCCACCCGCCCGATTGAAGACATCGTGCAGGAATATATTCAAACCTTCTGGCAGCTGTACGACCCGGAGATGTTTTTGGATCGCACCTATCGCTGTTACCGCATTCTGGGCGAGGTGGATTTTCCCAAGAAGGATCGCGCGCCGAAGCCGGTCAGCTGGCAGTCGCTGCGCTATGTGCTGGGGGTGCTGATCTTGTTCTGGAAGCAGGGGGTGGTGCGCAAAACCCGCTGGAAGTTCTGGCCCTATCTGTTCAATATCTGTCGTCACAATCCAGGTGGTTTAATCAGCTATTTGATTGTTTGTGCCTATGCGGAGCATTTCAGCGAGTATCGCTATGTGGTGCGATCGCAAATCCAGCAAGAATTAGAGCTGTTCGTGGCCAAGCAAGCCCAGCAGTCCCAGTTGAATGCAGAGCAAATCCAGCCAGAACAGCAACGTGTTGTCAATCAAGTCGCGTAATCGTATAGTCATCTGAATTGTTTCCATTCAAGTAGTTTCCCCAGCGAGTGGGGAGAAACCTTGGCTGGATGCTGATCAACTGGAGTTTAGACTATGACATTTTAAAAGGGTGAGACAGTGAAAAGGATTTTTATCAGTACTGGAGAGGTTTCTGGTGATTTGCAAGGGGCATTACTCATTGAAGCACTGAAACGTCAGGCAGCAACAGCAGGTTTTGAATTGGAAGTTGTTGCCTTAGGAGGGGAAAAAATGGCGAAGGCTGGTGCTAAGCTGCTGAGTAATACTACTAGTATTGGCTCAATCGGAGTACTAGAGTCTTTGCCTTTTGTGCTGCCCACTTGGAAAATCCAACGTCGTGCTAAGCAATACCTGCGGCAGAATCCTCCTGATGTAGTAGTGTTGATTGACTATATGGGGCCCAACCTCAATTTGGGCAATTTTATTCACCGTGAGTTGCCCCAAGTACCAATAGTTTATTACATTGCTCCCCAATCTTGGGTTTGGTCTGCTCCATTTATTGTTGGTCGCGATACAGCAACAATCGTGAATATGACAGACCATTTGTTGGCAATTTTTCCAGAAGAAGCCCGTTTTTTTGAAAAAAAAGGAGCTTCCGTCAGTTGGGTAGGCCATCCTCTATTGGATAAGATGCAATCAAGTCCAACCCGAGAGGAAGCAAGAGCTGCATTAGGAATTGAACCAGAGGAAATTGTGATCGCTCTTGTACCAGCTTCTAGATCTCAAGAACTTAAGTATATGATGCCGGTTGTTTTTGAAGCTGCACGGCGGTTGCAGTCCCGGTTGGATGCAGGGGAAGTGATGGGATGGGGAGATAAGGAGATGGGGAGATATTCCCAAACAACAAACAACAAAGGACAAACAACAAAGGACAAACAACAAACAATTTTTTGGATTCCTTTGTCCCTAGAAGCTTATCGCCGTTCTATTGAAGCAGCTATCGAGCGTTATGGTTTAAGAGCTAAGGTGATTGCTGGTAAAAATCAGGAAGTTTTGGCAGCTGCAGATTTAGCGATCGCAAAGTCTGGCACAGTAAACTTGGAGTTAGCATTGTTGGCTGTACCCCAAGTAGTTTTCTACCGGGTTAGTTCTTTCACTCACTTGATTGCGCGCATATTGAAAGTTTCTATTCCTTTTATGTCACCTTCAAACCTAGTGGTGATGCGCTCGATTGTGCCGGAGTTACTACAGGAGAAGGCGACACCGGAAAATATTCTCAAAGAGGCTTTAGAACTACTGTTTGATCAAGGTAGACGTGAACAAACTTTGGCAGATTATAAAGAAATGCGGCAGTTATTGGGGGAAGTAGGAGTATGCGATCGTGCGGCTAGCGAAATTCTTCAACTTGGCGTTGAAAAAGTAATCGAACGGCAAACAATGCCCCATTTAGCTTAAAGATTCAAAACTCAAAACTTTCAGAGGTAGTGCCTTGATGTACTGTTTTAACCCATTTCAACCGCTTAGGACGTATAGACATCCGCGCAGTAGTACCAACCATTACCAACATCCAGTGGAGTAGATAAAAGTTGCCCCGTAGCGTTTGCCAGAGGGTGACAAAAAATTGTGAAAAAGTAAGGCGTTCGTTACTACGTGTGCGGCGCAATCCAATGAACATTCCAATTAAGGGGAACGTTAGACTAAGTCCAGTTAAAGGAGCAAGGATAGGTAGACGACTGCAAGCGATCGCCATCAGAAAGTCGGGAATAGTAGCAGCAGGCAACAAGTACTGCATAAGCAAGAAGCTGAACAAATCCAGGGTTTTCCCTGTACCCATACGATTACTGACAATTAGACGCCAATAGTCAAGATAGCGCTGGTATCCTCCTTCTGCCCATCGGTTACGCTGATGCCAGAGTGACAAAGCGTTGGTAACACCTTCTTCTTCCACAGGGGGATAGTTGAGAAAGCGGATATCCCAGTTATCGAGATGTAAGCGTAAGGTCAAGTCTAAATCATCGGTGATCGTTTGCTCATTCCAGCTACCACAACGCTCCAAGGCAGTGCGCCGGACAAATTGACCGTTACCTCGTAGTTCGCCAATGCCACCAATAGCAGTACGCTGTTGTTGTACAAAACTATCAAAGGCCATTTCTGTCATCTGCCCTTTTGTCCAAAAGTTAAGGGAAGCATTAGCGATCGCTTTGCGTACCTGCACTGCTCCCACTGACTCCCGGTTAAACAAAGGCAGAACCCGCCTGAGCAAGTCTTTGGGTACGTGAGCGTCTGCATCAAACACCCCTACAATCTCTCCTTTGGCAAGGGGTAGTACCTGATTCAGTGCCCCTGATTTACCACCACCAGCATCAGCAGCTCGATGCAGTATTTTCAACTGGTTGTATTTGGTAGCCAGCTGTTCTAATAAAGCTGGTGTGCGATCAGTACTGTAATCGTTAATTACCCAAAGTTCATACTTATCTTTTGGGTAATCTAAATTACATAGCATTTCAACTAAGTTACTGATGACAGCTTCCTCATTCTTGGCAGCAACTAGTAAGGAAACCTCAGGAAAATCAACTTGTTCCTCATCGCAGAGGGGTTTAGGCGTTGTTAAAGGTCGAGCTAGGAATAACCTAATCGCCTGAATTCCTAAGAGCACCATCAAACCCCAAATTAACCAGGAACCCCAAGACACTAAATGTAGGGTAATAGTGCTACCCCAAACTATCGTTAATGTCAAAGCCGCTTTGCGTCGGCGTCCTTCTTGTCCCTGCAAGAAGAAGTCACTTTCAAAATCATCATCTGACAACTCAGACAACAGAGAGCTAATCGGGTCAAGCTCACTCCCACAATCATTTTCTGACCAGGAATTCTCGGGCATAGGTTACTTAGTTCAACTATCCACAATCATTAATATCCATCAAGCAACTAGGTGTGCAAAGTACACCAAATTCTCTAATCTCTCGACAACAAGCACTAACCCTGCAATTACCCATATTCCTTTTCTGGCTTCCTTTCTTGGTTACTCTAGTTTCTATTTATCTGTTGAGAGGAATACCTTCATCAGGACAAAGTGCTAGCAAGGCAATAGCGACTGGTTGTTGACAAAAATAGGTACTTCCGCCTCCGAAAGTCGGAAAGCGGTTTTTTGTTATTATTGCCCCAGTTTTAACGGATGCTATTGTAAAGTAATTATATCTAAGATTGTTAAAATTCTTATATTTTAATAGTAATTGTTTTTTATACAGCGTGAATCTTGTAATTTTGTGCTATCGAGAATAGGTAAATAATTCTGTGTAAGTGCTTACCCCAACGAAGTTATTGACTCCAATGGAGCGATCGCTCCTTCAGCTCACCGAAAGCGGCGGGAAGCCCATTCCTTCTAGGCATGGGGGGTATAGCTGCCCGCCACTTGGTTGTTTGTTATTTGTTAGAAAGTTTTTCTTAAACATTCAACTAACAACCAACAACAAATAACGCGAAATCCCACGTACTTTAGTCGTGGGATGAGCTTAATATAAGCGATCGCTTGGATATACTGCTCATAATGATTCCGGTGGAGAAATATCTGAGCCAGCTTTAACACCATTTTTGCTAGATTGTAAACCAGGTTTGTTATCTGGGATATCAGTTTCATCTTCAGCAGAAACTGATATCCCAGAAGAATTATCTGACTCAGGCTCCGCAAAAAAGTTGGGGAGTGGCTGATTGGACATGAAACTCAATCCTCCCACAGCTCCAGCAATCAAAGCTGTGTAGCCAAGATACATATGAACTGAACTAAACTGCAATCCCCCTGACTCTGATGGTTGGTGGGACCAAGAGGGGATTACCGATTTCACAGGGTCTGGTGCTGGTAAGGAAGCAGCCAGCGCTACACCATTTAAACCTAAAGCTTGACCAAGCCGACGAATAAAACCCCGAACGTAGATATCCTCTGGCAGCCTTTCTAAATTACCAGCTTCTAAAGCCTCAATGATATGCATCGGCACTAGGGTTTGATTATGAAGTTGGCGCACGCTGAGGGAGATGGCTTGACGCTTTTGCTGTAGTTGTTGAGCAATTTCCAACAAAAGTTGATCTCGTTCTTGTTCTTTTTGTGCCACTAGTTCCTGTTCAGTAGACTCTTTGGTTGATTTAGTATGTTTGGCAATGAGTTTTGCACCGGGAACTAGACTAAGTAGTTTAGTTTTCTCAGGGGGGTTGCTCTCTTCATCAACGGAGGTTGTCTGAGTTGGTTGCTCTATCTTCATTAGCTTCTTCTCTTGTCCTTGGGGGGAATCTGAATTTTCCGAGCTAGCTTCATGGTTGTCATTGGCAGCAACAGGAACGATGTTATACTGCTTTTCTAAGTGGTGGACAGTTAAACGGACAGCCTCTTGCCACACTTCCTTAACAAGAATTTGGGCAGAGTGATAAGCTTCTTTTAACATTGTTTCTAGTCCACCGGTTGTATGACGGTAAACTTTGCTATTGAGCAGTTCAGCTTCTATTTGCTCCAATAGAGAACATAATCCTTCCTGAGAGATTTCAATGGCAGAGCTTGGGAGCGCAGGGTTACCATACATAGGTTGCATTACCATAACTTTCTCTTGTTTGCTGTATCTGAGTAATATTGTTGGGAACAAGCCAGACAACGGACTGAAATAGGAGTTCGATTATCACCCAAGAACTTACGTAAGTTGACGTAAGACTCAAATCCTGGTTCTACCGTTGCAGCTCAAAACCTGAAACTTGTATTCTTGCCTTGAGTGCTTGCTTTCACCGAATTGATGTAGCTTGCAGCATTTTCATTCAACTACCAATCCCACCCAAAACAATTCCTAGGTGGGTAAATCACTAAGCTGCAAAGCTTAAGATTATGCAACCCCCAACAGTGGCTGGCGAATTTACAATAGGTCGAACTATCTATCTGAGTAGTCTTTCTACAATTTCAGAGGAAAATCCGGATAGTTATGTCAAAAAAAACTCTTGATCTGGAACTGACGTTAAATCCTTACCTCATTGTTCTATGGCAATTCAATACAATTCTCAAGCAAGATAAGTATAACTACTCAAACTCCGCTCATAGTTTTGCAACAGTAGTTGAGATTCTTCAATAGTAATGTGGTTCTCTTGCAAAGCTTGCTCAGTACGGCGACGGATACTTTCCACCAAATCTTCAGCATCATACTGCACATAACTCAAGACTTCTGTCACCGTATCCCCCTTCACCACCTGTTCAATTTCATAGCCTCTTGGTGTCAAGCGGATGTGGACAGCATTAGTATCGCCAAAGAGGTTGTGTAAATTGCCCATAATCTCCTGATAGGCTCCAGCTAGGAACAAACCTAAGTAGTAGGGTTCTTTGTTATTTGTTGTTTGTTGTTTGTTATTTGTTGTTTGTGAATTGTTTGGTGTGTCTGGCGTGTCTCCCCATCTCCCCATCTCCCCATCTCCCCATCTCCCCATTTCTCCATCTTCGTGTCCCCCCACCTCCCGGAGTGGATGTAATTCTAGTACTGATTTAACATCCCGCAGGTCAATAAATTGATTAATCTTACCATCACTGTCACAGGTCAGATCAGCGAGGATACCTCGACGGGTTGGTTGTTTATCAAGCCGATGGATGGGCATAATAGGGAACAAATGGTTAATTGCCCAAGAATCTGGCACAGATTGGAAGACGGAGAAGTTAACGTAATAAATCGACGCCATGATTTTTTCCAAATCTTCCAAGTCATCAGGGACATAATCCTGAGTTCTGGTAATTTCCAGAATCTTCTGACAACATGCCCAGTAAAGCTGCTCAGCTCTAGCTCTTTGGGTAATGCTAAGATAACCGAGATTAAAGAGGCTTTTCGCTTCTTCGTTTAACTGGATAGCGTCGTGGTAAGCTTCCTGGTAATTCTCAATTTTGATCGTATTGTAAGTATCCCAGAAGTTGCGGATAATTAGATGCTCTTGTTCCTGACGGACAGGGGTTTCGGAAATAACATCACTAGTACTAAGTACATCAAAAATTAGGACAGATTGATGGGATGCGATCGCACGGCCACTCTCACTAATTAGTACCGGTGCTGGTAACTGACGTGCTTCACAAGCGTCCTTGACCTCTGCGACAATGTCATTAGCATAGTTCTGCATGTTGTAGTTTTTGGAGGCGTGAAAGTTAGTTTTGGAGCCGTCGTAATCTATCCCTAAGCCACCACCGACATCAAGATATTGCATATTAGCACCCAAGACTTTCAACTCAACGTAAATTTTGCTGGCTTCTCGGATGGCATCTTTGATGACGCTGATAGCGGAAATTTGAGAACCGATGTGGAAGTGTAACAACTGTAGGGATTCCAGCATCTGTACTTCCCGTAATTGGTTAATGCAGGAGAGGATCTGAGGGATCGTCATACCGAATTTAGCACGATCCCCTGTGGATTCTCCCCAACGTCCTGTGCCTTTAGTACTTAATTTCGCTCGCACTCCTAGTACTGGTTTAATTCCCAGCTTGCGTGCAGCTTCAATTACGAGGAGTACTTCTTCTAGTTGCTCTAAGACAATTATTGGCTTGTGTCCAATCCGGGTAGCTAATAAAGCAGTTTCAATATATTCCCGATCCTTGTAACCATTACAAATTAGCAGGGAATTGGGAGTGTTCAACGTTGCCAGAGCAATCATCAATTCCGGCTTGGAGCCTGCTTCCAAACCAAATTGGAAGGGTTGACCAAACTGTACCAAATCTTCCACTAGCTGTCGGTGCTGATTGCACTTGATGGGAAAGACTCCCTGGTAGGTGTTGGGATATTTGTAGCGAGCGATCGCTTTCGCAAAACAAGCGTTTAAGCGTTCCAAACGGTCTGCCAAAATATCTGAAAAGCGGATTAACAGGGGTAATCCTAAGTTACGCTTTTTCAAGGCTCCCACTAGTTCAAACAGATCTAAAGAGCCACCGCGATCGCCTTTGGGAGAAACTGTAACATGACCAGCGGCATTAATCGAGAAGTAGGGTTCCCCCCATCCCTGAACCTGATAGAGTTCTTCACTGTCCTCAATAGTCCAGGTATGCTCTGGCTTTGTACCATTTTCCTGTTTTAGTTCTGCTAGGGTTTCCTGGCTTGTCTTGTCTTGTCTCTGAACAGTGATAGTCATTGTTAGGCCTCAGCTTTACCCCTATTGTTTAGTTTAATTTTAAACTAAATGATCGGACAGTTGTGTACAAAATTTATTTAATTACCAATTCTAAATTCTAAATTCTAAATTCTAAATTCTAAATTCTAAATTATTATGCCCCTTGATCTCTCGCCTCTCTGGATTTCTTTAAAAACAGCAACTGTTGCGACCATTTTTGCCTTTTTGGCGGGAATTATGGTAGCAGGCTGGATGTTTGGATACCGAGGAAAAGGCAAAGGATTAATGGATGGATTGTTTACCTTACCATTGGTACTACCTCCCACCGTAGTTGGTTTTTTGCTACTGCTACTTTTAGGAAAAAATAGTCCTCTAGGACAGCTATTATACCAATGGGAAATTACACTGATTTTCTCTTGGCCAGCAGCAGTAATTGCGGCAACAGTAGTGGCTTTTCCGTTAATGTATAAAACTGTCTTGGGTGCCTTTGAACAAGTTAATCGAGACTTAATTAACTGTGCTCGTACTTTGGGAGCATCAGAATGGCGCATTTTTTGGGAGGTACTATTACCTTTAGCATGGCCAGGTGTAATCGCGGGAACAATTTTGACCTTTGCTCGAGCATTAGGGGAGTTTGGGGCAACGTTAATGCTAGCGGGTAGTATTCCCGGTAAAACCCAAACCATGCCCATCGCGATTTTCTTTGCGGCGGAGGCGGGGAAGATGGATGAAGCGTTACTCTGGGTACTAGTGGTAGTAGCAATTGCCCTAATAGCGATCACAGGAATCAATTATTTATCTAATTCCCCTAGTTTAGGTCAAACTCGACTGGTTACTTATTGGTCATTCTTAATTAATCGTTGGTCATCTATTTTAGGGTATCGATTATACCAACACCGAACAGAAAAACGTCTCTTTCTCAACCAAGAAGTGCCATTATTAACTATTAACAATAACCAAGGAATTATAGTTAACCTACAAAAAAAAATTGCCAATTTTACCCTGGAAACCAACTTTGTTGCCCAGGGTAAACCCTTGGGAATCTTAGGTGCATCCGGTTCAGGGAAAAGTATGACTCTGCGTTGTCTGGCAGGGTTAGAAATGCCTAACCAAGGGCGTATTGTACTCAATGGAAGGGTTTTGTTTGATTCAGCCCAGGGAATTAATCTTCCGAGTCGAGAACGTCGCATTGGTTTTGTCTTTCAAAATTATGCTCTGTTTCCCCAGATGAGAGTAGCACGCAATATCGAGTTTGGGCTGCAAGACTTATCGAAGAAAGAACGCAAGCAACGGGTATCTAAATATATCGAACTAATGCAGTTGCAGGGATTAGAACGACGCTATCCCCATGAACTTTCTGGTGGGCAACAGCAGCGAGTGGCATTAGCTAGAGCCTTAGCTATTGAACCAGAAGCATTACTTTTAGATGAACCTCTTTCTGCCTTGGATAACTATCTGAGAAGTCGGATTGAAAAGCTGTTAATTGAGGTTTTCTTGTCCTATCAAGGTGTTACCTTATTTGTTACCCATAAGCTAGAAGAAGCCTACCGAGTCTGTGGTAATTTGATAGTTCTCTCTCAAGGACAAGTGATTGCATCGGGACGCAAAGAAGATATTTTTGAGCATCCCCCTAACTTTCAAGTTGCTCAGCTAACAGAATGCAAAAATTTTTCCCTAGCACAGCCTATTGCCCATCAACAGGTTCAAGCGATCGATTGGGGGTGTAAGTTGCAAATTATTGAACCCATTCCCCATCCCTTAGCCTATATAGGCATCCGTGCTCATCATCTCACTTTTCCCCTAGAACCAGAGGGAGAAAATACTTTTCCTTGCTCCTTGGTGATGCTGAGTGAAACTCAACATCAGATGACGCTTTATCTCAAGTTGCACAACTCGACTAACAGGGAGCGGGAGTATCATTTACAAGCGGAAGTCTACAAAGAAAAATGGGCAAATCTTAAACACCGACCATTTCCCTGGTACGTTCGTTTAGATCCACTGCGACTGATGTTAATGGCACATTAAGTAGATCGACACTATTAAAGTTAACTGGTGAAGGTCGTCATTTGTCATTTGTCATTTGTCATTAGTAAGGGTTTGAGCCATATTTACGTTTCGTAACATAGTTCTGTTTATTTGCACCTACCTACTTAATATCTTATCCGGTTAAACAGCATACCGTAGGGAAGGTTAATAACTATTAGACATCTCTAGAAACCCCTATTTGGGAAGGGTAGCATAGAGGTTTGAGCATAATTATCAATGGATAATTGATAATGGATAATTGATAATTGGTTAATTTGGTCTTTGACATCTTCATTTATGAAGAAAATAAAAAGAAAATATTTTCCTGATTGTCAATCCTCTTCTTTCAAGGAGAGGTAATTATCCATTATCCATTGTTCA
>JAAHGL010000329.1 GCA_010692635.1 Symploca sp. SIO2C1 | reverse complement strand
TAATGGCTAATGGCTAATGGCTAATGGCTAATGGCTAATAGCTAATGGCTAATAGCTAATAGCTAATCGCCCCTACTGCTCCCCCAACTCCCTCTGCCCCCCCCAGCTTCCCCAGCTTTATCTCACATCTTGCACTATGCATCATAAATACTTAATAACCGAAAAAAGAACAATCAATTTCAGTACTGAAACTGTCCAATCTTATCACTGCTCCGGAGCTCCTCAGTTCCCCTCCAAGGAGGGGTTAGGGGTGGGTTGCTCCCTACCTTCACAGGTCAATTTTCTCTATTGCGTGCAAGATCTCAGTTTATCAAAAGGGGAGTAGCTAACCCGGATTTAGTATTACCCTTGAGCTAAGGGGGTTTACTTATTTGATTTTTCCAGTAGAACTAAGATGGAAACACTTGCTTATCTTCAATTAGCTACTTTGGATCAATACCTACTAGATTTGAATCTCGAATCTAGTACCAATGATCCGCGATCGCTATTCAAGCTCAATAGCAGAGGCACAATAAGTGCCGGAATGTTGTTTGTTTTCCTCAATCTCGCTACTATCTTGAGTCTCAGCAACTCAGCAATGGCTCTTCAAAGAGGAGATCAAGGTACGGAAGTGGTAGCTCTTCAAGAAGGTATGAAAGCCGCAGGCGCTTACGATGGACCAATAACCGGATACTATGGTGAGTTGACTAAAGCTGCTGTGATTCAGTTTCAGCAAGCTCAGGGACTAACTTCAGATGGAATTGCTGGAGTCAAAACTTTGGCAACCTTGCAAAAACTACAAACCTCAAGTGATACTGCCACATCTCTCCAGATCGATACTTCCTCCCCCAATCTCTTGAAAAGAGGTAGCACTGGCAAATCAGTAACTCACCTGCAACATGCTCTAAGAGCTTTAGGCTTCTATTATGGACCAATCACTGGATACTATGGTTCATCAACTGAGGCATCTGTGATTCAGTTTCAACAAGCTCAGGGACTACAGGTTGATGGAATTGTGGGAGCTAAGACTATCGTTGCAATGAATGCCGAGTGAACTACCCTTTTATGTCCAGATTGTAGAGACGTTGCAGGTAACGTCTCTACAAGATTTTAGGATTTATGCACTCAACTATCACGCTGAGGTGATAACGAAGCATCTCAATCGTTTGGAGATCCTTCGCTACCGCTCAGGGGGTGAGCGAAAAAAAGGGTGGGGAGATAGTGAGATGGGGAGATGGGGAGATAGGGAAACAAAGGAGAACTAATGATTTGAGAGGATACTTTGCTATAAATCCCACACAAAATTTCGTTCACCCCCGCTCAGGATGACATAATTCCGTGACGGTGCGTAAGTCCTATACTCATTACTCATTACTCATTACTCATTACTCATTACTTCAAAACCCGAATCAATGGACTCGATAAGGCAAGCCCTAATGAGTTATACACTAGCTGCAGCATCTTGTGCTGTTTTCGCTTGCTTAGTAATACCCATGCGAATTTCTGAACAAAAAGAAGTCAGGCTAAAATTGCCAAATCGCTTAATAATATTGGTACGGAATCGTAAGTTAGGGCTGGCATACCACAGACGTTCCTCAGAATACATTGTTTCATCCTCGGTAATCATAGTTAGAGAATCATCCCTAGCCATGAAATAGCGACCAGTAACGGTCGTTTTATTACTATTACCCATTGGTCGTAAAAGCTGACCATGATTAGGTTTGTCTGAATCAGGAACAGGTACAAAAATAGTAGAGCCTACTTGCTTTTTTGCATCCCCTGCCATTATGCCATCCCAGTTAGCCTTCACTCCACACAAAGCAGAAGCAGGAGCTATTTTGTATTGTTGGCAGAGTTGAACAACCTCTGGAGCCTCATTGGAAAGTATTTCAATAATGATGTCTGACTTACCACTTTGAGCTGGCACAGAAGAAAGGTAGTGATTGGTTCGTTGGGAAAACCATTTACCTGCACTCTGATCCAAAAATTCTTTAATATCCATCTAGTCAGTAATTGAGCGTTAACGATTCTTTTTAGATTGTTTCAATTGTGCCAGGTTTTTGAGCCAAAAAATACAAAAACCTGGCACTGATGATGGTTAAAAAATGACTGAAATTACTGTATCGTCTAGCTTCCACAATCATGCAGCAACCCCTAGTTAGAAGATTCTTCTAAGTGCTGTAGAGAGAGGGATGCAGTACTCGAGACTTGAGGATTACTGTCTTTTGCCAAATATTTTAAGGCAGAGATACTTTTATCACTTTTAAGCTGACCGAGGGTTTCTGCTAAGCGTTGACGAATTAACCAATCTTCTGATTGAACAAATTGTAGGAGGTCATTGATAGATTCTACAGCTTTGATTTCACCCAAAGCCGCAATTGCTGCTTGCTGTAACACAACTTCCCCACTATTCAATGCTTGGGTAAGAACCTCACGAGCACGGGGTTCTTGGATATTACCTAGGGAGACAGCGGCACTAAAACGCACTAACCATGATGTATCTTCGTAGAAAGCATGAACTAGAGGTTCAAAAGCTCTTTGGTCTTCCAAATACCCTAAGGCTCCAGCCGCTGCAGCACGAATGCCATAGTCTGGATCAGTTTGCAGTACTTTAAGCAAAATAGGATAGCATTCTTCTGTGTGCTTAACTCCTAAGGCAAATAATGCCATTGAGCGAACTGGTAGATGTTGGTCATATAATACTTTTTTAATTAGAGGAACCGCTTCCACTGCTGGAACCTCGCGCAGTGAGGTAAGAGCCAGCAAGCGATCGCGTGAGTTCGGGCTCTCAAGCTGAGTGGAAAGTTGCTCTAAATTAGGATGAGGCATGTACTAACTTTGAGTTTTTCAAAAATCTTAACGCAATTGGGGGGTAGGTTGCCGGAATATTGGAATAAGCTACTTCCAAATTGTTCCATCGCTTTCTTTGGTAACGAGCTTGCCGGAGCCGGGGTAGCTGGGAAAGATAAACAGACAGGGAGACAATTCTCAATTAGCCATTAGCCATTAGCCATTAGCCATTAGCCATTAGCCATTAGCCAATAATTTATGTCTACTCAAAACTCGACTCATCTTACTATTCAGGAAGCTCAAGAACTCCTTAAGCCTTTCAACTGTATTGAAAATAAGTCTATTAACTCAGAATCAGAAAAAGCTCTAATTCGTCAAGCACTACTTGTACTAATAGAACATTCTGATTACCAAATCTTAGGGATTTGTGCTGATACAGCAGCTCAGGGTTTATCAGCTTTAAAAACCTATTCAGAAGCTTTAGGCTACCAACCAAATCTTGAGCTTGAGCTGATTGATGGTTCAGTTTATATCAAATTCAATCCTAATTCTGGACTATGTTACATCGATTCCTATACAGGAACTCATCGTGGTGTATTAGTCTCTTATCAATCTGCATACCCAGATGGCATTAATGATATGTACGGTCATTTGCCTCTCAATTTATTTGATATTAACTAGTACCACTACGCCGAATTAAGAATTAAGAATTAAAGAAAGACTGTAAACCAGATTGATTAATTATCAATTATCAATTATCAATTATCAATTATCAATTATCAATTATCCATTATCCATTATCACGGAGTGACTGTTGTTACTAGGTTGACCTTAAATGGTTTTTCTTGTGTTATTATCTCCATAACTTGTATCGGGTATCCTCTGTATTTAACAATTTGCTTAGCTTTTGCTTTTGCTTGACTTGCTGAAGCAAATTTCATCGCTCCTGTTAAATGAGGGCACCAATCTAACCTTTCCATTCCTCCTAATGACTCTAAAGATGCCAAGTAATTATTACTCTTGGGTTCCAAGAGCACATACTTGGATTTGCCAGTAGTACTGTTGTCAATACTCTGCCCTTGGAGGTGACGCTGTTGCTTCAGCTTGGCAGCACGACCCATAAAAACCTCTGCCTTTTCAAATATTTTGTTACAGCTTATACAAAAAAAAGAAGCCACATATCGAGATAACTAAGCTACTCAATTGAGAATGTAAAGCTGGTCTTTTAATTCATCCTACATCTCACTCCTTATGCAAAGCTTAGGAGTTGTCATTGGTGTGACATTTGTTCAATTGCTAACCAACTAAGATTTGTAGGCATTCTACCCTATCCTCATCTTATACCGATTATGACTGATTCAATTCGTTTCCTGATGTGCTCTCCCGACAAATATGATGTGGATTATGTGATTAATCCGTGGATGGAGGGGAATATTCACAAATCATCCCGCGATCTTGCTGTGGAGCAGTGGCAAAAGCTTAACCATATTATTAAAGAACATGCCCTGGTTGATTTAGTAGAGCCTCAAGCAGGTTGGCCAGATATGGTATTTACTGCTAATGCTGGTTTAGTCTTGGGCAAAAATGTAGTGCTTAGCCGCTTTCTTCACAAAGAGCGTCAAGGTGAAGAGCCTCACTTCAAAACTTGGTTTGAGGACAAAGGTTACACTGTGTATGAACTGCCCAAAGACTTACCCTTTGAAGGGGCTGGTGATGCCCTCTTTGATCGAGAAGGGCGCTGGTTGTGGGCTGGCTATGGCTTCCGCTCAGAACTCGATTCCCACCCTTACTTAGCCAAGTGGTTGGATATCGAAGTGGTGTCCCTGCGACTAATGGATGAGCGGTTTTACCACCTAGATACCTGCTTCTGTCCTATTACTGGCGGTTATTTACTCTACTACCCACCCGCCTTTGACTCCTACTCCAACCGCTTAATTGAGATGCGGGTTCCTCCAGAAAAACGGATTGCGATCGAGGAAGCTGATGCGGTAAACTTCGCCTGCAATACGGTTAATATTGACCAGATTGTGGTGATGAATAAAGCCAGCGATGACTTGAAAAAACGCCTTGGTGCAGTTGGCTTGGAAGTCATTGAGACACCGCTAACTGAATTTCTGAAAGCTGGTGGTGCGGCCAAATGTTTGACTCTAAGAGTTACTGAACCAGTACGCGCCGAAATCCATGCCAATGCCTCGGTAGAAAGCCGTATAATTAGCTTAGAAGGACATCTCCTAGACTCTGGCATGATCAGTAGGGCAATCGATTTGATTGTCGAAACTGGGGGTAGCTTCCAGGTACTCAACTTCAATCTGGGAGAACAGCGGCAAAGTACTTCCACTGCTGAGTTGAAGGTATCAGCTCCTGATCATGAGGTAATGGAAGACATCATGACTCAGCTCATTGATTTGGGTGCTGTGGCTCCTCCTCAAGAGGTTTGTGATGCCAACTTAGAAACAGTTACCCAAGATGGTGTGGCTCCAGATGAGTTTTATGTCACAACTATCTATCCTACTGAAGTGCGGGTTAATTGCGAGTGGGTAAAGGTGCAAAACCAGCGTATGGATGTGACGATCGTTGTAAGAGAGACTGATAGTGGATTACTAGCTACCTGTAAACTTCTTAGAGATATCAAAGTTGGGGAACGGGTAGTTGTTGGCGTTGAAGGTATCCGCACCATACGTAAGCCTGAATCCCGTGAGCAAAGGAATAAGAAAGAATTTAGCTTCATGGGAGCTGGTGTTTCTAGTGAGCGCCGGGTAGAACTGGTAGTTGAGCAAATTGCCTGGGAAATGCGCCAAATTAAGGACCAAGGGGGTAAAGTTATTGTTACAGCAGGTCCTGTTGTGATTCATACTGGTGGTTCTCAGCACCTAGCAAATTTGATTCGAGGCGGCTATGTGCAAGCCCTACTAGGAGGAAATGCGATCGCAGTTCACGACATTGAACAATGTTTAATGGGTACTTCCTTGGGTGTGGATATGAAACGAGGAGTGCCGGTTAGTGGAGGACATCGGCATCACCTGAAAGTCATTAATCAAATCCGTCGCTGCGGTAGTATTGCAGGGGCAGTAGAGCAAGGCTTACTTACCAAAGGGGTAATGTATGAGTGTGTCAAAAATAATGTACCTTTTGTCCTAGCTGGTTCCATTCGTGATGATGGTCCTCTACCAGATACTCAGATGGATTTGATTAAAGCTCAGCAGGAATATGCCAAGCTCTTAGAAGGAGCAGATATGGTTTTGATGCTCTCCACA
>JAAHGL010000328.1 GCA_010692635.1 Symploca sp. SIO2C1 | reverse complement strand
TTACTCAGAGATTTCCCATCAAAGTGCAAGGAAAATAAGCTTCTATAGACCATTTCCTTGCACAAGGCTTGGTCAAAAAATCATTGAAACCACAGTCTGGTATAGCTTCCACACTTGTTCAGCAAGCTAAACATGACTCTTCACTTATTACTTATTACTTATTACTTCAAAACCAGAAAATTACGACTTTTTCAGCAAGCCCTAAATAGGGCTTGCTGACAGCTCCCGTCGCTAACCCTCATTCATCTTCCCGTTACTTCTGATTCATTGCAAGCAATTTCTCAGCGTCTTTATCAGAGCTGCATTTTGCTCTGAAGTGCCAATAGTAATGCGTAACTTATCCTCCAGTCGTGGTTGCTGGAAATATCTGACTAGGATTCCCCGTTGCTTCAGCATTTTATATAGAAATTCCGCGCTGTCAGAAGTAAATTTTTCTGCTAAAATTTTTGATAAACCTACTAACAAGAAATTAGACTGGGAAGGGTAAAGCTTAAAACCCAATTCTTCGAGCTCAATAGCCACTTGAACTCGAGAATCCTTAATCTTTTGTACGTTAGTATTTTTGTGGTCTTGATCTCCCATTGCAGCTGCTCCTACAGCAATTGCGATCGCATCAACATTGTAGCTATCTTTGACTTTAATTAATCCTGCCAATAGTGCTGGGTTAGCGATACCAAAGCCTAACCTTAATCCGGCTAAGGAGTAACCTTTAGATAAGGTTCTCAAAATAATGACATTATCGTGATTCTTGATTAATTCCAGGGCATTTTCTTCAGCAAAATCGGTATATGCCTCATCAATCACCAGTACACCAGATAACCCTGTTGCCAGCTTCTCCAACAATTCTACTGGCACAACTGTTCCTGATGGACTATTAGGAGAAGCAATAAAAGTTACTGCTCCTTGGGCGGCAATTAACTCCTCAACTGGTAAAGTATAATCCTCTTGATAAGGAACTTCCAAAATGTCGGCATCTTGTATCTGTGCCAAAGTACGATACAGGACATACGTCGGCATCGGATAAACAACTCCTCGCCCTGGTTCAGTACAAGCACGGATAATCATAGTTAAAAGATCATCGCTACCATTACCTACCAAAATCCAGTCGGCAGGCACTCCTAAAACTTGACTGGCTGCTTGACGGAAAGCACCAGCCATCGGATCTGGATAGCGGCGCAGCAGCTCTCCCTCTAGTTCCTTTAGTACCTGCAATGCTTGAGGTGAAGGAGGATAAGGGTTCTCATTGGTATTCAACTTAATCACCTTGGCATCTGGAGATGGTTGCTCACCAGGCACATAACCAGCCAAAGCATCAATATTGGGGCGAAAGTAAGTCATGATTGGTAGAATTTAGAATTTAGAATTTAGAATTTAGAATTTAGAATGCTTATGGAGTAAGGATTATATCGATATTTTAGAGTAATTTCATTAAAATAACAAGAAAGCAAACTTGTCCAAGCATAAGTGGAAAAATCCATCGCAAAAGTTCATATTTTGTGTTTCCTACTTGTTCTCCAATAACAGACTTTATTGCCTCAATTTTAGCGTCAAGATGTTGAATATCTTCTCTAATATTTACAATGTCAGCTTTCAAATCTTCTCTAACTTCACGAAGTTCATTGTTTAAGTCTTGTCTGACAGCAGATAATTCTTGTCTGACCTCAGAAATATTATCTTTTGTGGCAATAAGTTCTAATTTTCTATCAATAAGTTCCAAATCAATATGACTGAGACCTTTCAATAAGATCTTTGGCCGAGATTTCTTCAAGTCCCGCTTTTTTGAGTGTTTGAATAAACTCATAATTATTAAAAATCCCACTAATACCTAATACCAACACCTAACACCTAACACCTAACACCTAATACCTAATACCTAACACCTAACAAATTTGACACTCGTTCTTTGATTTCATCACGGATACGTCGGAAAGTTTCAATCGGTTGTCCATCAGGGTCATCTAGTTGCCAATCTTCAAATACTTCTTGCAATAACCATTCTTTTGGTAAACTTACACCACAACCACACAAAGAAATTACCGCATGATAATCAGAAGCTTGAAAGTTACTAATGGGTTTAGAAGTTTGATTGCTGATATCGATACCGATTTCTGACATTACCTCAATAGCAGTAGGATGAACCCGGGAAGCTTCTATGCCAGCACTTGTGATCTCAAATTTCCCTGCTCCTAGCTTTCTAGCAAAGCCTTCTGCCATTTGAGAGCGACAAGAGTTTTTCTTGCAAGCAAACATTATTTTGGTCATTGGTCATTGGTTATTTGTCATTGGTTATTTGTCATTGGTCATTGGTCATTATATTGGTAAAATCGAATAAACAAGATAGATTTCAGTTTCCTATTGCCTTTTACCTTAATACATTTCTGGCACAAAATTCTGGAGTGACATGGGAGGACGGATATAATCCATTGCTTGTTGTCGTGGTGGTAATTTGATTGGTTCTGGAGTTAAATCTTCATAGGTAACCATACTTAGGAGATGGTTAATACAGTTGAGGCGAGCCAATTTTTTGTTGTCTGCTTTCACCACATACCAAGGAGATTCTTGGGTATCTGTAGCATTAAACATATCATCTTTGGCTTTGGAGTACTCTACCCAGCGGGCGCGAGATTCTAGATCCATAGGGCTGAGTTTCCAGCGTTTTGTGGGATCTTCAATACGTGCTTGGAAGCGACGTTCTTGTTCTTCGTCACTGACAGAAAACCAATATTTAATCAAGATAATACCCGAGCGTTGGAGCATACATTCAAAATCTGGACATGAGCGTAAAAACTCTACATACTCTTCGTGGGTACAAAAACCCATGACTCGCTCAACACCAGCTCGATTGTACCAACTTCGGTCAAATAAAACCATTTCACCTGCTGCTGGTAAATGGGCAACATAGCGTTGAAAATACCATTGAGTTTTTTCTTTCTCTGTTGGTGTGCCCAGAGCTGCAACTCTACATACACGAGGATTTAAGCTTTCTGTAATGCGCTTAATTGCTCCACCTTTACCTGCAGCATCACGTCCTTCAAAAATGACAACAACTTTGAGTCCCTTATGCTTAATCCATTCTTGTAATTTGACTAACTCAACCTGTAAACGGTGTAGTTCTCGCTCATATAATTTTTTCTTAATGTTCTTTGGTGCAGTACCATTCTTATCTGATAACTGGGTTGTGATAGCTAGGTATTTAAACTGCTTGTCAACCAAGTAACTTTTTGTTTTTTCAAGCTTGTTATTCTGTATCTTTTTTTTCTTCTTTTTGTCTTTTTTGCCTTTAGCCATTACAGTCTTTCCATACTAGGTTGATTTTTTATCGCAATTCATTAAGGATTTCCCCGTTAAAGTGCAAGGTTTTTGTATCTAGATGCTCAAGAAACCTTGCACCTTCATGGGAAATCCCTGGGTAACCTTGGGGGCTGTAAGTGCTCAAAACTGTGATACAATTATTCATTCCTTATTACTTGTTACTTATTCAGCAAGCCCTAGGTAGGTTGGGTGAAGCGATAGCGTAACCCAACGCCGGAGAATATTCCGTTGGGTTTCACTTCGTTCCACCCAACCTACATTTTTAGGTATGTCACGCTAGTAGTGGGAATTTACTGCTAAATGCCACCAACGATGAATCTCATCAGGTTTGTGAGTTAACTGGAGATGTTTCCTCATTCACCTGCTCTACAGGAATTTCTGAAAGGAGTTGGGGTTTTTTCCCATTGGCTACTTCTTTGAAGTAAATATGGTGTGCGGGGGTTGCAGCCACTTTGATACCTTCTTGATCGAACCGTTCTTTAACCATGCAGAGAACTTCTTGCTGGACATCCCAATATTCCTCTGTTTTCGTCCATCCCTCAACCTCAATATTAATGTAGTATTCCTCAAATCCCCAGACGAAGGTTGAGGGAGCTGGCTCCTTGAGAATACCAGGGTGGGATTTCATAGTTTCTACTAGTAATTGCCGCACTTGAGTCAAGTCTTCATCAAAACCAATCCGGAACTGTATACCTAACTCCCGTCTTTCTTTAGTCGTAAAGTTTTCAATTATGTCACCCCAAACCATACCGTTGGGAAGAGTATATATTTGACTATCGAAACCTTTAATTATTGTACTAGCTAGGGTGATCGAATCCACCACCCCCCAAAGTCCGGCGATTTTGACTTCATCACCTACATCAAAGGGTTTGTAGAACATTAGCGTCAAGCCACTAGCAAAGTGACTCAGGTTGCTTTGCAATGCGAACGCTAGCACGAAACTAGCACCACCAACTAGAGCCAAGATGGGACCTAAGCTGACTTCTAATGCTGTTAGAGCCAGCATAACACCAACAACAACTCCTCCCCGTTTGATGAGCATAACGACAAATTGACGAAATGTTCCGGAGAAATTTCCGAATCGCATAAGCAGTTGGTTGAAGAGTATACCCACGATTTGAGAGACAATGATCGAAATGGCGACAATCCCTGAAAAAGTACCGATATTAACCGCCCAACGCAAACCCCCTTCTTCAGATTTCACCCAACTAATGAGACGTACTCCTAAACCTTCGGTATCTGTTACGTCAAAGTTGATACCGCTAACAGCTTCAATGTATTTGCGGTAGACATCAACGTTACCACCTTTGCCCTCTAGTTCATCCAGAATGACTTTAAAGCGATCAATAATTGCTGTTTGCTGGGATTGGAGTTCGGTAACTGTTGCTACTAGTTGGTTTTTTAATTCCGATTCTGCTTCAGCACTCTTTTCCAACTCTTCTGCCGCTTTCTCAAGCTCCTCTTGTTTTTCTTCGAGGTTATCTTCGACGTCAACTACATCAGGAGAACCAGCAACTTTCTCTTCGCTATCGGCTTTAATTTCGGTTTCTTCTAGAAGGGTTCCAAGTTTGTCAGTAGTTTCAGAAGATTGCTCTGTCGGCTCCTCTTCAGTTGGCTCTACTCCATTAATGGCTTCCCGTGCCTTTTTGAGTTCTGCTTGAGCTTTTTCGATCTGCTGTTCAGCTTGCTCAAATTCTGGTGAGTCAGGTTCAGCCTCAGTTTGAGCTTCTTGTGCTTCTTCAAAAGCTGCGATCGCTTCTTCTAGTTGATCGATTTTTTCTGTTGCCCTCTGGTACTCGGCAGAACCAGGATCCATCTCCTCTCGTTCTTTTTCAGCTTTGTCAAGGGTTTCCTTTGCCGCATCTAATTCACCCGTTTCCTTCGCTTTTTCCAAAGCATCCTGTAGCGCCTTATCCTTTTTGAGCTCCTCTTGAGCAGCGGCTGCTTCCTCAATAGCTTTTTGAGCTTTTTTGAGTTCTTCTTTGGCTTCCTCTACCTTTTTCGTAACTTCTTCATACTCTGGTGTGCCGGGAGTAGCGGTGGTTTGTGCCTCTTCTGCCTCTTCGAGAGCTTTTTTAGCTTTGTTTAACTCATTAGCTGCTTCTTCTTGTCGGTCGATAGATACATTCTCACGCTTGACAGCAATTTCAGCCTCGCTGATTTCCTGAGCCTTGGCTTCAAGTATCAGCATCCAGGCAGCCGCCTCATTTTGTAGCTTTTCAAGGGTAAGAGGCTTTACTAGCAGTTCCAACTCATCAACGGGAATATCAGGATTTTCCGTAGTTGTTGCAGCGTTAGGATCTCCTGTGGGAAGCTCAATCTCTTGTACTTCTTCAACTTCTTCAACTGCCGCTTCTTCAAATTCAGCTTCTTGCGATCGCGCAGGAAACCACCCTACAGTTAAAGCACCGACTATACCAACGGTAAGAACAATAGCACGAATTCTATAGCGAAACATAGGTTTTTTTCCTTTTTGCATCCTAAACATAGAACTGTTTTTAGTTTAATTTTTAACTAGTAGAGCGTACCACCTGACTTAACTTACTTGGTAATATTTTTTCTGCTGCGATCGCTTGGTTAATCCGTGTTGCCATTCTAGCGAGTTCTTGACCAAAAAGTTGGGTTTCAAGCCCCGTCCTTCTAGGACGGCTTTTGATATAATGAGATTGGTTGAAATTCCCACCTCAGTTTGCAGTCGATATACCACCTATAGGTGTGAAACCGAGCCTG
>JAAHGL010000327.1 GCA_010692635.1 Symploca sp. SIO2C1 | reverse complement strand
TAATGGCTAATGGCTAATGGTTAATGGCTAATGGTTAATGGCAATTGGGACGCTAAAAAAGTATTATACCAATTATCAATTACCAATTACCAATTATCAATTATCAATTACCAATTACCAATTATCAATTATCCATTATCAATTATCAATTATCAATTATCCATTATCAATTATCCATTATCCATTATCCATTATCCATTATCAATTATCCATTATCAATTATCAATTATCCATTATCCATTATCAATTACCAATTACCAATTATCAATTATCAATTACCAATTATCAATTATCCATTATCAATTATCCATTATCCATTATCCATTATCCATTATTAATTATCCATTATCAATTGCATAATTCTCGGTTCTTTTTCCCAAAGATTAGACTGGAAGGGTTTTAGCCTTTGCCCTTAGCTTGACTGGCTGAACCCATACCTAATAGCTTTCGGAGGTTCTTTGAATATGGCAGGAAACTGGCTACATTGCTTAGGGAAGTTATCCCTGGCAATTCCCTTGGCAGTGAACGCAGTAACTATTGGCTCTGTTAGTGGAGTTGTTGCTCAAATTGTTCCTGATAACAGTCTCGGTAGCGAAAATTCGGTGGTGACACCCATCAATTCACAACTGGAGCGGATTGATGGGGGAGCAATTCGAGGTGCTAATCTTTTCCACAGTTTTCGGGAATTTAATATTGGTGAAGGCAGAGGAGCTTACTTTGCTAATCCTACTGGCATTGGAGCTATTTTTAGTCGGGTGACGGGAAGTAACCCTTCTCATATATTTGGCACACTGGGTGTCTTGGGTGAGGCGAATCTGTTTTTGATTAATCCTCATGGTATTCTGTTTGGCCCTAATGCCCAACTGAATATGCGGGGTTCGTTTGTCGCGAGTACCGCTAACAGCTTTGTCTTTTCTGATGGTAGCCAGTTTAGTGCCACTAGTCCTAATGCACCGCCTTTATTAACCGTTGATGTCTCTGTGCCGGTTGGTTTGCAATTTGTGGGCGAACCGGGAGCAGTGGTTAATACTGGTGATTTAGCTGTGGCATCAGGGGAAAATTTGACTCTGGTAGGAGGAACAGTTGTTAGTACGGGAGAATTATCGGCTCCTGGAGGTGAGGTGGCACTGTTGGCTGTACCGGAGGTAATGGCAGATGGTGGTAAGCCCCTGGTGGAGTTAACTGAGGGGGGACAGCTGTTGGGTTTATCCTCAATTGCTAATCTTCAATCCTCAGTGTCTGCTGCTCAAACTTTATCTGAGCTACTAACCGGTGCGGGCAATCTTACTGAGCTGAAGGTTAATGATAATGGGGAGGTGCAGTTAACCGAAACTGATACTAGGATACCAACAGATGCTGGAGTTGCGATCGCGTCTGGCAAGATCGATGTTTCCGGGGATACGGCGGGTAAGGTGCAGGTTTTGGGAGATAAAGTTGGACTATTTGATGCCCAGATTAATGCGAATGGTACTAATAGTGGTGGTACGGTGTTGATTGGTGGGGATTATCAGGGAGTTGGTCCGATACTGAATGCCGATCGCACTTATATTAGTAGTGATTCGGTAATTAAGGTTGATGCGCTAGAAAATGGAGATGGGGGTCGAGCGATCGCATGGGCAGATGGAACCACTGGGTTTTATGGTAAGATTAGCGCCCGTGGTGGCAGCAATAGTGGTAATGGTGGATATGTTGAGGTTTCCGGTAAGGAGAATTTGATTTTTCGGGGTGAGGTTGATACTAGTGCTCCTCATGGTAATTTCGGAACGTTGCTGCTTGATCCAGAAGATATCATCATTGTGGATGGTGTAGGAGTTGATGATGGTGAGCTTGCCGATGGTGAAATTCTCTCTACTGATAGCCCTGGTGCAACATTCACGATTTCTAGTAGAACCCTGGGAGCTCTGACTGGTAATGTTCTGCTAGAAGCAAGTAATGATATTGTCATCACTCCTGGCGTATCGTTAGACTTTGCTAGGGGTGACGGTGCGATCGCTTTTACCGCAGATGCTGATATGAATGGTATTGGTGCTTTTGTGATGGATGCAGGAGATACCATCAACACTAATGGGCGAGATATCAGTATTAGGGGAGCGAGTATAACTACAGGTAGCATTGATTCCACCCTCAAGTTTGGTATCTTCCCTGTAGCGGCAGGTGATATTAGTCTCACTAGCAGCAATGGCGATATTAGCACCACAGATCTTATAACGAGTGATGTTCCTAATGGTGGCGATGTAAGTCTCCTGGCTAATGGCAATATCACCACTCTTAATATTGATGCTGATGGTTTAGATAATGGCGGCATTATCCTACTTCAAGCTGGTGGAAACATCACCACTCGTAATGTAGATTCTGAGGGTGGTTTTGGCAATGGGGGCAAAATTGAGCTCATAGCTAATGGCAACATCACCACTCATGATGTTGAATCTAACAGTATTTTTCGCAATGGGGGTACAATTGAGCTCACGGCTAATGGCAACATCACTACTCTTAATGTGGATTCTGAGGGTGTTTTTGGCGATGGGGGCAAAATTGAGCTCACGGCTAATGGCAACATCACTACTCGTCATGTTGGTGCTGATGGTTTAATTAATGGCGGTATTATCATGCTTCAAGCCAACGGCAACATCACCACCCGTAATGTGGATTCTGAGAGTCTTGTTGGTGATGGGGGTACAATTGAGCTCACAGCTAATGGCAACATCACTACCCGTAATGTGGAATCTGATAGTGTTGTTGGCAATGGCGGTGTGATTAAACTTACTAGTCACAATGGTAAAATTGACACTACAGGAGGCACTCTTAACTCTGGCTCGGTAACTGGCAATGGAGGTGCGGTAACTCTTGCTGCTGACGATAACATTGTCACTGGAGATACAATTTCTGCTAGCGGTGGCGGTAATGGTGGCAAAATTTCATTCAACAGCAACCGTGGTGCGATTGATACCACCGGAAGTACTTTAATCTCTGCTTCTGATGCCGGTAATGCTGGAGAAATTGCTCTTACTGCCGATAGTAACATCACAATACAAGATATTCAATCTGTCAGTAATAGTGGCAATGGCGGTGGAATTACACTTACTAGTCACAATGGTGCAATTAACACGATAGGAGAGATTGTCAACTCTGGTTCTGTATCTCGAAACGGTGGCGATATTGCCTTCACTGCTAACCGTAACATTAAGATTGAAGGCATTATTAATTCAAATGGTAACCTAGCAGGAGGTGATATCACCCTGCAAAGTACTAACGGTGCAATTAATGCCGAGCAGTTTCTCCTCAACTCAGGTGGCTTACGTAAAACTGAGATCAGAAGCCTGAATGATAATGGAGTGGAGTTGCCAGCTGAGGTATCTGCCAGTAACAACGTTAATGCCGGTGCGATCAAACTTTCTGCTAGTGATGGCATTAATATTAGTGCAGGTGTTATTAACGCTTCTAGTTCTCCAGATGGTTTGGGTGTTGGAGGTTCTATCACTTTTACCAGTAGTGATGGAGCTATCTCTCTGGAAAATAATGTTATCCGAAGTGTTACCTATGTAGGTATGGGAGGAGATATTAATTTCAATGCTAAGTCAGTCTCCTTAACCAATAGTAATGCAATTGTCAGAACTCGCAACGATGCTAAGGCTGGGAATATCAAGATAACTGCAACAGAGTTTGTTGACCTCAATCAAGGTAGCATCTTGGCAACTCAGAATCAAGGAACTAAACCTAATGGAAACCTAACTATTGATACTCAAGCGTTGAGGGTTCGGGATGGCTCAATCCTATCTACTTCTACACAGAGCACCTCTCCCACTGGCAGTGGGGGGATTTTAACTGTCAATGCTGACTCTGTGGAAATCAGTGGTACTTCACCGGATGGTTTAGCTCCTAGTGCTTTGGCTAGTATAAGTTTAAGACTAGGCGATACTGCTGCCAATGGTGGAGAGGTCAGAATTAATGCTAATCAACTAACTATCCAGGATGGTGGTTCAGTATTAGGCTCTACTGTTGGCAAAGGAAAAGGCGGAAATGTAGTTATCAAGGCTGACTCTGTGATAGTCAAGGGCACCTCAGAGAATCAGCTATTTGGCAGTAGCTTGTCAGTTGAAGCCTTGGGTGATGGCAAAGCAGGAAACTTGACGATTGAGGCTAACCGACTATCGGTTGAGGATGGAGGAGTAATATCTGCTTCTACCTTTAGTAAGGGTAATGCTGGGAATATTACCATTAAAGCTGGGGAAGTATTTGTCTCAGGAGCTTCCTTAGATAACCAAATCAAAAGCGGCATCTATGCTCAGTCTTTTGATGAGGGAAAGGCTGGCAGCATAGATATTGTTACTGGTGATTTGATTGTTCAAAATGGAGCAAGGATAAACGTCAATAGTGAACCTAGATCAAAAGATTCTGGTAACCTGATCAATAAAACCAATGCCTGGCTTGAGGCTCTCAAGACGGTTCCCAGAGCTGAACTAGACGGCATTCCCCCTGATTTTGCCGTGGCTAGGGGTTCTGGAACCAGTGATGCCGGTAATATCACTATCGACGCTAACAACATTTTTTTGAACAATCAAGGACAAATTACCGCTGTTACCTCTTCTGGAGAAGGTGGCAATATTCGTATAGATGTGTGGGATTTAATCCTGATGCGTCATAACAGTGAGATCTCTACCACAGCAGGCACTGCCCCTGGTGGGGGAAATGGCGGCAATATTATCATTAATGCTCCTTTTATTATTGCTGTTCCTACTGAAGATAGCGATATCACCGCCAATGCTTTCACCGGCAATGGAGGCAGGATCACAATTTTCTCCCAAGCGATTTTTGGACTCAAGTTTCGCCCCAACCGAACTCATCTCAGCGACATTACTGTGACTTCTACTGGTGGCGGCATTGATGGCATCTTTGAACTGAATACTTTGGGAATTGACCCCAGTCGCGGCTTAATCAGCTTACCAAACGAACCAGTCAATACAGAAATTGATGAAGGTTGTCAGGGAAATGGGGGACTGGCAAAAGTGGAATTTTTCGAGATTGGGTACGCTGGCTTACCTTTTTCACCAGACGAGCCATTTGATCCGGATTTCGACGAATTGGTGTCTGAGATGCCGGAGGTAGAGCAAGAGTCTAACCGAATTGTGCCACAGTCTTACAGGTGTTCCTTAAATCCCTAATACTCAGATCTTGCACCAAAAAAAGCTGTATGTTGAACTGATAGCTAGGGCTTGCTGAATAAGTAACAAGTAACAAGTAAAAAGTAACAAGTAAGAAGGAATGAAGCATTTATCCTCGTGGGTGAGCACTTCCATTCCCCAAGGTTATACCAAATCCGGTTATTGTGGGGTACTTATCAAAATCACCAAATCTTTTCCAGACAAAGGCTTTGATTTTTTTTAATAGACCCTTGGTAAAGCGGATTTGGTATTACTCAGGGATTTCCCATCAAAGTGCAAGGAAAATAAGCTTCTATAGACCATTTCCTTGCACAAGGCTTGGTCAAAAAATCATTGAAACCACAGTCTGGTATAGCTTCCACACTTGTTCAGCAAGCCCTAGCTAGGGCTTGCTGAACAAGTCGTAATTTTCTGGTTTTGAAGTAATAAGTAATAAGTAATAAGTAATAAGTAAAGAGTGTACTATCGCTTGCTGCACAACTCTTTGAGGCAATTAATTGAAGTGAAAGTAGCTCTTAAAAATCTGCTTACTTTTACCTCATATTCGGAATTTAAGCGGGTGTTTCCCTACGATGGTGCAAGGAAATTGTATCGATGGGCTCAAAAACCTTGGACTTTTTTGGACTGCTGCATGATTGAAAGCCTTCTCTGGCATGGCTTCCACACTTATACAGCAAGCCCTAGCTAAAGTTCTTGTGTAGAGGGGATTGCAAGTTGTTCTCTTTTGCCAGAGAGAACTATTGTCCAATTCCTTTGAAAAAAACTCGGATATCAATAATCTATTCGACTCGATGACCTACTTTTTCTTCATCGGAATACAAATCTAACCAACTTTCTTTTAGTCCCTCAATAGCCTGAGTTAATTCATCAACGAGTGCTCTTCT
>JAAHGL010000326.1 GCA_010692635.1 Symploca sp. SIO2C1 | reverse complement strand
TCTTGAGGGTGCGCACCGGCAACAATTGAGCTATCCCTCCTCCTAGTAGAACTCCGATACAGGGTTATTATCAGGTGGTGGTACAAAAAAGATGGAAGGGTCAACGAAAATATCAGTAGGAAAGGTAGCACCTATAGTACCTAAAGGGTCTCCAATTACCGCTGGATCCATGCCAGCTCGCACATCTAGGGTTGGTTGCGTAGTACCATCGATAATCAGGGAAGTACCATCGGACAAGGTCACATTAGCAAGAATGGGGTTGGTTGTTGGATTAATGGCTTCCCCTACTGTATCGGGGCCAGTAATAATCACAGTATCAATGTCTACCTGACCCCCAGCCAAGATATGCAAGGAAGCTCCTTGATAAGCAAAGAAGCTAACATCTCCTTGGGATCTAATAATCGGGTCATGGGGACTAGATAAATTCCCTAAACTGCCATCCAACTGTTCAATCCGGAAATTACCCCCACTCCAATAGTGAGCATCACCTCCCACCGGAGAAGGGGAACGCAACACCATATCGCCACCAGAAAAGAAACCACTATGGGGATGATTCAAGGTAAAAATATCCACTTGTTGATTACCTTGAATTAACAGCTGATTCCCAGCAGCAGCAATGAAGGGATTGACTGCACTATCCCGCACCTTTACAGTATCAGTAGCTTGCAGCGTCAAATCTCTCCCAGCTTGCAACTGACCCTGTAAATCCAGATTGCCACCTACCAATGTCAAATCTTGTCCCACTGCTAAATTTCCTTCATTAGCAATAGTTCTCCCTGGAGGATTTGCTCCATACTGCAACCCCAAAGGAACATTAATTCTCAGCAGTGGGGGTGCTTCTGGCTCCGTGGCGCTAAACTTAGTACCATTCTCAAATAGCAAACTGTCCGCTGTAGTCCCAACAAACGAACCGGCAATATCCAGCTGTGCCTTCTCTCCAAAAATAAAACCTTGGGGATTGAGTAAAAACAGATTTGCTCCCCCATCAACCCCCAAAGTACCGAAAATTTGGGAGAGGTTATTACCTGTTACCCGTGAGAGGATATTCTCAATTCCTACTGGATTAGCAAAATAAACCCGTTGTCCATTGCCAACATTGAATTCGGTGAAACTGTGGAAGAGATTGGCCCCCCGCAGCGCACCACCTTCTATCAATTCAGCAGGTAGTCCTCTAACCTCAACATTCGGTATCACTACCGAACCTTCATTTCTTAAAGTTCTATCTGGGATAATCTGGGCAATGGCAGGATGCACAGCTAAACTTGTCCCTAATGCTAGGGTTATCGCCAATTGCCAGGAATGAGGTTGCCAGTTCAAAAGCTTCCTCCCAGAGTAACTATCAATTATTGTTCTACTAAATTGCTGGTAAACTCTACCCTGAGTAATTATCAATGGGACATATATATTTTCTTTGTGTTCTTTGTGACTTTGTGGTGAATTCTCCTCATGTCTTGACGTATTTGCCTAGTACTATATCGACTCAATTGATACTCTCCTGCTAAGTACTTGATAAATCCAGCAGGAGAGTATTTCAAGAAAACAGACCCAACTTAATCAAAGAATCGACCAAAAGCTTTACTTGGGAGTTGCGTATTCCGCAGCATTGGCAACCTTACCATTTTTGTGATGGGTATGACCATTGCCATTGCGGGGTTGAATAACTCCATACCCACCGTGGTTACGTTCATAAATTACATTTATCTCATCGTTTTTGGCATTCCGGAACATGTAGAAGTCGTGATCTACTAGTTGCAACTGCTCCAATGCTTCTTCTACCGTCATCGGTGGCATGGCAAAATACTTCATGCGCACAACTTCGCTAGGCAATTCAGGGGTGCGATCGCGAATTAGATCATCTACTGCTGGAGCTTCTACTACTACATTGGCCATCTTAGCCTGAGGATGGTTTTTTTTATGCTGTAGCTTCTCTTTATATTTCCGCAATTGGCGATGAATTTTGTCTGCAACCAGATCAATACTTGCATATAAGTCTTCACTGCCTTCTTGGGCACGAATTACCGTACCATTAGCGTAAATAGTAACTTCAGCAGTCTGCTTAGGATTGATCCGGGGATTACGAGCCACCGATAAATTCACATCTACTTCAGTAGTTAAGTTTTGAAAATGATTTACTGCCTTTTCAACTTTTTGATGTACATATTCTCGAATCGCATCGGTGATGTCAATATTCTTGCCCTGGATTACAAGCTTCATACTGATCTACTCCCTCCTATAAGGTTTATGTTGTGAATTGCAACAGTGTAGGTATTGCTGCTTTTGGGGGATACTTTTACGGTAGCACTTTGTATTCTGGAGAACACTCACCTTTGACTTCTCTTCAGATTCCTTTGCATTATTTAACTCATCCCGATGCTAAATCTGAATTTTTACGGTACGTCCTACAATCTAGTCACCGAAGAAGTAATGAGTAATGAGTAATGAGTAATGAGTATGGATTATCCTCAAACGGCTACACTAAGGTGTTAAAGGCTTTCTGCGGGAGAGTAGGTTTTGCCGCGTCGATGCTTGCTCAAAAATCAGGGTTTAGTGCCTTATGCTGTAGCTTGGGAACAGCAGCGATCGCTTGTAGCAGAGCGCATCCAAGACCCTAGTCTGGATGATGTGCTGCTGTTGTTGGAACATCCCCCAGTCTACACCCTTGGTCGAGGAGCCAGCCTCGAGTTTCTTAACTTTGACCCAAATCTGGTAGGATCAAATATTTACCGGGTAGAGCGAGGTGGTGAAGTGACCTACCACTGTCCCGGTCAACTAGTAGGTTACCCAATTCTGAATCTGCGGTATTATCAGCAAGATTTGCACTGGTATTTACGACAGTTGGAGGAGGTATTAATTGAACTTCTTGGTATTTACGGACTCCAAGGAGAGCGCCTTGCAGGGATGACTGGCGTCTGGTTAGAGGGACACAAAGTTGCCGCAATTGGAATTAAAGTGTCACGTTGGATGACAATGCATGGCTTTGCTCTCAATGTTTGTCCTGAACTATCAGGCTTTGAGCAGATCGTACCTTGTGGCATTGCTAATAAACCAGTTGGTAGCCTTGCTCAGTTTATCCCTGGGATTACGGTAGAACAGGTACGTCAGTCGGTTGCTGCAATGTTTGCCCAAGTTTTTGAAGTTCAGCTAATTGATAATTGATAATTGTTAATTGTTAATTGTTAATTGTTAATTGCTAATTGCTAATTGTTAATTGCTAATTGTTAATTGCTAATAGTCATGACTTGTTACTTATTACTCATTACTCATTACTGTTTTCTTCAAAACCATTATTTCCAAAATTATTAAGCAAGCCCTAAATAAACTGCCCAAATTGCCATTGCTGTTAAGTTGTGACTAGAACGAAAACTACCTACTGTGGTGATAGTTTCGGGGGTTCTAAATTGCAGTCCATTCTCATAAATTTGCCTGACAACTGCCTCCGTTAGTTGCAAAGCTTCATCTTTCATCCCTAATTTCATTAAGAATGCTGCTAATCCAAAGTTAATACCAATTGAGACTTCTAGAGGATAAGTATGATCAGACTCTTCTAATGTTCTATTAAAGCTCAGACCATTTGCCGCTCCTAGTTGAGCATCGTAGAACTTCAAAAAGCAGGTATCATACACAGTTTGAACAGCAGACTGAGCACATTCTATTGGTACAATATCAGGTAATCCTAATAACTGGGCATAAAACTGACCACATAACTGGTCTGCCAGAATAACATCTGAACCACTGTCACTATCGAGCTGATAGTATTGACCATTCCACAAGGTTTCTTGATAGACTACTTGAGCTTCCGCTAACCATCGGCGATAGAGTTCGATCGCTTCTTGAATCAATTCTGGTTCAGGTACTTCCAGCAAGGGAGATATTGGTGGATAATCATTGAGAAGAATTTCCCCGATCGCGATCGCAGCTTCTAAGGCTGCTAACCATAACCCACCACTATAGGCACTAATCCCCCTTAATTGCCTCTGAGCCTGTACTCCAGAATGTTCAGGAATCCCATCACCATCTAGATCAAAAGTCTTGAGATAAGCCAGAGTCTCGACTACCCCTGACCAACATTCCCACAAAAACTCGGTATCCTTACTACCAGTTAGGATAAAATCCCGATAAACCTGCAAGACAAAATCACTGGGTAAATCCTGCCACTGGTGCCAATTCTCGTAATTGCTGTAATTAGTACGTTCCCAAGGATGCTCATTGGGAGCACCGAGATCACGAGGTGTGGCACCTGCGGCTTTACGGATAGTTGTTGCCTGGTTATCACCAATAATGCGGAGTGTATCATCGATGGCAGGAATAGCTCGTGCAAAAGCTTCTAACACCGCTTTATCCAATCTAGGCCAAAGCATAGCTAGGGCAAAGGAACCATAAAGCCGCACGTCTATGCTTTCGTACCAGCGGCAATCTAAGCTTTCCCAAACACCAAATTGACCTACTGGGTTCTGTTCATCCGCTGCTGTCCAGAGAGTACCACCACTGGTGAGCAGGTACAACTCATTAAACAGAGCCATCTTGAACCAATTAGGTAAATCCTCTCGATTTAAAATTGGCTCCTGCCAGTCATTAATCCGCTCTTGCCAAAGTTGGGTATGCTTGAGAGCAGTTCTTACCATTGACCAAGCATTATTGCCTGTGCGACCAAAGAAATCAGTATAGCGTCGGTAATATTGAACCCCTTGACTAAACTCAGTAATAGGGAAGTCCCAAGTTAGAATAAAGGGGATTTTACGAGTTCTGCCGGGACGAATAGTGAAGCGAATTGCGATCGCAGCAGCAATTTGTTCGACCGGGGCGGCTGCTGTCTCATCTTGAGTATCCCCTAGACTACCATCAGCAGCGAAGGTACTCCAAACCTCTGCACCGTTACCTACAGGATTCCAGCGACAGTGATAAAACACTTCCATACTGGGATTAGTAACGGTGGCAAAGCACAGTTGTCCTTCCCCTTCCTGAATCTCATCATGCAGCCTCACCCTGTCTAGCAAACAACCTACCCGGTAGCTCTCAACAATCCACTGATTATAATTGCCTGTACTATCTCCCCACCGGGGTTGGTACTCAGAGAAGGGATTACTATTCTCTCCCACCTGCGCTTTCTTAACGGCATTAGTAAACCAACCCACCATATTTTGCCAAGTAAGCATAATACTCAGGGTAATGGGAGCATCGGTAGGGTTGTGAGCTGTCCACTCAAAAATTGCGATCGGGTAACTGGTTTCTTGATAAGATCCCGCCCAAATAGGAGAAAACTGCTCGCAAGTCAGTTCGGTTTGAAAAACCTGTTGATAGGTAAACCAACTGCGGGGATACAGAGCCTGGTAAGTTCCCGTATTGGGAATTGGTGCTGCTTGTGTTCCATTCCCTGTTTCCAGAAAAGCCGGATACCACTGCCACGCACTGAGAGTACCATCCTCCGGTGGTTCAGTACAAAGAGCGTAAGCTTGGGCAGGGGAATTTTCTGATCGCTCAAAGACACTAAACTGACAAGCTGGGAGACTACGAAAGGTATGCTGTCCCCCATCAAGATGCCAGAGATTAAAATCTCCCCGGGAGGAGCGACTAATGCAACCTGCTCCAAAACCGCCAACAGGCATTCCGTGCCACGGGCCATCATCAAGATTACTGGCATCACTTACAGTGTAGGGTTTGTCCCAGCCAAGTCCAAGGGGACGCTGCCAACTACAATCCGGAATTTTGGGGCGTGGTGGTTGATAGAGCATTTCCTGATTTTAAGGCAATGCTCGACCGTTTGTCCTTGGCAGCAATGGGGAGGTAGGGAAAGAAAAGGTGAGCTAAATTTGTAAAGTTTTGTTCCTAAATGACCATTTTTTAGGACATTTTTTTGAGTTATGACCGGATTTTGCAAAAAATTGCCCCTAACTGGAAAAATTGGCCTGAATGAGCCTGTGAAAACGTCTTTAAGGTAAGAGGAATGAAAATTCTGGTTAGGATTTTTCTTCTTCGAGAAAGAAAACCGATAGTAATCGGACACAACCTATGAGCGATACCCTACTCGTTCCCATCCATCTTGATGCCCA
>JAAHGL010000325.1 GCA_010692635.1 Symploca sp. SIO2C1 | reverse complement strand
TCCCTATTTAGGTGAATAGGGTTTGCTGAATAAGTAACAAGTAACAAGTAACAAGTAACAAGTAACAAGTAACAAGTAACAAGTAACAAGTAACAAGTAACAAGTAACAAGTAACAAGTAACAAGTTTTGAGTTAATCTCAACGAAAGTGCAAGGTTTTTGAACTAAAAGATACTATTTCCTTGTACTTGGGCTCGAAAAAAATGATTAAAAGCTCTGTCTAGTATAGCTTCTACACTCATGAGCTATTAAACCGAATTAATCAATTGTCAATTATCAATTATTCATTGATAATTGATAATTGACACTATTGCCTAAATTTAGGTGCTTTACCGATAACAGAGAATCAATCATGAGCTATAAAATGGATCGCCGCGCTTATGCAGAAACTTATGGTCCGACAGTAGGCGATCGCATCCGATTAGCGGATACTGAGTTATTCATTGAAGTGGAACAAGATTACACCACCTACGGTGATGAAGTAAAGTTCGGTGGTGGTAAGGTGATTCGTGATGGTATGGGACAATCCCCAATCTCCCGTGCTGATGGTGCTGTGGATTTGGTGATTACTAATGCCTTGATTCTGGATTGGTGGGGTATTGTCAAAGCTGATATTGGTATTAAAGACGGTAAAATCTTCAAGATTGGGAAAGCTGGAAATCCCTATATTCAAGATAATGTAGATATTATTGTTGGTCCAGCGACTGAGGCGGTAGCTGGGGAAGGGATGATTCTCACTGCTGGGGGAATCGATAGTCACATTCACTTCATTTGTCCCCAACAGATTGAAACTGCGATCGCTTCTGGAGTTACTACTATGTTAGGAGGTGGTACAGGACCTGCTACCGGCACTAATGCCACTACCTGCACTCCTGGAGCTTGGTATATCCACCGCATGCTACAAGCTGCTGATGCGTTCCCCATGAATCTGGGGTTTTTAGGTAAAGGTAATAGCTCTCAACCCCAAGGACTTTCCGAACAAGTGTTAGCAGGAGCAATGGGTTTGAAGCTACATGAAGACTGGGGTACTACTCCGGCAACGATTGATACTTGTTTAACAGTGGCAGATGAGTATGATGTGCAGGTGGCAATTCATACCGACACTCTCAATGAAGCCGGGTTTGTGGAAAATACCATCGCCGCTTTTAAAAACCGGGTAATCCATACTTACCATACAGAAGGAGCTGGTGGTGGTCATGCTCCAGATATTATTAAGGTGTGTAGCGAAGCTAATGTTCTGCCTTCTTCAACTAATCCTACCCGTCCCTACACGACTAATACCTTAGAAGAACACCTAGATATGTTGATGGTTTGCCATCATTTAGATCGAGGGATTCCAGAAGATGTAGCATTTGCTGAGTCTCGAATTCGCCGGGAAACGATTGCAGCTGAGGATATCCTGCACGACTTGGGAGCATTTAGTATGATTGCTTCTGACTCCCAAGCCATGGGAAGAGTAGGTGAGGTGATTATCCGCACCTGGCAAACAGCTCACAAAATGAAGGTGCAACGGGGATTTTTAGCTCCTCCATCTCTAGAAGAAGCTACTGGGAAATCCCTGGAAAACGACAATTTCCGAGCCAAGCGCTATGTAGCCAAATATACAATTAATCCTGCGATCGCTCACGGTATTGCTGATTATGTCGGCTCTGTAGAAGCAGGGAAATTAGCCGACTTGTGTCTGTGGCGTCCCGCCTTTTTTGGTGTCAAGCCAGAAATAGTAATTAAAGGCGGCGCGATCGCTTGGGCACAAATGGGTGATGCTAATGCTAGTATTCCTACTCCTCAACCTGTTCATATGCGTCCCATGTTTGCTAGTTTCGGTGGTGCGATTGCAGCAACTTCTCTTACTTTTATTTCCCAAGCAGCCTTAGAAAATGAAATTCCTAAGCAGATTGGCTTACAAAAGCCAGCGGTTGCGGTATCAGGAACTCGTCAGCTTAGTAAAGTAGATATGAAACTCAACGATGCTTTGCCAAAGATAGAGGTTGACTCAGAAACATACGAAGTAAGAGCAGATGGAGAGTTACTCACCTGTGAACCAGCAACCATTTTACCCATGGCACAGCGTTATTTTTTGTTCTAGAAAATTGAAAGTTCAAAATTATTAAACTGAAGGAGTGATACCAAATCCCAGTTAGCTACCCCCGTTTTGAGAAAGCTGGGGAAGCTGGGGACAAGATAACGATGGTAGAATAGGCGGATTTGGAAGGAAAGCTCTTCAACCAAATTAATCAATTATCAATTATCCATTATTAATTATCCATTATCCATTATCCATTGATAGAGTTCTTTTCAATATAAAAAGTAACTTGAATCGGACCATAGTGCATTTGGATATCTTCCTCAATCCGTTCAGCAATATCAGCAATGGCTTCGGCAAATTCAGGATGGATTACTATATGCATCTGAATATACACCAACCTGCCAACAATACCTTGTGATTGGATCCGGTAACAGTGGGTAACACCTCTAACTTGGCTAGCAATTTTAGCCAGCATTTCTGGAGCGATGGCAGTTTGCTGAACCAGGAGGGGTAAGTGCCAATTCACTATTTGCCAGAAATTTACTGCCGTCAAGAGCACCAATACTACCGCTAGGGAGACATCTAGCCAGACTAAATCCCACCAAACTCCCACCAGAGCCACCACTACCAATACAGTTAATCCTGCATCCTTGAGCTGTTGTAAGGCATGAATACGTAAGATACTATTTCTGAGGACTCTAGCTCCCCACATGCATAGTAATAACAAACCTAGGCTAGTGGCAACTAAAATACCTAACAGCTGAATTAAAGGTAAGCTGACGCGAACCGGAAAAATCAGGCTTTCTCCCTCAACTGCAAATTTCCACTGCTGAGTTGCTGTTTCCAACAACTTTACTCCAGCAATGCTTAAAAAAGCAGTAAGTAAGAGTGTCAAAAAAGTTTCTCGTTTGCCATGACTGTAAACTGACTCCCGTATAGGGAAGTTTTGTGCTGTCATGGTGAGCAAACCCAGAAGAGCGCTGAAAGTAGCGAGTAAAGTATGCAGAGACTCCGCCATCAAACTTAAAGATCGCGTTGTCCAAGCAGCAAAAACTTTGACTGATAAAACTAAAAATGTTAAAGACAGAGCCGTAAATAAAATCAGGCAAGTTGCTCGATTACTTTTTTTTCCTTCGTTTACCCAAAGCTGCATTATCAATTGATAATTGATAATTGATAATTGATAATTGATCCAGGCTCCATAGCTGCTAGGCTTGGAGAAGGGATTAATGGCGGTTAATGCTAATAACCAATGAATAGGCGGCGGGGCTATATTTTCTCCAACCCTTACTTTATGGTTGGCTTCCCCGTCGCTTGTTGTTATTTACATAAAGTCGGGCACATCGATATCCGGTTCACCATGTGGATCATCAACTGGTGAATCAGAACTATCCTGAGATACTTTATGAGGTTCAAATGCTTCAGCAGGTACTTGTGAAACCTGTTTTGGCGTTTTGCCATTGGGTGTATATTGAATGCGAATATCTTGCTGTTGTGGCATGGCAATCTGGATACCTTCTTTAGCAAAGCGCTCCTGAATCATGAAGGCTAGGTCTTCATAAACTGTCCAATAGTCATCAGTTTTTGACCAATATTTAATACCAGTCCAGACAAAATGTTCTGTACCTTTATAAATATAAGCCCCCACAGACCGATCCTGTAGAATTAAGGGGTGGGATTTGCCAATCTCGTTCAAAATTTCCTTGACCCTGCGGAGATCAGTGTCGAAGGAGACAAGAACCGGTACTCCACCGCGACGAAACTCTTCGGTGGTCAGGTTTTCAATGATACTACCCCAAACCATGCTGTTGGGAAGAGTAATGATCTGGGAATCCCAACCTTTAATTTTCGTACTTGCTAAGGTAACAGAATCAATATATCCCCAGAGTCCGGCAACTTTGACTTCATCACCTACATCGAAAGGCTTGGCGAGCATCAGTGTCAAACCGCTAGCAAAGTTACCTAGGTTACTTTGCAGTGCGAACGCCAGTACGAAACTAGCACCACCAACTAAAGCTATGATGGGACCGAGGCTGACTTCTAACGCTGTTAGAGCCAACAGGACACCAAGAACAACCCCTCCCCGCTTGATGAGCATGACGATGAAGTCACGTAATGTTTGGGATTCGTCTCCGTATTTAAGAAGGAATTTGAGGGTAGCATGTGCGAGGAGCTGAGAGGCAATAATCGAGCCAGCAAGAACCCCGATAAAGGTAGCAATATTAATTAGCCAGCGTATCCCTCCTTCTTCTGATTTTGCCCAACTAATAAGCCGCACCCCTAAACCTTCGGTGTCTGTGACATCAAATTCGATACCGCTAACAGCTTCAATGTATTTGCGATAAGCCTCGCTGTTACCACCTTTGTTGTCTAGTTCATCCAAGACAACTTTAAAGCGATCGATGATTCCTGTTTGTAGCGATTGAAGCGCAGTAACTGTTTCGACTAGATTATTTTTTAAATCCGCCTCTTCTTCAGCACTCTCTGCCAAATTTTCTGACGCTTTATCCAGTTGCTCTTGTTTTTCTTCGAGGTTATCTTCAGTATCAACTACTTCAGGGGAACCAGCAACTTTCTCTTCTCCATCAGCTTCAATTTCAGTTCCTTCTAAGAGGGCTGCAGTGTCGTCGAGAGCTTCAGAAGATTGATCTGTTTCATCTATTTCATCTGTTTCATCTGCTTCATCTGCTTCATCTGTTTCATCTGCTTCATCTGCTTCATCTGCTTCATCTGTTTCATCTGCTGCATCTGTTTCATCCGCTTCATCTGCTTCATCTGACTCTACCCCATCAATAGCTTCCCGTGCTTTATTCATGGCTTTCTGGGCATCTAGGAAGTCCTTCTGGGCTTTCTCAAATTCTGGTGTATCGGGTATCGCATCCCCTTGAATTTCACCAGTCTCTTCATAGAGCTTGATCGCCTCTTTTAATTGGTCGATTTTTTCCGTTGCCCTCTCGTATTCTGCCGAGCCTGGTTCTAATTCCTCTCGCTCTTTTTCAGCCCTTTCAACGGTTTCATTTGCTGCATCGTAGTCTGCCTTTCTCTGTGCTTTCTTCAAAGACTCTTTCAGCCCTTCATCCTCTTGGAGAGCCTCTTGGGTAGCTACCGCTTGTTCGATCGCTTCTTCAGCTTTGCTGAGATTTTCTTTGGCTTCTTCTACCTTTTTTGTGACGTCTTCGTATTCAGGTGTGCCCGGCTCAGCTTTTTCTTGAGCCTTTTCTGCTTCTGCTAGAGCTTCTTTTGCTTTTTCTAACTGACTAGCTGCTTCTTCCTTTTGCTCAATAGATAAATTCTGGCGCTTAACAGCAATTTCAGCCTCGCTGATGGTTTGAGCCCTTCTTTTGAGCACTTCCAGCCACGCTGCTGCTTCATTTTCGAGTTCTTCAAGGGTGAGGGGCTTGACGAGCAGTTTCAGTTCATCAACGGGAATATCCGTATCTTTAGTAGTTATTGCTGCTGTAGGATCTCCGGTGGGTATCTCCACCTCTTGCACCTCTTCCACTGCCGCCTCTTCTACTTCAGCTTCCTGCGATCGCGCGGGAGACCATCCTACAGTGAAGGCACAAATCATCCCAGCAGTAAACAAAATGGCACGAACTCTATAGCGCAACATAGGCTTTCATCCTTTAATATCTTTTCTTTAGGAATTAGTCTGCAATTAATTGGTAGATAAGTTTACCTTGGTTGGGAACTCCGATTGTTACAATGGGAGTTCTAGGTACGTAAATCAAGTTACGCATTGTATATATTACATGCAAAGATTTAACTTGAACTTACATATATATAGAAAAATTGATCATTTGTTGCTCAGCTAAAACTTACGAGCTTTACTTTATACCATATAATAGTAAATCTGTAAATAAACTAAAATTGGCGATTTTAACAGAGTAATTGTCGCCATTAACCATTCATCAATGTCCAAAAGTACTCGACTAATTTTTTGAGTAACTGTCATTAGAGATCTCCAGAAACCCTGATTTGGGCACAGTACCCGGTAGAAGGTAAATCTAGCACCAACAAGGGTTTGACTCCCCACACTAGTTGTAGTTGCCTTGC
>JAAHGL010000324.1 GCA_010692635.1 Symploca sp. SIO2C1 | reverse complement strand
GAGACGCACCAACAGCACTACGGGTATCCTACGGCAGGCTCGTCTCTACATCTAGCGGAATAACCAAAAATCTTGAGGTGAGGGGTCATACCCCCTATTCGCCAGCAGTATCCTTCAAGAAGTCGGGGTTCTCAATCCGCTATCACTCGTGAACTTTATATATAGGTGCACAGTTGCCCTACAATAAAATAATGCTAGTTAGCTATTTAGATTATTTGATCATAAAACTTTATTATTTACAAAATCAAAAGTCTACTTATAAAGACATAAAATGAACGATAATCGACGGGTTATTAATGCTAAACCAACTAAAGAGTTATTCATATATATGTTGGTGCGAGATATTCCTCTTATTCGTGCAATTGTCGATCTTGTAGATAACTCGGTAGATGGTGCAACCCGTTTACAGAGTAATGAGAATTATGAAGGACTTTGGATAAAAATTTTTACTAGCAAAGATTTTTTTAGAATTGAAGATAATTGCGGGGGAATAACTGTAAAAGATGCAGAGGAGTATGCTTTTAAATTTGGTAGAGCAAACGATGCCGAAGCAACACCAAAATCAATTGGAAGATTCGGAATTGGAATGAAGCGAGCTTTTTTCAAGATCGGGCAAAAATTTAAAGTTGAATCAACTACACATAACTCAGAATTTTTAATCTCAGAAGATGTAGAGGAGTGGAAAAAGAAAGACGAATGGACATTTGAATTTTCACAAATTCAAGAATATGATAATAATAAATCTAGTGAAACTGGGACTAAAATATTAATTGAAAAATTGCATGAAAGTGTCTCAGAGGACTTGAGATTAGACAATTTTTTGTCGCAATTAAAACAAGAATTAACAATCGCATATACCTTAAAATTAAAAAAAGGATTAAGTATTAGTATCAATAATGAAATGATACGCCCAACTTCACTTAATTTTCGTACTTCAGACAAGATTAAAGTTGCCAAATTTGAAAAGGAATATAAGTACTTTGGCAGTCATGAAATAGATACACCAGTGCATGTGAGTTTGTATGCTGGTGTATCCGATAGAAATCTAAATGAAGGTGGATGGTATGTATTTTGTAATGAACGTATGGTTCTTGAAGCTGACCAAACTGAAATAACTGGCTGGGGAACAAAAAATGGCTTCCCAAAATATCATGCTGATTTCGCATTCTTTAGAGGCTATGCCTTTTTTGAGTCTAATGATGCTGCTTATTTGCCTTGGACAACAACAAAAACAGGAATTGATTACGATTCACCAATCTACAAATCGATCAAACAAGAAATATATAAATTAACGGCATCTATTCTCATATTTTTAAGAAAAATGGCAGAGGAAAAGAGCCGTGTAGAACGTGGTGAAATATCTGAAAGCCTACTTGAACAAGCATATGACCAAACTTCAGTTCACTCAATATTTGAAGCAGATACAAGTACCACCTTTGAAATACCTGAGCAATCAGAAATTCCACCTCGCCAAAGACGTGCCAATATACAATATAGCAAGCCAATTGAAGAAATTGAGCTAGTTAAAGAACTGTTAAATCTTTCATCGAATAAAGATGTTGGTGAAACAACCTTTGATTACTATCTAAACAACGAAGGATAAGCATAATGGCTGGTAGTTATTCAAAAATTAATTACCGTCTTCGTCCTGCCAAAGCAGTTGAAAGAAAGATGATATGCGATTCTCTTCGAGCCTTAAGTCCGTTTGGAGAACTGACAACTTATAGATATGTAGGTTTTGGCTCAACTTACTTTAGTGACTTTATTCTTTTTCATAAATCCTTACATATTGAAGATATGATAAGTATAGAAAAAGATAAGCATGCCAAAGAGCGTTTTGAATATAATAAACCATTTGGGTGTATAAAAATTAAATACGGAACTTCCTATGAAGTTCTACCAACAATTGAATGGAGTAAAAAATCGATTGTATGGCTTGACTATGATAGCCCACTAGAAAAAACAATTCTAGATGATATTGATACTCTTATAAGTCACTTAGTATCTGGAAGTGTTTTAATTGTTACAGTTAGTGCAGAAAAAGAACGACCTCAAGAGGAAGGTTTGACTAGAGAACAAATAAACGAGTTTAGAGAAAATAAGTTACAAGAAAGACTACCTAAAGAAAAAATTCCTATTGACCTAAAACCGAGCAATTTGACAGGAAAAAATTTGGCAAATTTCTATAAAAGAATAATTAATAATCAGCTGGAGGAAAGTATTAGTGTTGTCAATTCAGTACGTTCGGAAGGCGAAAAACTTAATTATAAGCAAATTTTTGATTTTCGTTATGCCGATGGTTCTCGTATGCTAACAATTGGATGGCTACTTTTTGAAAAAAACTGCCTTAATCTAGCAGAAAAATGTAAATTTAATAAGAATTTTAATGCAACAGAATTAGATAAACCTTATGAAATAAAAGTGCCCAATCTAACACTTAAAGAAATTCAGTATCTAGATAGTCAAATGCCTACAGATGATTGCAATGCCGTAAAGCGAATTTGTATTCCTCTCAAGGATGTTAAATGCTATGCTGAATTATATAAGTATTTTCCTTCATTTGTGGAAATGTTCATGTAGATAACCGAATTCTTCAAGGACATCGCTGGAGAGTATTAAAAAGAGCGATCGCTTTCCAAAAAACAGCACTTGCTCTTAACACTTAAGACAGTATCTTGGGGTAAGTGAAAAAAGGGTGAGGAGCTTAGGGAGCTTAGGGACAAGACAGAACTTATAATTTTTAAATTTTCAGATTAGCCTAGACAAGACTAGTAATTTACCGACACTTCCCCATGTCTCGACCAGTTTTATATATTGCCATCACTAACCACGCATTTGGTCATGCTGTACGTGCTTCTTCTGTAGCCGCTGTTATTCAACAACTGTGTCCCGAAATCTTGTTAGTTCTAGTAACTACTGCACCGCGCTGGTTGTTGGAGTCTTATATTCCTGGAGACTTTATTCATCGCCCAAGGTCTTTTGATATCGGTGTTGTTCAATCCGACAGCTTGAACATGGATAAAGAGGCAACATTAGAAAAGCTACAGCAAATTCGTTCTAGTGCCAACTCAATTATCGCTGGGGAAGTTAACTTTATCCGCACTAACCGAGTAGGATTAATCTTGGCAGATATTCCCCCCTTAGCCGCAGATATTGCTAAAGCGGCAGGAATTCCCTGCTGGATGATGAGTAACTTTGGCTGGGATTTTATCTATCGAGATTGGGGAGGAGAATTTGGAGAAATAGCAGATTGGATTAGTGAGAGTTACGGTAAGTGCAATCGCTTATTTCGCCTTCCCTTACACGAACCCATGAGCGCTTTTCCTCAGATTACAGATGTGGGTTTAACTGGTGGTACACCACGCTACAGTCCAGATGAATTAAGGCAAAAGCTTGATTTAAAGTCACCTCAGGAAAAAACTATCCTACTAACCTTTGGAGGACTAAGTCTCCAGCAGATTCCCTACCAGGTTCTATCTAACTTCCCTGACTGGCAGTTTATCACCTTTGACCGTCAGGCTCCTGATTTGCCCAATTTACTAAAAGTTTCTGGTTATGACTACCGACCTGTAGATTTTATGCCTTTGTGTGGACGAGTGGTTTCCAAGCCAGGATACAGCACCTTTGCTGAGACTCTAAGGCTAGATATCCCACTTGTTTCTCTTACCCGCGATGGTTTTGCAGAGGCTAATATCCTATTACAGGGTATACAAGATTACTCCTACCATCAAATTTTGACACCGGCAGAATTTTTCCAAAGTGACTGGGAATTTTTATACCAAGAACCTCAACTTCCGAAGGAGTCCCAAAGATTGAAAAAGGATGGAACTGAAGCGATCGCTAAAACTATTGTAAGTTATTTCGAGACTGGCTCATAGGTTTGCTGGAATCAACTAGATTTTTGCCAAAAATCTGCTTGAAAATCCTGAATTATAGGGATTAAGCTGGTAGTTAAAGATATGCCACCAAAAGCGAAAATGTGACTCATTCCCCAGCGATGACTGCCGCAGTAAATGACTTTGTAGAAAAGACAAAGAATATACCAGAGACATCAGAAACAACCCAAACCTCTGAGAAACCCCAAACACAGGAAGTAAAGAAAACCTCTGAGAAAGCTAAAACTGCTGAGAAAGCTAAAATCTCTGAGGCAACCCAAACCTTAAAAAAACCTCCAACACTGGAAGCAAAGCCAACCTCGGAGAAAGCTAAAGCCTCGGAGAAAGCTAAAACTTCAGAGAAAACCAAAACTTCTGAAGGTCCCTCTCCCTTAACTCTAGAGCTAGCAGCCCACGATGTTCGCATGGTCATAGCTCAACAAAGAGAGCAAAGTCAAAGCTTGACAACAAAACTTAATATTTTGTTTGTCACCAACGGTGCTTTGTTCACAAGCTTAACCATCTCGCGGCTATTGTTTTTCCCTAGTCCCTTCAGCCTTGCGGAACTCTTAGGATTTCTGGTAAATTTCACCCTACTGCTGAACGCTTTTTTGCCCCGTCAGTTAGTAGTGTCTCCCAATTTAGGAGATAAAAAGTTTCTGGAACGCTACCTCGTGTTATCACAACAAGAGTATCAACTGCGAATGCTTGTTAATCTAGTAGAAACATACAATGCAAATAAACAACGACTAGAGGATGTCTCTTCGTCATTGAAGTATTCTGCCTACGTCACTTGGAGCGTTGCCTTGATAGTTACCTTGCATATACTGGTAGCTTTTTTCCTCCCAGTGATTGACTTAAGTAGTTTTGGCTAAGTTCGGATTATGAGTTCTAAACAAGTTCAAACTAACTCCCCGGAAGAGGGCCTGAAGTTACCGGAACCAGACCCGGAGAACATCACGGTGTTGACGGACAATCTGCCTAACAAGCCAATCCTACCTTGGAATCACTATGATTCTCCTTGGAGTGATGCTCAAGCAGAGCAGGCGGAGCAATCAGAGATAGCTGAGGAGGGAGAGGAACAAGACGAAGAAACATTGGATGTTGCTGAGGATACTTCTACTGATGAGTTAGAGTCATTGGAGACACAGCAGGAGGGGGATGAGTTAGAACATGAATCCTTGGTTACTGCCGAGACAGTTATTAGTGATGAGTTAGAAGACGAATCCTTGGTTGCTGCCGAGACAGTTATTAGTGATGAGTTAGAAGACGAATCCTTGGTTGCTGCCGAGGAAAATCCTACTCAAGAGTTAGAGTCATTGGAGGCTTTAACACAAGAAGCAGAGAAGCCAGAGCAGGAACCACTGGTAGAACTAGTTCAGGAAGAGTTGGATACTCTAACGGATGAACTAAAACAGTTAGGCTAGTACCGCTGCGCGGAATTAAGAATTAAGAATGCTTACAGCATTTCTCAATCTAGTGAGGTACAGATCCTATTCCCCATTCCCCATTCCCCATTCCCCATTCCCAAAAACCAGGCTCTTTGTCCCTCATCTAAATGAAAAACGCTGTATAGAGTAGGGAGTCACCGAAAGAAGCAGCAGGTGCAACCGCGAATTGAACAGTGGGAGTGAAGGCTAAGAAGATAGCCCAAACAAAATTCCCCTAGAACAAGCACTAGAGCACCGATTCATTAATCAAAATTAGATGTAGGGGCGAAGCATTCGGGCGATAATTTATCTTCTGAAACCCTAGTTTTTCTGTCCGAATGCTTCGCCCTGGGATGTGGACTGTGTCGTAAATAGGAATACTGAATCGGTGTTCTAGGGGAAACAGACGCTCCTTTGTCAAAAGATTTAGTCGCTAGGCAACAAACGGCTGAAGTAGCTGTCTATGGAATAAGCTGGAATGCGGGTGGTATAGTCCATCTCAGTACCAGTAATAGATTTAGCCAATTTCTCAAAAGAGTCTGAACGCCAGTTGCGCTCATGGATGGGCTTGGACTGCTCACCTCTAAAGTAGGCTTGAGTGCCAATTACAGAAGCAGCTATCCAACCTACAACAAAGAGTGAAATCAAAATAGTCATAATCTTTACTCCAAGGTAATTTCAACAAAGAAAGCCACAATCGGAATTAGCTCACAGCCAGTGCGATTAACACTAAAGAAGTAACAAACAAAGTAGCGATCGCACCCTGTAAGGCATAACGACGCTGCTGTTCAGGAAAAGGGTAGGAAGCATAGTACATTTGAGGCTCTGTGG
>JAAHGL010000323.1 GCA_010692635.1 Symploca sp. SIO2C1 | reverse complement strand
CAGAAGGCAGAAGGCTCTAAGGGAAACTGACTTGTTTCTTATTCTCTTTTTCGACGTGGAATTTTACCCTGCTCCCTGCTTCCTGCTCCCTGCTCCCTGCGTCGTCAGACGCTCATTACTCATTACTTCCAAATTAAGATGCTGATCACTCAGCCAGGTGGAAACCTCAAGGTTTTATGGAACCTACAACCAAACCCCTGGATTTGATCGAGGGTTAACCTTTAGCGTTTGAAGGTTAATGGTCTAATCTCTAAGGATTGAACTTTAAGCGTTAAGCGTTGAGCTTTAAGCTTTAAGGATCGTGGAAGATGGAGTCGGTTGCGAATCGACACCTCATGCTTCTACTAGCATGTGCTCTACGCAGTTGAGCTATCCATCTAAAACCATAAATTTAGAGATTTTCGAGTGACCAGCAAGCTTATGTTAATCTGGAATTTCAATCATTGTTCGGGCATTGCTGATAGATAGTACACGATCAACTGTTGACTCGAATTGCTCGATAAAGGTTAGTCGTCTGGCAATTTCTTCTGCCAAATTAGTTGGATCGAGTAGTTCAACTCCCTCTCGCTCTAGGAAACTATCAGCTAATGACTGGTACTTCTCTGAGGAAGCATTTTTACCTAATACTTCTATTGCCAGTTTATCCAGCCGCTGCTTCACCCGTGATTGAGCCGTTTTGTACTCTTGGCAGGTGCGAGAGTAAACTGAGGTCATTGTAGCCAGAACATTGTTGTAGTAAGAGATGAAATTCTTCATTTCAATCGCTTCAGCAACTGTCATCTCTTGTCCGGCGACAGAAACCATTGTTGAAGCATTAGAAAGAACAATTGCTCTTTTAATGGTTCGTCTGCGATTAATTAGATCATCGACTCTTTGTAATGCTGCTCTTGCTTTGGTTCCATGCTCATCTCTAGATTTGAAACCTGTTGGTACTTTACCGACTTCAACAACCGCAATTAAGGTGTTATTATCTAAAGCGGTTCTTGCGGAATCAATGCGTTTTTCCAGCAGCGTCAATTCTGCCAGTGCATCTGTCACTGTCATCTGAGTCATTTGAGATCACCTCTTCTTTGGGAATTTAGAATTTAGAATTTAGAATTTAGAATTGGGGAAGAAAGTATTTCATTCTTCGTTGTGAGGAAAGCTCATCATCTCTATAACACCGATTCAGTATTCGTATGTACGCCAAAATCGACATCTCAGGGCGAAGCATTCGGACTGAAAAACTAGGGTTTGAGAGGTAAATTATCGCCCGAATGCTTCGCCCCTTCATCTAGTTATGGTTAGTGAATTGGTGTTCTAGCTTTAATGTTGATTTTTGTTTTTATTCGACTTCGATTTCCTCGATAGTGATTTCCCTAGTTTCGAGATTATAGGTAACGTTGACTAAGCTGCCTTTAACTTGCAAGTCTGCAAATTCTAAAAGCTCGCCTTTCTGAGTTAAGTCAGATTTACGAAAACTGGTATCTTCTTTAGCCCAACTAGGAGTAGAACCAATTTCTTTAAATGTCGGCAGCAACCAACCTTCCCGAATATAAATAGTGTCGTATGATGTCAACATACAGTCATTATCGATAATGTAAATAGTTTTGTGATAATCCGGAAAAGCGATGGTTTCATCTACCGATGCCCTGCAAAATAAAGAAAATTGTAAAGACAAGAAAAATAATTGGTAAGAGAACCAGAGTAACGACAGAAAAATAATTCCCGCTGCGGCAACGGCTGCTAGTAGCTTGGTAGCGATCTTTTTGCTGCGCCAGAAGTAGATCAAGCAAAGATAAAGCAGGTACAAGGCTAAGCCCAGTGCGATCGCGGAGAAAGGGTAACCAAACACGGTAATATTTTATGACATCGAATTTGCTCCTTATCTGTTGAAATTAACACAAGCAGGTGGCGAGATTTGCACTCGCAAGAAGGCTTTACAAGAGCCACATGTTGCTAGTTACATCACACCTGCATATATAGCGTTTCTCATTGAGATTAGGTACAAAGAGCCTAGTTTTTGGGAATGAGGAATGGGGAATGGGGAATAGGGAATAGGATCTGTATCTCACGGATGCAATAACTGCTATAAGCTGTTGTACATGAAAGTGAATTGGTTCTGACGCGGGGACGCGGGGACGTGGATACGTGGAGATTAAGACAAACTAATTTAAGTGCGTTTTAGCTTAACCCATTCTTATAAACTGTCCATTACCACTTCCTATCAACTGAGTTGACGCTTGCCTGAGCTTGCAACTAAAATAGTTTTCTAAGCGGAGGTAATTTCAACACTTGAAGCTAATACTTGTAGCTCCTAGTTCACAACTATTTGCAGCTTTTCAACAATATTTCAACTATTTGCCCAACATTGAAATAGTTAATAACTATTTTGAGTGGTTGCCGGAGTTTGACTGTCTAGTTAGTCCTGCCAATTCATTCGGCATGATGGATGGTGGCATGGATGCAGCAATCATTAAGTTTTTTGGTCACTCCCTGATGACAAAAGTTCAGGAGTACATCCTGAAGGAATTTCTGGGTGAACAGCCTGTCGGCACATCATTTATTGTGGAAACAGGTCATTCAAAACACCCTTTTCTAGCTCACACACCTACGATGCGAGTGCCAATGTCGATCGCTGGCACTGACATTCCCTATGTGGCAATGTGGGCAATGCTTCTTGCTGTTCGGCGATACAATCAATCTAGCGATCGCAAAATTGATAGCGTTGCCTGTCCTGGATTAGGTACAGGAATAGGGCGAGTTCCGTATCATGAAGCAGCTCGACAGATGGCATTAGCTTATGACAACTTCCTGCATCCACCCAAGTTTCTCAATTGCATCGTTGCTGCGGAACGACAACTTCAAATTTGGGAGGGATGAGATTTAACGTTTACAGCCAAAATCTCGCTTCTTGATCTTGGCCATGCGACCATCAGAGTGACGCCAAACAATTCCTTAGCCCAATGTAGGGGCGGGTTCACCCAAAATTAGGAACCAGACTATAATTGAGCTAAACCCGCCCCACCGACATCACCGGGGCGGGTTTAGCATACAGATTGGTCAATGTACTTACCGGATTGGTGAACCCGCCCCTACAGAATACACAATTTTTTGTTGTTAGTTGTTTGTTGTTTGTTGTTTGTAAAGAAATCAAATAACTAACAACAACTTTTATCCTTGGCGATGAATCTTCACCCGTTTACTAGGGTTTTGCTTTTTGATCCAAGATAAGAATTTTTGCATTTGAGGTTCATTCCTCAGTTTTTCTAGGGTGTTGAGTTCTCTAGCGAGGTGCTTGTTATCGAAGAAAGAGTGTATCTGTCGATGACAAGCTGAGCAGATATTGATGGTAGGACCAGGCTTAACCTTCTTGCGTTTGGTACTTTGTCTTGGAATCAAGTGATGGATGGTTAACTGTTCCATCTTTCTTTCACATAATTCGCAGTGCATAATGTATTTCTGGCTTACTGGTGCAAGGAGGCAGAAGGCAGGAGGCAGAAGGAAAGAAAGCTTTTACAGTAAGCTTTTTCACCTTCTTTAACTGACGGGTTATTTCCGCCGCGCTGTATTAATCATAAATCATTAATTGTTCTTAGTTTATAACGGTGCTACACCTAGATGTGTTGGTACTCCCGGCAGGAATCGAACCTGCAACATAAAAAACTCAGCCCTCAACTGAGTGCGTCTACCTATTCCGCCACGGGAGCTTGAAGAGACTTTTGTTTAGTCCAATAACCTCTAGGAGGTTTCTGAATGCCGTAAGCTTTACACCATTTTTCTATTGCTTTATCGCTAACACCAAACTCTCTTGCAAGTTGAGTAGTTGGTTTGTTCCAAATTAGTTCTTGGAGTTCTTCTTTAGAAGGCCTTACCACTCGCCTGGATGCTAACCTGTAGCATTTTCGGGAACAGAAAGAATCGCAAGCTGGACTAGTCAGTAATTCGCCACAGTATACGCAAGTCCCATATCCAACTTGACAACGATAAGTCCCATCTCCCTGATTAACTAACTGCCTAATAGCAAGCGGTATTTTGTTCCAGCGATTACGACTTTCTGCGCTATCAAATACTAGTACACTGATGAAACGATCATCAACATCGCTCCCATCAATAGGTTTTGTTACATCTTTAGAACGTAGCTTCAGACCTAAATTTTTGTGAGCTTTGCCTGCATGGTTATCTGTTAAAGCGTGACAGTTAGGACATAATATCTGGAGATTTTCTAGCCTATTGTCATATCGATCACCATTAATATGATGAAGCTCTAAAGGAATCTTACCATCTAGCCAATTACTCACATGACAAGATTCACATTCTGCAACTTTGAGTCCATCTCTAATCAGTTTGAGCTTCAGACGATGTGTACTAATAGTTGACCCTTTGTAAAGATAATCAGTTGCAGGTTTATTTCTGAGCGATTTGTATCCTCGACCACCTTGATTTCCTTTGTAAAGGATGTTGAGTTTAGCTAGATATGATTCTAAGGTTAGAGGTTTGCAGTGCAATTGACGACAAATAAAAGCCTTAGAACGATGTTCACTAATCCATTGCCTGATAAGAGCTTCTTTTTCTAAGATGTCATTTCTTTTCATGCCTCCATATTATCATACGTAAAATAAAAAATAAATAGAGTCTACCCTTAAGCCTAGAACTACAAAGGCCATACCCCTGACAGGACTCGAACCTTCATAAACTCTTGGTCTGAGCAAGAGATGTCTACCTAATTCCATCACAGGGGTATATCGGGATGGCAGGACTCGAACCTGCGGCTCCATACTCCCAAAGTATCCCTCTTCTGACCACTGAATTACATCCCGAAGCATACTCCTGGTGGGAGTCGAACCCACAAAAATAAAGCACAGATTTTAAGTCTGCTGCGTCTGCCAATTCCGCCACAGGAGCAAATTTTGATGCTTCTGGTGAGACTCGAACTCACACAACACACTATTTTTGAGATAGCGGCCTCATTCCAGTTGGGCTACAGGAGCATAGTTTGGCTGCCCTGCTAGGGTTTGAACCTAGACCGTCTGAGTCAAAGTCAGATATGCTGCCAGTTACACCACAGGGCAATGATTTAGATGCCGGAGTTGGGGTCGAACCAACCTCTCCGTGAGTCAGAATCACGGCGACTTGCCTATCGTCCATCCGGCAACAACTGCCCTGGTAGGGATTGAACCTACGACCGTTCGCTTAACAGGCGACCGCTACTACCACTGAGCTACAGGGCAACGAAAGCCCCCCAGGTCAGTATCGAACTGACGACCTCTGGTTTTTCAGACCAGCGCTCTCACCAAACTGAGCTACCGGGGGAAACAGGCGGTACAGGAGTTGAACCTGTAACCTTTGGTTTTGGAGACCACTGCTCTAGCCATTTGAGCTAACCGCCTTGGACATAAGCGAGAGCGGAGGGACTTGAACCCCCACGTCTTCAGGTTCGTAGCCTGATGTGTTATCCAGTTACACCACGCTCTCACAGTGGGCCGGGCAGGATTCGCACCTGCAATGTATAGAAACGACGGTTTTACAGACCGCTGCCCACCCTAATAGGCGAGCCGACCCAGATCATATGTAGTACAATTTAGCTAAGGTACTACACTACGGAGAGGACAGGACTCGAACCTGCAATGGGTGACCCCATGCTTCCTTAGCAGGGAAGTGCCTTACCATTCGGCCACCTCTCCATAAGTAGTGCCGACGGGACTTGAACCCGCAATCACCTGTTTGAAAGACAAGCGGCTTAACCGATTTGCCTACGGCACTATGCAAGTTAGAGGAAATGGTATGTTAGACCATCCCCAGATTTGGTGGCAGCGGCGGGACTTGAACCCGCATAGACCAGCTTATGAGGCTGGGGCTTTACCCTTAAGCTACGCTGCTATTTAGGGCTTAAGGAGTAGTTTCATTTTCTTAAGTAACTCCAAAAACTTATGTAATAAGTTCTAATGAACTCATTACTTATTACTCATTACTTATTACTCATTACTTATTACTCATTACTTCAAAACCCGAATTAATGGACTCGATGAGGCAAGCCCTATTTAGGGCTTGATGCAAGAGTATGAAAGCGCTGTCTGGTATAGCTTTCAAGCTTTTATTTTCCTTGAAAAGTGCAAGAAAATTGAGCTCATCAATGCAATTTCCTTGCATCTTCTTAACCCATAATCCCCTTTAAAGACTATTCTAAACTCCTAAACTCCTATTCTCCTGACTCCTGACTCCTG
>JAAHGL010000322.1 GCA_010692635.1 Symploca sp. SIO2C1 | reverse complement strand
TCAGCTAAAATTATATCATTATCATTTTAGCTGAACAAGTAGCTCCTAAATATTCGGGTCGATATATTATTGATTTTAAGCGTCCTGTGGGTAGAGTTTATCATCGAGATGGAACTATTACAGAAAATGTTACTCGCATTAATATTAAAAGAAAGCCTGATGGTACTTTAAGATATGCTTATCCAGTAACAGACACTTACTCTTTAAAGAGAGAAGGAGACAAATATGAGTAGTAATCCTCGGTTTGAAATTAAGTTAAAAGAGCGGAACTTAGAAAATATTGCCCCACCACCTGACGATCCTTTAGGAGAGTTATCTGATTTTGAACTGGGAATCAGAAAGTTTTGTTATGAATACGATCGCCAGGTTTCAGTTAGGGTTAGCCATGAGGAGCATATTGTATTTTTAGACCCCGATATTTGCATGATTATCGAGGATAATTTACCTAAATTAATTGCCGAAATAGAAAAAGGTCAAGCAATTGAGTTAGAGTTTGCTGAAAGTTGTTGGATAATTATTAAGCTTGTTCCGAATGGTAACGGCATTAAATGTTATTTAAGAGAGTTTGGTTATTCAACCGATGAAAAATTAGTGTTCTTGAACAAACAACAGGTTTTGGATGAGTTAAAGGGGTTTTTAATTGAATTGATGGATATGGCCGTTAATTTGGGTTATATTAGGTTAGAGGATAAGAATGACTTTATTAAACCCGCTTTTAGTGATTCAAGAGTGTTAGTGTAGGAGAGCTATCCAGTGTTAAGAAACCAGGTTTCTTTTCTCACATCTCGGCGGCTCTCCAGTAGTTAGGGTGATAAATTTTATTATTGGACTTTGGACAAAAAAACAAGGTTTGCGTAATATTTACGCATATAGTCTCGACGAAATAAAGGATTCAGAGATAGTTCAGCGACTGAAGCGCAAGTTTTACGTAATTTTACTGAAGACAAACCAAAAGGAAGAGATTAATAATAGATGATGAAATAGGGGCGATCGCTGAGGTTATTGCCCCAACACCTTCCATCTATATTTGGGGTTTAATTTCAGGGTGACTCGGATGGTTACAGCCGCTGTTGAAGGTGGTTTGACAACTCAGGGTAAGGACAAAATTATCTCTGAGAAGATGATAAGAATACAGGTGTATCGTGAATCAAAGTAGGTTGGGTTTAACAAAGTGAAACCCAACATAGCATTCACAGCATAGAGGACGGAAGACAGAACATGAAATTTTGTCCAAAGTCTAACTAAGTAGAGGGTGCTGAGTTTAGTCTCTAAGTTGTTTCATATCCGAGTTTTCAACAGAAACGTAATTGTCCCTCCTGACAGGTATTGGATACGCTTCGATTGCGATCGCATTTTGCTGTTTTAAGAGAAATTCCCACTCTCCAGTTAGTGGGAGACCATAACACAACTCCTATTTTCTGGGTGTCTGTTAGCTATCGTGTAATTTAAAGGGAAGGAAAACTATGTCTTCTGTTCGCAATCGCCTAGAGCCCTTTTTGTGGGATTTGCTCCAAGAATTTAAAGAGGATGGATCTGGTCCAAAGCGCTATACAAACGAAGTTATCAAGAGTTATCTTGATGTTCTAGAAAATGGACTCCAGGATACTACTACCAAGAAAAATGTAGCAGTGATTGGTGCTGGTGTATCAGGACTACTCGCAGCTCGCCTACTGGCTGAAGCAGGCCACAAGGTTACAGTCTATGAAGCCAACACTGCAGTGGGTGGGCGAATTAAGACAATTCGAGAACCCTTTAAATGGGGACAAACTGCTGAAGCTGGGGCAATGCGTCTACCCTCAACCTATCAGTTGGTGCTTCATCTTATTAAGGAGAAGTATAAACTACCGGTCACCAAGTTTTATAATTATGATGAAAATGGCAATAACTTCATCTTTGTGAATGGGGTAAAAGTCAGGAGGAAAGAATATCTCAGCAATCCAGATTGTCTGCAATGGCCTGGATTGAGAGATGATGAGAAGGGAAAAACAGCAGAAACACTTTGGCAAGAGGCAACTCAGCCTTTAATTGACCAAGCAAAAACCGCCAGTGGTTGGTTAGATGTAATTGAGCAGTATGGTGACTATTCCGTCCATGAATTTCTGAAGCACGTTACCAAATATTCACCTGCTGCAATTGAGTTCATCGAAGTATTGATGAATTTGGAATCCCGTTCTTCCCTTTCGTTAATTCAACAGATCATCGAAGAAGCCGATCACACCCCTGGAACCGACTATGTTGGTATTGTGGGTGGTACAGATCGGCTAACAAACTGTATGGCAGAAGATCTCAAATCATTGAAAGTACCAATTCATTGCAACCATCGCCTAACCAAGATTGAATATACAGAAACAGAGACTGTCAAGCTCAGCTTTTCGGGCACAAAATCCCGTCCTCTCCAGTGGCGTGGGGGGGATGGAATCTGGGCCAATCCCAGTCCAGATGCTGTGGAATATGATGCTGTTGTTTTGACTATTCCTTTCCCTGCCCTGCGTTTTGTTGATATCCAACCTCTCCACAAGTTTAGCCACAATAAGCGCAAGGCTATCCGAGAACTCAACTACGATGCCTCAACCAAGATTTTCTTACAATTCTCCGAGCGATTCTGGGAGACTCAAGATGGAATGTATGGTGGTCATACCATCACAGATTTGGCAAACCGCTTTATATATTACCTGACACCAGAGCACGAAGACCAAAAGGGGGGAATTATTATCTCCAGCTATACTTGGGCACGGGAAGCTCAGGGTTGGGATTCCCTGACAGAAGAAGAGCGGGTTCAAAACTCCCTCAATGTTTTGGCTCAGATCCACGGCGAATACATCAGGGACTACTTTGTTGTGGGGACTTCACAAAGTTGGCAACTTGATACCTTCTCTTGCGGTGAGGCGGCGATGTTTGATCCAGGTCAAATTCAGGAATTAAAGTACTATATTTCAGAACCAGAAGGAAATGTTTACTTTGCTGGTGACCTCACTTCTCTCAAGATTGCCTGGATTGAAGGTGCTGTCGAGTCTGGAATTCGAGTGGCTCAAGAAGTAAATGGGGACGTTCACTTTCCCGCCATGCTGCCCTCTGAAACAAGTACCAGTTGAGGCTAGTGTTTCTCGTATAAGTGACACCTGAAGATATGTGGCTCCACTCCCCGTGAGCCACATCTAACGATCGCTTAAGCAAAACTATGGAGCGATCACTTTTTCTCTTGGAGGATATCGCCTTTGGAGAATAAATTAGGTCTCAATACTGCTCGGATAAGCCCGAATCCATCTCCCTCAGCTCCCTCAGCTCCCTCAGCTCCCCCAGCTCCCCCAGCTCCCTCAGCTTTCTTAACCGAGCAGTATTGACTTAGGTCTGGGCTTGGGGAGTGGGGGAAGATTCTCTCTTTGCTCAATGGATTGCTTGTGTTTCGGTGTTATTTTTTGCTATTATGATGAATGATGGAAAAGGTGTGCGCCTGTAAGGTAATGTACGCCTTGTGAGAATCTAGAAGCCTGACTATACAAACTCTCTCTTGTGGAACTAGCATCTTGCCTGTCCAGAGATTCCCACCGCCACTGAAGCGAAGTTCCACAAATTTCTCTGAATCTCCTGTGACAACTGCCACAATTTAGTGCCCGATAACATTCGCGATGTATTAGCCCAAAGGTATCAGGGTTCTCGGTATAGTTTTGGCTATCCAGCTTGTCCGACGGTGATGGAGCAAGTGCCACAGTTGCAATTATTAGGATGCGATCGCATGGGCATATCCATCGATGAGAAGGAACCGCATTATCGGTCGCAAACTACTACTGCTTTTGTTACCGATCATCCTGTCGCTCGATATTTTAGTGCGTAAGAGCGATCGGTAATGGGGTCGCGCTGAAATCCAAGTGACCTCTAATATCAAGTTCGGTTGAATCTTACACTTCGGTTGCAATAAGGCAGAGGGCAGTTCGGCGAAGCCGTTGCCGCAGGCTAGGCAGAGGGCAGAAGGGAAGAAAGAAGCTTCAAGGGAGAAGGGAATTATAAGTGATTATCCGAACTTGATATAAGTAGCTCGAAGGAGGTTCCCGTAGGATGTGTTAGCGATCGCGTAACGCATCAAAACCTGACTCTGCGGTGCGTTACGGCTCTGCCTAACGCACCCTACAAGCTATGCACTGCTTTGTATACTGGTACTCTTTTTCTTTCGTATAAGACCCAAGAGAAGTCTGCTATTCCTTTCGGTCAGAGGCAAATTTTGTAGCCGTTAGGCTTCCCCGTTGGGTACCCCTATTCACCTCATTACAAGATGACATTCGCTTTTTCTCTCATCTTCTACCCTCCAGAGGATTCGGTCTTCGTTACCTCGGACTTACTGATCGGTTCGACCTACCGAATGAGACTCTGTAGGGTTTACCCTGTTGTGTCAATTGAAGTTCGCTTCGGTGGTTAAGATGGCTACCTTTTCTGCGGTGGGAATTGCGTTTTCACGTTCAATGGAGGATGCAACCATTAAACCACCCACTTACCTTTTGGTCATAGCCTTTCAGGGATTTTGGCTATTTCTTATGTTACGCAGTTTAATCAGTAACTTAGACTATGTTCATCTTTCCACTTCATCCCCCTAGTTTCTAACCGCCTTTCCCTGGCAGCTTCAAATACATTTAGAGCTTGCATTCCTAACGTTTGAGTTAGTAGCTGGACTGTTGTACAGTCTTTTCTACGGAGGCTGGAGGTGAAAATCTCCAGAGGACTCTTGTGTCCCAGTTCAATTGACCTTGTCAGGTCGCGCACATCCGGATAAAACTTTCATCGGGAGAGTTGCCAGGGGCTTTGACTTTTTAGGTTATGTGCGATTCGTTTAACCTAAATAGGTAGCTAACAAAGGCTATCTGGGGACGGTTAGCAGGGTCATAGACCCTGACAACTTAGCTGTCATGTGGGTGCAAGTCCCACTGCCCAGGCGCAGGGTTAAAAGCGTCACCCCTAGGGTAGCGATTGGTCATCAATCCCTAAAGCGGGGTGAAAAGGCGTCACTGCTGGGAGCCTAACCTGGCATACGTCGAGCAGGAGACTACGGGTACGAAAGAAAGGTACGTTTGAACCATCGTTAGAAAGAACCAGCCAAATAAGGCTGACAGGCTGGAGCCAAAAGGCAAGGGATAATGGTGGTGGCTGTTGTAACCCAGACCACCGTGCGCTACCGATAAACCCGGTGGAAAGTACCGCCCTAAGGTCTCTAACAATGACAGTTAGGAACGAAATAACTCATTCGATACCTCTCGTCTAGGTCGATAGGCGAGCAGTCAACCAAGGCGCAACATCTGGGTAACCAGGGTACGGATGAGCAGGATGGTGTCAGAAGCCAATGCCCTGAGTAACGTCGGGGATACGCTAACAGACGCCCGGTTACAGGAAAGATATGGCTGTGAGAAAGTAATGAAGAAGCCTAAAGCCGAGATAAAAACTTAGGATGGGATGACACAAACGCTCCAGTGGAACCAGATACCCTGGCCCAAGCTGCACAAGCGTATATGGAAGTTGCAGAAGCGGATATATCGAGCCAGTGCCCGTGGTGATTATAAAGCAATTCGCAGACTTCAAAAGACACTGCTACGCTCTTGGTCGGCTAAATGCCTAGCAACTAGGAGGGTAACTCAGGACAATCAGGGAAAACGGACGGCAGGAATTGACGGCGTTAAGTCATTGACTCCCAAGCAACGTGTAGAACTGGTAAAAAAACTCAGACTAACTGGCACGGCTAAGCCAACTCGCCGAGTTTGGATACCCAAGCCGGGAAGAGATGAGAAACGTCCTTTGGGTATCCCGGTCATGTACGACCGCGCCTTACAAGCCTTGTGCCTAATGGCGCTAGAACCAGAATGGGAAGCCAGGTTTGAACCTAATAGCTATGGTTTTAGACCCGGACGTTCGTGCCACGATGCGGTCGAGGCAATATTCAAGAGCATAAGGCACAAGCCAAAATTTGTGCTGGATGCCGACATATCCAAATGCTTTGACCGTATTGACCACAAAGCGCTCCTAAACAAGGTTAATACCTTCCCAACCATGACCCGACAGGTTAGGGCATGGCTAAAAGCGGGAGTGCTTGACAAAGGAGTATTCGAGGGTACGGAGAAAGGAACGCCCCAAGGTGGGGTGAGTGCGCTACGAAGCGTACAAAGGTAATGCTCAAGGAGAGCGAAAACTACCAAGAGATAGTGCATTCCCTCATGCACTAAGGCTGACCCAGCAAGCAGGGGACAATGAGCGAGAACCTGTTTGAAGCC
>JAAHGL010000321.1 GCA_010692635.1 Symploca sp. SIO2C1 | reverse complement strand
CCACCGACTCGCCAACATTGACTTTAATATCTCCTCCCTTTCCAATTCCCTGAACTAAGGATAAGACTAATGCTCCATCAGATAGATTGATTCTGGAGGTAGAGACATCTAAATCTCCCCCTTCTCCTACACCCAGAGTATAGCTAGCAATCCCACTAGCTAAAAGAGGATTAAAAGGATAAGCGCCACTAGCTATAATCGAGTCAGTAACATTTACCCTAACTTTACCGCCATTACCTGTTGCTTGTGGTCCTACCAACGTGGCAATTTGTCCCCCATCCTGGAAGTTAAATTGTGCTGCATTGACACTAATATCTCCTGTCGCTCCCGCACCATAGGTTTCACTTGAAATTCGGCTATTGAGGATTGGGGTGAGGGGATTTTGATTAGGTTGAAGAGGAGTAAAACCACTAATAGCAATGGCTCCAGTGGCATTGACAGTAACATGCGGTGCAGTTTGGTTACTGATAGTTCTCGAAATAACTTGCGATCGCTCTAAGGTAATATTCTCTGCTTGTAGTTGGATACTACCATTTCCTGGTAAGCCAATATTGGTATTGGTTACTGTACTATCCGTTAGGAAAATATTCCCGTTAGTGCTAAGTATCAGGTTTCCTCCTAGGACAGTCACTGAACCTGTTATCGTTAGCTCATCCCCTTGCAGAGTTAAATCTTGTCCTGGAGCAACAGCTAAATTACCTTCATTGGTGATTTGTGCAGTATGATTGCGCAAAGCATGGTTAAATAAGACTCCTGGTTGAATAGTCAATAAACTACTATTGGCTGTATCTGTAGCACTAAAGAAAGCATCATCTCCTAACTTGATACCATCAGCGGTGCTAGCAGTAAATGAGCCTCCCATATCTAGCTGAGCTTGTTCCCCAAAGATAATACCCTTGGGATTAAGCAAAAATAGATTAGCAGTACCATCGACTCCCAAAGTGCCAAAGATATTAGAGGGATTATTGCCTGTTACACGGGTAAGGATATTCTCAATGCCATTAGGATTAGCAAAATATACCTGCTGTCCCTGGTTAATATTGAATTCCAGAAAACTATGAAAGAGATTAGTTCCTCTGGTTGCACCCCCTTCAATGAACTCCCGCAACCCTTGAGGCGTAACTATAGAGCGTTCAATATCTAAGGTATTATCCGGAAGAAGTTGAGCCCTAACAGTTGGTGAAGGCACAACAACAAGCGGCATCATTCCCAAAAAGCCGATTACTCCCAACCAGCTCCAAGTTGGAAATTTTTTCATCGCAAAATTTATTTATATGCTGTCCAATAATATAGTGCTGAAACGGGGAAAAGTCATCTTTAAAATGACAATCTTGGCTAATTGTTTATTCTTTTGGTCAATAAAATTCAAAATATTGAGAATTGAGAATTGCTAATTGCTAATTGTTAATTGCTAATTTCTCCGTTGCCTCCTCCAGCTCCCTCAGCTCCACCATTTCCCCATCCATCTCCCCAGGAGGTCTATTCATGTCAATTTGTCACGCTTTGGTTCGGAGATTAGGTAATGGTCCAAAAACATTTCCACTGCGGCATTGACAGCCGCATTCCTTTCTCTCGTTGAGATGGGTTCTTGTCCGGCCATTAACTCTGGCCAAAATGCGATTTCCTTAATCAACCCACAGAACTGAGCAGCTGCCTTCTCCGGGTTACGAATCTTCAAGCGACCATCTTTTTTTCCTGCCTTAAAGAAGGCAATCATGTCCTGTCTTAACCGGGCATGTGCCTTGAGGGTGTTGTGTGCCCACTCAGGTGCCTGAATAAAACGAGAAATCACCACTCGAGAAAGCTTCATGAAGTCTCTGCTAGTGATAGTTGTAGCAAACGTCTTCCCAATTGCTAGCAACTGTTCATCTAAGGGTTTCTCTTTGGAATACTCATGGCATGGCATCTCTCCGATTTGTTGCAATATCTCATCGACAATTGCCTGGAAGAGGTCGTCTTTGCTCGGAAAGTGGGCATAGACTGTTCGCTTCGATACGTTTGCAACCTCAGCAATTCGATCCATGCTCGTTCCGGAGAATCCACGCAACAAAAATTCTTCGGTTGCTGCCTCGATAACGGCTGCTCTCTTCGGGCTCTTTCGCCGAGCATTTGTTTTTTGGTCAGCAATCATCTTCACAACTCCTTCTGTTAGGCCGCAAGTCAGTATAAAAATAAACTATACAGTGTAGTGTATCTAGAAAATTGTCAACATGCAAACCGGTATCACTATCACTGTATTCCTCTTTATTATTAGCTTTTGACTTTTATCGGCACAATCAGGAATGCTTCTCAAAAAAAACATTAAGAGTGTTGACAGTGCTCACAAAGTAAACTACACTGTTTAGTGTATCTAGGAATGAAATTGACCCGATAAAGATAAAGTCCAGCCGAGTTCACCAAGAATCACAACACAAGGATTCGAGCCATGCTTAAGCGACTCACTAACTTTTCGCTCAAAATGTTCATCGTGCTGTTCCCCTCGGAAAAGCCACTTCTGTTTACTGGCGTCAATTCGACAATTCAGCTAGCATCCCTGGCCAGTGCATCTGGAAGCAAACGGCCTTTGCTCGTAACTGAGAAGTTTCTATTAAAACTAGGACTTCTCGATGGGGTGCTTGAGCGCTTTAAGAATGAAGGCTGTGAAGTGACAGTCTTCGACGGTGTTATTCCGAATCCCTCCTACAAAGTGATTGAAGATGGTATACGAGCATGCAAAGAGAACGACTGTGACAGCATCTTTGCCGTAGGTGGTGGGTCTACCATTGATGCAGCCAAAGTGATTGCTGCTTGCTGCTCCAACGACGTCGGCGTTGAGCAGGATGCAAAGTTGGCTATCAAACTGCTTCTTGAGCATCTGCCTGTTGTCTATAAAGACGGGAACAATCTGGAAGCTCGCCAATTGGTCTCACTTGCCTCCTTCCTAGCGGCTTATGCGTTCAATAAATCCGGTCTTGGCTACGTGCATGCGATCTCGCATCAGCTAAGTGCGCATTACAACACACCACATGGACTGACCAATGCTATCATCTTGCCACAAATCTTGCGGTTCAATAAACCAGTGTGCGCAGACCGCTTTGCCAATCTGGAACAAATGCTGAGTGGAGTAAGTGTTGGTTCCGATGAGCAATTAGCTGACAGATTTATCAAACGAGTAGATGCTCTGGGTCAGCAACTTAACATTCCTAGCAGATTCAAAGAACTCGAGACGAAGCACTACGAAGCGATTACTAGAAATGCTCTCAAGGAAGCCAAGTTGTTCTACGCCGTGCCAAGACTAATGAGCCCAGCACAATGCAAAAACATTCTCACCTCTATTGCAGCAGGAGCTACAGCAGCAAGTCCCGGGACAGAGACAAGCCAGGTGATTCATGCGATATAGCAAGCAACCGGCGTCTGTCGCGACGTTGCAGCAGAACCTTGTGTAAATACCAATCAATGACACCTATTACCTATTAGGGGAACAAACCATGAATACTCAAACTGAAAGCACCATTACTGAACAAGAAATCCAAGCACTAGTTGAAAACCAACGCCAGTATTTTCGGAGCAACGCTACACGTTCGGTCGAGTTTCGGATCAAGCAGCTAGAGAAGTTCCGGGATCTCCTTCACCGCTATGAAAACGAGCTCTACGCAGCCATCTATCAGGACTTCGGCAAGTCGAAACATGATACCCAGCTGACTGAAATCTTTCCTCTCTTTGAGGAGCTGGAGATAGCCATCAAGAACGTCAAGAAGTGGGCTCAGCCTCGGAAGGTTTCAACCAACTTGCTGAACCAACCTGGCAAAAGCTACATTGTGCCAGAACCGCTCGGCGTTACACTGGTGATTGGAGCCTGGAATTTTCCCTACAACCTTTCCTTGACTCCAGTCGTCGGGTCAATGGTTGCAGGAAACACAACAATTCTGAAACCCAGTGAACTACCGGAAGAAACCAGCCGAGTGATGGCAAAGCTGATTAACGAGAACTTTGACCCCAACTACTTGAGGGTGGTTGAAGGTGGCATCCCAGAAACAACGGCATTGTTGAATCAACGCTTCGACAAGATCTTCTTCACTGGGAGTCCCCAGGTTGGGAAAATAGTCAATAAGGCAGCAGCCCCACATCTAACCAGCGTCACCTTAGAGTTAGGCGGCAAGAACCCGGCTATCTTCGCCGAGGATGCCGCAGTAGATGTCGGCATCAAACGCCTCATTTGGGCGAAGTTTGTGAACTCCGGACAACTTTGCCTTGCCCCGGACTACGTTCTGGTGCACAAGAGCATCAAAAACAGAGTTCTTGACCGGATAGTGCACGAAATCAAGAAGCATAACTATTCAGTGGAAAACAAGAATTTTGTCAGAATCATCAATGAGCGCAACTTTGACCGTGTCTCTGCACTCATTGATCCTGACAAAATCTACTACGGTGGTGAAACGAACAGGGAAGAACGCATCATTCAGCCAACGGTGATGCACAATGTTTCGTTGGATGATGCAGTCATGCAGGACGAAATCTTCGGTCCCATCATTGCAGTCCTCGAGTACGAGACTCTCGACGAGGCCTTTGAAATCGTCAAGAGCTTCGAGAAGCCACTAGCTGCTTACCTGTTCTCCAAAAATAAGACCACCAAGCAGCGCTTCCTAAGTGAGATTCCCTTCGGCAGTGGTGCTATTAATGACGCAGTGATGCAAATCACCAATTCCAACCTTCCATTCGGAGGCGTCGGTAACAGCGGCATGGGGCGCTATCACGGCCAGTATAGCTTTGAGTGCTTCTCGCACTTCAAATCTATCCTGGAGAAAGCCAACTTCTTTGAGACCGATCTGAAGTATTACGGACATTCCGATACCCAAATGAAGTTGATTCGAGCGTTGAATTAAGAAGATGGGGAGTCGGAAAGCCCCTCTCATCGCAGGGAAGGGGTTTGGGGAGGGGTCAGATCCCACATTGATTCGCCAACAGTATCTTAATCTGGACTAATTTTACCATTCACCTTCAGCTTGCCATCTGATTCCACTACCCAGGTATCATAATCGCCAATGACATCCCCATTGTCATCAAAATCAACATTGCTACTAGCTCCTTGATAGTTAATCTTCTTGCCTTGGCGTAGTAGCTCCATTGCTTCACAAACATCAGTAACTTTCTTACCAGTACCGCCAGCCACCTCACGCATTTGGCTTTTAATACCTTCTCCCGTATTCTGTTTTGCTGCCTCAGCTGCCAGCATCAGCAGCACGGTGGCATCATAAGCATGGGGAACAAAAGCACTAACTTCCTTACCAGTCTGCTGTTGCCAAACTTTAGTGAAATTATCTAATCCCCTACCATTGGCACTGGGAATAGTGCCGATTGCTCCAGTAAGCAGAAACTTACCATCATTAGTCTTACCTACTTGTTCAGGAAAATCTTCTAAGTAGACACCATCAGTTAAGATTAAAGTTACCTGCTCGATTAAATTTTGTTCATAAGCAGCTTTGAGCCAAAGAGCTCCTGTTTGAGGATAGAGAACAGCTACCACTGCTTCAGGTGTATTGCCAAAGGAATATAGCAGCACTTGATTGTCGAAGGTAGTGGTATTGGGATCGTATTGCATAGGTTGGTATTTGTTGACTACAGTACCTCCTAAAAGTTCAAACGCTTCAATAAATTCTTGTTCAAAGCCGATGCCATACTCATTATCAATGACTACAGTAGAAACCAGCTTAAAACCCTTTTCCCTAGCTAGTTTCGCTAAAGCTCCAGCTTGGTAGGTATCTGGTGGAGCTGTACGTGCCCAATAACCCTCAAATTCGCCTTTTTGTGCTTGTTGGGTAAAGATAGGGCTAGTACTAGCTGGTGAGATAAGCATTACCTGATTGCGTACAGCTAGAGGTAAAACAGCGGTAGAAACACTACTAGCGAAGCCACCAACTACACCAGCCACTTCTTCCTTTTCAATAAGTTTAGTCATCGCCATTGCGGCAACTGCTGGATTGGTTTGGCTATCTTCTATGACTAGAGTGACAGGTTTACCGTTGACGCCACCACACTGGTTAACAGTATCTACCGCTAACCCAATTGCCTCCGGCATCGGTTGCCCAAGGGAAGAGAGATCCCCAGTTAATGGTATTAGTGTGCCAATCTTTAACCCTCCTTCTAAGGGAGTGGTGATGCTTTCTCCACAAGCTGCTGTTAAGATAGCAGGAAACAAAATAGTAATTGTGTGCAAATGCTCTCTTCCAGGCTGTATTCAAAGGAGCAGCTCATTGAATACTATGCTGGCGACAACGTGT
>JAAHGL010000320.1 GCA_010692635.1 Symploca sp. SIO2C1 | reverse complement strand
AAAACAGGCAACTTTAGCAGCTCTCTACGGCAATGTAGATAATATTGATTTCTTTGTCGGGATGCTGGCAGAGGATTTGCTGCCAGGAGCCAGTGTAGGAGAATCTGTTGCCGCTGTTCTCACAAATCAGTTTCAGCGACTACGAGATGGAGATCGATTCTATTACGAAAATATCTTCACCTCAGAGGAAATCATAGAAATTCGCAGTACTCGCCTATCTGATATCATCCGCCGGAACACTGATACAACAATTATTCAGGACAATGTTTTCTCTCTAATCAATGATGGTACAGCAGGGGATGATATCCTGAATGGTGGATTAGGAGATGACACCCTCAACGGTTTTGCTGGCAATGATGTTATCAATGGCTTTGCTGGTAATGATCTTATTAATGGTGGCTCTGGCAATGACCAGATGAATGGCGGTACTGGAGATGACACCTATGTGGTTGACAGTACAGGGGATGTAGTCACTGAAAGTGCTAACGCTGGAACTGATACTGTTGAATCTTCTATTAATTACGTCCTGGGAAATAACCTGGAGAACTTAACCCTCACAGGAACAGATAACACCTTTGGTTTAGGTAATGCTCTCAACAATGAGTTGATTGGTAACACTGCTAATAATACCCTCTTTGGCTTAGCTGGTAATGATCGCATTGATGGTGGTGTTGGTGATGACTCTATGTTTGGTGGCGTTGGTGATGACACTTATGTAGTGGACAGCACAGGAGATCTTGTCAGTGAAGCTACTAACGAAGGAACTGATACTGTTGAGTCTTCTATTACCTACACCCTCGGAGGAAACCTAGAAAACTTGACCCTAACTGGAACCAATACCATCAATGGTTTTGGCAACAGTTTAGACAACAATATTATCGGTAATACTGGCAACAACCGTCTTAATGGTCGAGCTGGCAACGATAATATCGATGGTGGTGACGGCAATGACCGAATTTTTGGAGGTGGAGGCAACGACAACCTCAATGGTAGTGATGGCAATGACCGGATCTTTGGCGGTCGAGGCAATGATAGTCTTAATGGAGGTAACGGCAATGATCGACTCATTGGTGTTAACACTCAATCCTCGACTCCCGGACTTGGTGAGTTGGATACTCTTACTGGTGGAACAGGTGCTGACGCATTTATTCTGGGGAATGAAGTTGAGATTTTCTATGCTGAGAGTAATGATTTATTAACTGGTACAGATGGCTATACCCTAATTACCGACTTTACCCCTGGAGAAGACACTATCCAACTTAAGGGAACAGCCGCAGACTATCGCTTGGTGGATCTTGCTCCAACTGAAACTTTTACTTACCAGGATCACACCTATTTTGTCTCCCAAAAAGAGACTAGCTGGACAGCTGCTCAAGCACAAGCAGAGGCATTGGGAGGCAATCTGGTGACGATTAACGATGCCAGTGAGAATGATTGGTTGGTGGGTAATTTTGGCGATCGCCTGCGCTGGATTGGCTTGAGTGATAAACTCAGTGAAGGAAATTTCCAATGGGTGAGTGGCGAAACCTCAACCTATAGGAACTGGGCTCCTGGGGAACCGAATAATACTCCCTTTATTGCTGAAGGTGAGGATTATGTTGAATTATACTCGAATGGTCAATGGAACGATGTGCCTTATTATTTCGTAAATGGTTCAGGGGATAACCAAATGCTCGTCAGAGCTGGCATTGTTGAAATTGCCTCTACTTCTCCTGGTGACTTGCAAGGAACAGCAATTTATCGGAATACCCCTGGTTTTGAATCCTATGACTTAATTGGCATCATCCAAGGGGAAACAATTTCTAGCTTTGGTAGTGACTTTATCTTCGTTTAGAAAAAGCGGTCAGACTCAGATTTTGCTAACCACTAGACAAAATGGGCGAACGGTGAGTTGTTATACCAAATCCGCCTTTCATACCCCCGTTATATCCCACATTGTAGAGACGCGCCATGGCTCGTCTCTACAGGGTTTTCACGGTTTTCTCAAAACACTGCTGGTTAACCCGGATTTGGTATTACTCGTTTCTATGAAGTTAATTTTGTAAAGAATTATTACGAAAAAAGATGATTTACGAGACAAAGCAAAGTCTAGTGTGAGTAGTATATAGAAAGCAGGTAGGGTAAATATCCACGAAATGAAATATTCCTGATATTTTTGTTCAAACTTAGGAATGTTCTCAAACTACAAGAGCTAGAAAAACTTATAAGTTTTTTCTACCAAAGCAGTATTTCAGCAGTTCTAAATAGGTTAAATATACCATTCCCTAATTTATCTAGCTTTTAGGGAGTTTATTGTCCACTACTCAAGTGGGACACGTATACTCTTATTTTCCCTTTGCAGGTGGCTGCTTGAAAGGGGTATGCAGTTTTTGACTACTAGAAAGATGTCAGCACTAAGTCTGAAGCTTTTTTTCAGCTTTGCTTAGTAATTTACCTCACAGAAATATTAATCGAAATGCTACCAAAAGTCAAGAATGTTGTTCTGCCTTTGGCAGTCCTTTCCTTGATGGCTACAGTTGGAGTGCAATCACTTCAGGCTCAATCCATCACCACTGCTGTTGATGGTACTCAATCCCTCGTTACTCCCAATGGCGATCGCTACGATATTACTGGGGGAACCCTCTCCCAAAATGGGGCAAATTTGTTCCATAGTTTCGAGCAATTTGGCTTAAATCCCGGAGAAATTGCCAACTTCCTCTCCAATCCCCAAATCCAGAATATTCTCGGCAGGGTAGTTGGTGGTGATGCCTCGATAATTAATGGTTTAATTCAGGTTACTGGGGGTAAATCTAACCTCTACTTGATGAACCCAGCAGGGATGGTTTTTGGCTCAGGTGTCAGTTTGGATGTACCTGGTAGTTTTACCGCCACTACTGCTAATGGTATTGGTTTTGATAGTGGTTGGTTCCATGCTGTTGGTGACAATGACTATCAGTCTTTAGTCGGTAATCCCAACAGCTTTGCTTTCACGCTCAATCAACCGGGAAGTCTGGTTAATGCAGGAAATTTAACAGTAGGGGAGGGAGAAAACCTCACCCTTTTGGGTGGCACAGTCCTTAATATTGGAACTATCTCCGCACCAGAAGGAGAGATTACCATTGCTGCAGTACCAGGAGAAAATCTGGTACGTATCAACCACGAGAATATGGTGCTGAGTTTGGAGTTTGAGCCAACTGCTGGACTCAACGATGATAGTTTGCCAAGTACTGTGGGGATATCTCCAGGGGATTTGCCGGGATTGCTCAGTGGGGGTAATTTCAGTGATGCTACAGGGGTAACAATGAACCCAGATGGTACAGTCACTCTGACAGGTTCAGGGATTAGTATACCGACAGAAGCAGGAGTTGCTATAGCCTCTGGCAGTCTGGATGTTTCTGGCGAAACTGGAGGTACGGTCAATGTTCTAGGAGAAAAAGTGGCTACAGTTGCTGCCAACATTGATGCTTCTGGTACTAATAGTGGTGGCACGGTGTTGCTGGGGGGAGATTACCAGGGACAGGGAACGGTTCCCAATGCCTTGCGTACCTTTGTCAGCAGTGATTCAGCAATTAATGCCGATGCACTGCAACATGGTGATGGTGGTAAAGTTATCCTCTGGGGAGACAAAGTAACTGGATTTTTAGGAAATATTACTGCTCGTGGAGGTAGTAGTTCCGGAGATGGTGGCTTTGTTGAAGTCTCCGGTAAGCAAGACCTCATTTTTGATGGCACAGTGGATGTCGGTGCCACTAACGGTAGTTGGGGTACTTTACTGCTCGATCCAACCAATATTTTAATCTCCAATACACCAAGTACTCCTGGAGTCAATGCTGCTTTACCCAACATCTTACAGGGTGATTTCCCTAGCGCAAACATTACGATTAATGCTGGCACGCTACAAAATCAGGTAGGTAATGTTGTTCTCGAAGCGACTAACGATATTACTATCGATAATGGAGTCGCGCTGAATTTTGTTCCGGGCGGAGCGATCGCTGTTACACCAGATGCAGATACTGATGGTGTTGGGTCTTTCGTGATGAATACGGGGAGTCAACTCAACACTAATGGACGTCCCTTAACCATCACTGCTGCTAATATTGCTCTCAACGGTTCACAAATTACTTCCAATGGTGGCAACCTGATCTTTGATGGTGCAACCACCCTTGGTAGTGATCTCAATATCAATACAGGTACTGGTGCAGGAGATATTACTTTCACCAACACCATCGACGGAGATCTGGGTGGTGTGAGGAATTTAAACCTAGCAGCAGGAACTGGGAATGTTACAGTTAATGGTGCGATCGGCGGCATCAATCCCTTGGCTAGTCTCAACATTAGCGGCAACGAGGTAGTATTTGGAGATTATACGGGTGGTCCTCTGACAGCTACGGCTCAAGGGAACATTACAGGAGGAGCTATCACTATTTTCCATGCTTTTGCTCCTATTGAACTGATCACTAACGGAGACTTCGAGACTGGTAATTTTGCGGCATGGACTGTAACTGATTTGGCTGGAGGTAATGGTTCTTTCTTGATTGATGATGCTGATGGCTTGACCCCTTTGAGTGGTTTTCCCACTGTTGGTCCTGCTAATGGAGCTTTTTATGCAATCTCAGATCAACGTGGTCCAGGAACACATGTACTTTCACAGACTTTTACCGTTCCTAATTCAGTCGCCTCGGTAATTTTCTCCTTTGATATGTTTGTTAATGATTACCGAGGCTTTGGAGTGCTCATCAATCCGGCAGGACTAGATCACACTGCAGTACCGAACCGTCACGCGCGGGTAGATATTCTCACTGCTGGTTCCCCGCCATTTGATACAGGAGCTGGTGTGTTGACAAACCTGTTCACAGATGTTGGAGCACCTCCTAATCCCAATCCTTATACAAATTACGTGCATGACATCACAGGCTCAGTAGGAGGCGGTGGCTCATTCGATTTAAGATTTGCAGAAGTTGACAATCGAGGTCCTTTGCACCAAGGCATCGACAATGTTAGTATCCTTGCTCTTCCCCAGCCAACTACAGGAGCAGTCACTTTGTCTGCTGGAGGAAATGTCGAAGTTGTTTCTATTAATACTCAAAATCCCAACGGTACTGGTGGAGCAGTCAATATTACTGCTGGGGACTTAGTGAAAGTGACTGGTGCATTTACTGACCAAAATGGTCTAGTGGCGAGTATTTCCAGTGCTGGTACTACAGGAGGCGGTATCATTAATATTGAGCATGATGGTGGTATTAACAATGTACCCTTGATTGTTGGGGATGCTACTACCAACGGTACAGCTGCAGCAATCACTACCGGCAATACGACTATTTCACCTCAACAGTCATTTCCCGACCCTGGCACCGTCACTCCTGTAAATAATATCAATATTAACTTTGTTAATACCCCACCAACTCTGAATGGTAACTCTCTGTTGACTGGAGCTCAACAAAATCAAAACTATACCTTCTCCTTTACAGATATAAATCCGGTGGTTGCAGATATTAACGGCGATGTAACCTCAGTCGAAGTTGTCGCAATTCTTCAGGGAACACTAACCCAAAATGGTGTGGTGGTGACACCAGGAACTATCTTGCAGCCTGGAGATGTTTTGGTTTACACTCCACCAACAGATGCCGTTGGTCTACTCAATGCCTTTACTATTATTGCTAGTGATGGGGTTTCCTCCTCAAATCCCCTACCTATAGCAATTGATGTAGCTGCACTACCACCCCAACCACCAGTAATACCAACACCTCAACCACCAATAATACCAACACCCCAACCACCAGTAATACCAACACCTCAACCACCAGTAATACCAGCACCCCAACCACCCCAACGACAATTACCCTCCCTCCCTTGTAACTTATCCTTAACTCCCTTAGAAGTGCGAGCAGAAAGGGTTGGTGAAAGTGATGTTTCTGTAACTGAAGCTGACTCACCAGAGGCATCATCCAGCCAGTCCCAAACAAGGTTAGTTAACCGCTGGAATGACAATAATTGCCGACCATCTTTAGAGCAGACTATTGATTTAGAGATACCGTCACGACCAACCCCTTTATCTGTTGAAGAAAGCCTCCCTCAATAGGCTGTCATTATTACAAAGGACAAATAACGAGAGCATCCTAACGCAAGCAAAAGTAGTGGAGGCAAAATACCCCCACTACTTTTCTGATATTCAAATCCGGATAATTACCTATACAAATGGCTCTTGAAGCAAAATCCTTCTCCGTCAGCTACCTTAGCTTCTTCTACTCAGCTTACCAGAAGCTATAGTATAGTATTCAACCAGATTTGATATAAGCAGGGATCCCA
>JAAHGL010000032.1 GCA_010692635.1 Symploca sp. SIO2C1 | reverse complement strand
TATCCTCTCAAATCATTAGTTCTCCTTTGTTTCCCTATCTCCCCATCTCCCCATTTCCCTATCTCCCCACCCTTTTTTTCGCTCACCCTTTCATAGGGGTAGGGCTGTTGTCAGTGATCGCTTCCTAGCTCAAAAATAGGGAACAGGTAAGAGGGAACAGGGAGTCACGAAAAAAAGGATTGTCATCCTTCTTTGTCTGCCAAGTATTGTTTGGCAACTGTTTTCTTAGGAGCAATTTAACGGTGTTGATCAGCTCATGAGGATGGCTTAGCTTAGAAAGATAAGCATCAGCTCCTTGTTTATTAGCCCAGTAGATATCACAATCTTCTACCTTCTTCGCAGAATACATGAGAATAGGTATTTTCTGCGTTTTGTGATTAGCTTTGAGACGACGACAGACTTCGTAGCCATTCATCTGAGGCATGATAATGTCTAGGACTACCAGGTCAGGACAATGTATCTTAACTTGCTCTAGTGCTTGGAGCCCATTATCAGCAAAAATTATCTTTATCCCAAGGGTTTTCAGGATTTTAAAGGTAATTAGTTGTTGTTTTAGTTCATCTTCTACAACCAGAACTTTAGTCATGATCGACTCGCCTCCAGTGTACCTTGACTATTATATTTATCTCAAATTAGAAAATAAATGATTTATTTTTTTTTAATAATTAACAGTTTTTTATAAAGTCACAATACTTTGTAACAAAAAATTGTTTGAACTTCAGGGAAGGCATTACCTGTGTAAAAACCCTGATGGTATGCAAACTCCAATCAAGGGTTCTACGTATTTACCGATATAACAGTACTGGCATAAGTAACATTTATTTGTTATTTGTCAACTACTAGCGGTAAGAATCAATTATTCAATTAAACTACTGATCCATGAAAAATCCCCGTTACCAGGATAACGGGGGCATTCTCTTCACATCTTACTGATCGGTTTATCTGCAAGTTTTAGGAGATTGGTTTAAGCACGCTGCAGATAGTTATGCTTAATTGACTGATTAACGAGGTGAGTAACTTTGAAGCTATTGCCTGAGGAATTGAGTTAATTTGAGCAATTTTTGTTTTTTGTTTTTGCTCAAGTGCCCAGCGGTTGCCACTTTCCACTTAGCATTGAATTCGGTGATGTTTATTCCCGCTCGCTCCCTTGCTTCCCTCACTATCTGCCGTGTAGATTTCGTTGGCTTTCCATAAGCCCGTCGCTTACGCGCTACTACCGAATTATCTCTGCCGAGCAGCAAATCAATTATCGTCGTCATTGTATTTGCACCGTGTTTGATTAGTTTTCAGATTGAGTTTCTGAGTTTGGTTTGACTACTAAGCTATTTCGATAATCGATGATTGGCAGGGATTTGACTAGATCAGCAAAGGATCACTTAGGTACTGATCTAAAAGTGATCTTGACAATCAAACCTACTTCGGATACTTAATTTCATAACCTGGTGGTGAAAAAAATTTTTTCATCAGAACTGCCTTCTGACGAATTGCACTACCGACAGCCTAAACTCTCCTGAGTCGAGATACCAGTCACCGGATTAACGCCACTGGCTCTTTTACACATCAATGAAACTTGATAAAGGTCAATAATTGCATCAGTAAAATCAGCACCAGTGATCTCTGCGTCGAGTAAGCTAGTACTCGTCATAGTTGCTCCAGTAAAAATAGCATTACTCAAATTAGCTCGATTCAATATTACTCTGTCTAACAAACTATTAGTCAGATTCGCTCCTGACAGATTAGCTCCCAACAACATTCCCTTAGTAAAAATAGAATTACTTAGGTTAGCTCCCTGGAAGTTAGTTTCTTGCATCTTAGCTGCAGCAAAAACACCTCCTACTAAGTCAGCATTGGAAAAGTCGCGATCGCTTAAATCACTATAGGTATAGTTAACAGTTTTGATCTGAGCATAGGCAGGAGTAGCACTTAACATTACCCAAAGCAACGCCAGACTAAGAACTAAAATTAGTCCCACTAAACGTAGAATAAAGGTTTTAATCACTTTTAACTTAAAAAGTTGCACTTGTTTGTTGACCAATTCTAAATTCTAAATTCTAAATTCTAAATTCCCTAAAACTCCCTATCTAACCAATCTTGACCGATCCTAATCGTTAATTCAGACCTTAAGTCACCAGTAGAAGATGCTTCTACTTTACCAAGTCCTAAAACTTTTTTTAGAGTAGCTGCTGCTTCCAAGTCTCCTTGTTGGACAATAATCTGAGTCTGGCGCAGTTCATCAGGCCAGTCTTTGACAAAATAGACGTTATAAAATTCTTTTTCAGCTAAATATTGGGCAACACGGCTACTAAGTTCGGGATCGTCAGTAGTATTTTGAATAGCGATGCGCACCTGATTAGGGGAACGGCGAGTATCTGTATTAGTTTTCTCTGAGGTTTGCTGGAAATATTCACGTACCACTCGATCTCGCCCTAAAGGATCCATCAACCAATAGCTAGCCTCATATTCATCCTTAACACTAAATCTACCGGGCAAAAGAACCATTTTGAAGTCATCTTGCTCTAGCTCAAGACTAAAGCCGACGAGCGCTAGTATTTCTTCTAAGCTGAGATTAGTATCGATATACTGTTGCATTACCCGAATTAATTTAGGCAAACGAGGTAACACAGTTGGACTCACTAGACGTTGCCGCAGAGCTTTGAGGAGCACTTGCTGCCGCTGTACTCTACCAATATCACCATTTTCCTGGCGAAAGCGGGCAAACTGCTCTGCTTGATCCCCATTCAAGGTTTGCCACCCCTGCTCCAAATCAATTTCTAAATTTTGGTAGACATCTGTATATTTCATGGGTTGGGGTACAAAAACCTCAATACCACCGACTAGATCTACTAATTCCCGAAAAGCATCAGTAGTTACCCGCACGTATCTGTCAATCGGCACATTGTTGAGAGTACGACTGACAACCCTTGCAGCTAAAGCTGAGCCACCTTCAACATTAGCATCATTAATTTTGGCGAGTCCAATTCCGGGAATTTCGACTCGGGTATCCCGTGGTACTGAGAGCATTCTCACAGAGTTATCTGTCGGATCTAGCCGCAAGAGCAGCATTGTATCACTACGACCTGCTAGAGCCTCAGATGAACCTTTAGGGGCATCTATAACTCGGTCTATGCCCATAACCAGGATATTAACCGGTCGTGCTAGGTCATACTGAAAGTTACGACGCCACCGGCTGCTCTCAGAGTCTATTCCTTGATTCGTTACGATTAAAGGAGACAAGGGTGTAACTAGAGCTAAAGTTGCTCCTAAAGCAGCAGAAATCATCGCTGTCAGGATAAAAGCAGCACTCCAGAAAAACCACCGAACAAAGGGAAGAGTATTGGAATTGCCTTTACTTGAGTTGAGATGAGAGTTTCTCACTTTACCAGTTTTGGGTGGTGGTTGTTGTGATGAGGCAGAACTATTATCTACAACAAATACACCAGTATCGCAATTTTCTTGATAATTGCTAGAAACGTTGGAAGATTCGACTCCCAAGTCTCTTCGGAATCCTTTAACGCCTTCTTTCACCCTCACCTCACCAAAATCAACGCAATTTGTGCGTAGAGTATCTATAATTCTGAAATCCCAAGGAGGATTATAACCTCAGTCTCCAGGAACTGATAGTATTTATCGATTAATCTCCGCAGAGTTAGAAATTGGTTTATGAGAAAAGTAAGGCTAGGATGTAGCTGAAAATGAAGTTAAGTGAACTCTGCAAGTAATGGATAAGCCCTTGATACCTGTGATTCTTGCTGGTGGCAAAGGAGAGCGTTTTTGGCCTTTGAGTCGCAAATATAGACCAAAGCAGTTTCTAAGTTTAGATGGGAGCGGTAAGAGCCTTTTACAGGCAACGGCTGAGCGCCTGAGCAAGTTATCTGGTGACCCTGAGAAGTTATGGATTGTGACTTCAGCTAGTATGGCTCAAGGGGTTCAAGAACAGTTACCCCAGCTACCAGAAAAACACTTGTTGGCAGAACCTGAGGGACGGGATACAGCACCTGCAGTTGCTTGGGCAATCCTGGAAATTGCCCGAACTTATGGGGAAGATGCTATTGTGGGCTTTTTCCCAGCTGATCATTGGATTCAAGATCAACAGGCTTTTCACACAACTATTGAAGCTGCTACTAAGCTAGCTTCAGCAGAAGATTCAATTGTGACCCTGGGAATTACCCCCACTCACCCATCTACCGGTTATGGCTATATTGAACAAGGAGAAAAGCTCGGCAATCTTGAAGGATTACCAATTTACAAAGTCAGTCAATTTACTGAAAAACCTGACCGAGAGACTGCTGAAAGCTTTCTGGCTACTAATCAATTTAGTTGGAATAGCGGGATGTTCATTTTCCGTGCTCAGGTGGTTTTAGCCGAATTACGCGCCCATGCACCGGAAATTATTGGTCCTTTAGAAGAACAAGGTGTAGCTGCTTATCCTCAGCTCCCGAAGAAGAGTATTGACTATGCTTTGATGGAGAAAACGCAATTGAGTTACGTTTTACCAGCTTCCTTTGGTTGGGACGATTTGGGGGACTGGAATGCCTTGGAGCGGCTGCTTAATGGGGATTCACCAAATGTGGAATTAGCTAATCATGTAGGCATAGATACAGAAGGGGCTATTCTTTACTCTAGTAGTGAGGAGGAGGTCATTGTTACTATTGGTTTAGAGGATGTGGTTGTGGTACGCGATCGCAATGCAACCTTGATTGTGAAAAAAGATCGAACCCAGGAGATCAAGCAAGTACTTAAAGAACTCCGAAGTAATCCAAAATTCAATAATTTTCTGTAAGGTATCCCCAAAAAAAGTTAGATATTTTTCATGTAAGAGTGTATTCTACCCTCGCGTCTACTTAGGCAGGGTGTTACCATCAACTCAATATAGCTTGCTAAAATACAGCGGTTTTCATCTAAGTGAAGTACAGAATTTGTCGCTTGAAGGCAGGAGGCAGAGGGCAGAAGGCAGAAGTAAGATGTACCTCATTAAGCTGCAAAGTGCTGTAAATCCATTGAGAAAGAGTTTTAAAGTAATGAGCGCCTCACCGAAAGCGGCGGGAAGCCCATTCCTTAAGGGATGGGAGGGATAACTGCCCGCTGCTTGGTTGTTTGTTTTTTGTTTTTTGACAAACAACTAACAACCAACAACAAATAACACGAAATCTCCCGTGCTTTAGCCGGGGGATGAGTTAAGGCGTTTCTTGTAACTGGCAAGATGCCAGTTCCACAATTGATACCCTACACCCTACACCCTCACTCCTTCGGAGTGTTTCTGAAGAGCTCCCCAGGAGCGCTTGGCACCCCCAATTGAATGGGAGAAACAATTCTCTTACCTATTGCCAGACTCGAAGACTCGGTGTTTATTCAGAGATTAGCCATTAACCATTAGCCATTAACCATTAGCCATTAGCCATTAGCTTTGAGCGTATTTCTCGAGAGTATGAGGGCAAACTCATGACAGATATCCACCATCTCCTCAACCAAATTGCTGCCACCGAAGCTCAGCTCAGTGCAACCGAATTCCTTGCCCCCTGTGTGCGAGGTGGTGCAGTGCGCACTTCTGTAGCAAACATGATCTATACTTTTACCCCTCAACCAGCAGATTTTGAAGGATGGGGCATCTTTCAACCAATAGATGAGAAAACAGCTGAGGTAGTCGAAGAACCCAATTTGCCGCAACTGGCAGAATACCTCAAGCTGCTCAAACCTCTGCGCCTGCGATTAGCTCATGTTTTGCGGGGACAAAGTTGGTTAGCTTACCCGATGAATGAATCTGATATGCAGCAGCGTCTGGGTACAGTCAAACCAGTACTAGTACATCTAGTAACAGAAGCTATTGCCTTTGAGCCGGTAATTGCCCGTTTTGACGGCAGTGCCTGGTGGTTTGACGAAATTGATAGAAGAGCCGAACCCCAGCCAGCAGAACTGCTAAGAGAACAACTACAGCAAGGAACGATGCCAGAAAATGTCCGCTTTTCGGGTATGACACCGGAGATGGGTACTACCTATGAGCTTGCCTTGCAACAAACAGAAGCTTATCAGCAGCGCAGGCAACACCGCCGTCAAGTCAGGGAAAGACGGGAAACCCCAAGCAGGAGAAGAAGACGACAAATAGAATTACAAGCACAGGGAGACGAACAACGGCTGCGGCGAGCCTTACATCAAGGGGGTGGTGAGCTGCGAGAATTTCGCGATCGCGGTGAGTACTGGCAAGTAGAATGGACTACTAGTAATGGTGAGCATCATACTTCAGCTATTGATAAGGATGAGTTGACTGTTATTAGTTCCGGTATCTGTCTGAGCGGTTATGACCGAGACTTTGATTTACAATCCCTAGTTGGAGTGATTGAACAGCAAAATGACTGGGATTAAAAACACGCTCATGCGCTAATGGCTCATGCGCTAATGGCTAATGGCTAATGGCTAATTGCTAATTGCTAATGGAAGAGAATTGTTTCTCCCATTCAATTGGGGGCGCGAAGCGCTCCTGGGGAGCTCTTCAGAAACACTCTTGCAGGAGGCAGGATGCGAGGGAGGAGGTAGAAGGGAAGAGGGTTTGATTTGTGTCTTTTCTTCATCGGGTGTGGGGAGCCTCCCGTCTCCTACTGAACTGAAGTAAGTTAACTTATTTCCCAGAAGACGTGACCAGAGATGCTAGCATTAAAGGAAGAGAAAAGCCAATTTTCTTAACCTTCTCTTTACGATTAAGCGGTATCCTAACAAAAGTTTAACTTCGGTAAATAAGGACACTCAATAAGCAATGCTTTTAGGTCTTAAGTTAATCAATTCAGCTCGCTTAGCAGTTTCAATCTCAGCAGTGGCTCTGGCACTCGGTTTAGCTGCTTGCGGAGATTCTAGCAGTACATCTGAAGATACAACTGGTGGTGAGCAAGGAGCAACCTCAGGAGGTTCTGACCTGTCTGGTGATATAGCCATAGATGGCTCTAGTACGGTGTTTCCTATTACTGAAGCAATGGCGGAAGAATTTCAAAAAGCCAATCCTGACGTTAGGATCACGGTAGGTGTATCCGGTACCGGGGGTGGCTTCAAAAAATTCTGTGCTGGTGAAACTGATATTTCTGATGCTTCTCGTCCCATCAAAAAATCGGAAATAGAAATTTGCCAGGAAGCTGGCATTGAGTACGTTGAACTTCCAGTTGCCTACGATGCCGTTTCTGTGGTTGTCAACCCGGAAAATGACTTTGCGGCATGCTTGACAGTAGAAGAACTGAACAAGATGTGGGAACCTGATGCTCAGGATAAAATTGATAACTGGAATCAAATTCGTGATGATTTCCCAGATCAAAAGCTGAGCCTCTACGGTCCCGGGACCGACTCCGGTACGTTTGACTATTTCACTGATGCTATTAATGGTGAAGAAGGTGCAAGCCGAGGTGACTTTACTGCTAGTGAAGACGACAATGTAGTCGTTCAGGGAGTTGCGAATGATCCAGGGGCAATAGGCTACTTTGGCTTAGCCTATTATGAAGAAAATCAAGGTAAACTGAAGGCTGTTGAAGTTGATGATGGTGATGACAGCAACGGTCAAGGTTGTGTTACCCCCAGTACAGAAACTGTTGATGATGGTACTTACCAACCCCTAGCTCGTCCCATCTTTATCTACGTCAGGAAAGAAGCGATCGCTAGCCCGCAAGTCAAGGAGTTTGTTGATTTTTACTTAGCAACAGACAGCAAAGATCTAGTGTCTGAGGTAGGTTACATTCCGATGGCAGAGGAAATTTACACAGCAGTACAAACTCGCTTTGAAGATGAGAAGACTGGCAGTGTCTTTGACGGTGGCTCTACAGTAGGCGTTAACCTAAAAGAGGTTTTGGGAAAAGAAGAGAAAGCTGAGTAAGACTAACGTTCAAAATGTTCAGGCTCCTCACCGGAACATTGGAAGGGGTTGTATTATAGCTTAAATCGATACCTAACATTGACTAAAAATTAAAGATTGTGCAAAAAAAAACACCAAGCAAATTAAAGAATTGATGAAGTTATTCAGTTCCTGGAGGCATTAAGGAAGAATAATGCTAACAATGAAAATAGGGCTTTTTGTCCCAACAGAGATTAAACTACCTGTTTCAGCAATATTTCACAGTTTTGCTCATTCCTACAGTGCTTTTACCTGAAACTAATTCAGGGCGAGTGCTAAATTAGGCTAGCCCAGAGAAGCTAGCCTAAGAATTATCTTTAACCTAAAATTACTTTTCATGAGTAACAGTTCCTCACCTTTTGAACGGTCGGATCGGAACCCAATGTGGCAACCAAACCGTACCCTAAATAAATGGGTACAGCGAGGAGTCGTAGGCATCTTTGCACTGTTTGCCCTTGTATCTGTCTTAACTACCTTTGGCATTGTTTTAACACTGGTAGTTGACGCCTTTGGTTTTTTTGAAGAAATATCCCTTGGGCGATTCCTAACAGATACTGAATGGACACCTCTGTTTACCAACCCCCAGTTTGGTATTTTTGTTCTCATTAGCGCAACATTGATGACATCTGCGATCGCGATGTTTGTTGCCTTACCTTTGGGTTTATTAGCAGCGATCTGCTTAAGTGAATATGCACCTAAAAATCTGCGTCGTTGGCTCAAACCTGCTCTGGAAATCCTAGCAGGAGTACCTACGGTTGTCTATGGCTATTTTGCACTGCTGTTTGTAACCCCCGTCCTTCGTTCCTTCATCCCAGGGATGGAACCATTCAATTCTTTAAGTGCTGGTTTAGTAATGGGTGTTGCCATCCTGCCAACAGTTGCTTCCTTGAGTGAAGACGCGATTTATGCTGTTCCCAACAGCCTTCGGCAAGGAGCTTACGCCCTAGGAGCAACTAAGCGTGAAGTGATTACGGGAGTTGTTCTACCGGCAGCTTTATCAGGGATTGTGTCTTCCTTTGTCCTCTCAGTTGCCCGGGCTGTTGGTGAGACTATGATTGTAACCATTGCTGCTGGTCAAAATCCCACTCTTACCCTCAATCCTCTAGTGCCAGTCGCCACGATGACAGCATTTATTGTGCAAGTGAGTTTAGGGGATGCTGCAGCAGGTTCCCTTGCTTATAAAACCATTTATGCTGTTGGCTTGAGCTTATTTTTAATTACCTTAGCTTTAAACATCTTTAGCTTCTGGTTTGTCCGTCGCTTTCAACAAAAATACGAATGACCACTCAAAATTCTTCTCCAGGCTCTCCCAAGAGTTCCATACGAGGACAGCAAAACTTTGATTTAGCCCTTGAGCGGCGCTATAGATGGGACCGGGTTTTTGAAATCGCCAGTTGGGCAGCAGTTATTATTGGGATTCTTATCCTAGTCGTTTTAATGATCGATGTTATCATCGATGGTTTGCCTCGGCTAGATTGGACATTACTTAGCGAATATCCCTCTCGCAAACCAAATCAAGCTGGTCTTAAGTCTGCCTTAGTAGGTACTATCTGGTTAATGACACTGACTGCGATAATCACCTTTCCCCTAGGAGTTGGCGCAGGGATCTATTTGGAGGAATTCGCTGCTAATACTTGGTATGCGAGAATAATTGAAATTAACATTAACAACCTAGCAGCGGTACCTTCAATCATTTATGGATTGTTAGGGGTAGCTGTATTTGCGCGGTTGCTGGAGCCAATAACAGGAGGTCGCAGCGTCCTTACAGGCGCTTTAACATTAAGTCTGTTGATTCTCCCAATTGTAATTGTCTCAACCAGGGAGGCTCTACGAGCTGTTCCTAATAGCCTGCGCCAAGCTGGTTTTGCCTTAGGTGCAACACGGTGGCAAGTAATTCGAGAGCAAATTCTGCCCTTAGCTTTTCCAGGGATTCTAACCGGAACCATTCTTGCCCTCTCCCGCGCCATTGGTGAAACTGCACCTTTGATCACTATTGGTGCTCTAACCTTTATTGCTTTCTTACCCCCCTTATCTCCAGAAGGTTTGCACACCCCCTTCACCGCCTTACCAATTCAAATTTTCAATTGGATTTCCCGTCCCCAAGAAGAATTCCACACAGCCGCAGCTGCTGGCATTATCGTGTTGATGACAGTGCTATTGTCGATGAATGCAACAGCAATTTGGCTACGTAATAGATTCCAGAAAGAATAGGTTTACTAACACCTAATACCTAACACCTAACACCTAATACCTAATACCTAACACCTAATACCTAATACCTTTTCACATTAACCAATACAACTTAACTCTCATGATTTCTCATTCTTCTAACGCAGTTGCTACTGAGGCAGTGTTCCAGATTGAAAATGTCTCAGTTTTCTATGGCTCCTTTGAGGCAGTTAGCAATGTTTACCTGGATATTCCTGAAAACAAAATTACTGCTTTTATTGGACCTTCTGGTTGTGGTAAGAGTACCCTCTTAAGATGTTTGAATCGACTTAACGATCTGGTACAGGGGGCAAGGGTTGCAGGCAGGATCACTTATAAGGGAGAGGATCTTTACCGCAAAGGTATTGATCCAGTAGAAGTACGTCGTCGTATAGGTATGGTGTTCCAAAAGCCTAACCCCTTTCCCAAATCAATTTACGACAATATTGCCTTCGGTGCCCGGATTAATGGCTATCGGGGTAATATGGATGATTTGGTAGAACGCTCACTCAAACAAGCAGCTTTGTGGGATGAAGTCAAAGACAAACTCAAACAAAGTGGCTTGTCTTTATCTGGTGGACAACAACAGCGTTTGTGTATCGCTCGTGCTGTGGCAATTGAACCTGAAGCTATTCTGATGGACGAACCCTGTTCTGCCCTCGATCCAATCTCTACTCTAAGGGTTGAAGAATTGCTCAACCAACTCAAGGAAAATTATACGATTGTTATTGTTACCCACAACATGCAACAAGCAACGCGGGTAGCTGATATGACTGCGTTTTTCAATGCCAAAGCTACAGAGAAGGATGGTAAGCAAGGTTACTTAGTAGAGTACGATTTAACAGAAAATATCTTCCAAAATCCTCAGCAAGAAGCAACTAGGGATTACGTAAGTGGACGCTTTGGCTAGAGTTGATTTATAAATGAGCTGTTCTAAAGTTTTTTAATTTTTTCCTGCTCTACCAAAGAGTTGGAAGTCAGTCTCCATTGGAATTGTCGGAAGTTGGCTAAGGTGATGAGACAGAGGCTGGTGTCAGACTCATACTCTTACTAGAACTAGAATTTCCTTCTTCTGGCGCACTAGGAAGGTTTTCGCAAGGAATACCATCACCATCTCCATCTAACCCGAACCTATCATCTGGGAAAGCATCGAAAACCTTCTTAGCCTCTTGCCAGTTACTGAAATCATCGCAATCACAATCGCTTTTGACACAGGCTGGAAGATCTTGAGCAAACGCTGAAAGTTCTTGATATTTGCTCAAAGCCAAAACAAGAAGACTAGAGATTAGGGCAGTAGTGATGAGAGCAGGGCGGGGCATAGCTAATTTACTTCTAGAGGATTAGAAAGATTTTACCCAATCCAGGGTAGTGAATGCGAACCCAACACTCAATTAAATAGGGTTTGCTGAATAAGTAACAAGTAACAAGTAAAAAGTAACAAGTAACAAGTAAAAAGTAACAAGTAAGAAGGAATGAAGCATTTATGCTCGTTTTGAGCACTTCCATTCTCCAAGGTTACTCAGGGATTTCCCATGAAAGTACAAGGTTTTTGTATCGATGGGCTCAAAAACCTTGGACTTTTTGGGGTAAATAAATGATTGAAAGTCTTGTCTGGCATGGCTTCCACACTTATGCAGCAAGCCCTAAATAGGGCTTGCTGAAAAAGTCGATTGATTCGGGTTTTGAAGTAATGAGTAATGAGTAATGAGAATGACTTTCGCGGCGGGACGACATTTCCTTCAACCCCTTTAAGGAGTTGGCTTCCCCGTCGCTTTTTGTGATTATCCATGTAAGGCAAGCGGTATTTTCTGCAATTGTGCAAGGTTGTTGGCTATAGAAGCTCATTTTCTTGGCATCGTTGTTGTTGATAACCATTTCACCTACCACCTAACACCTAACACCTAACACCTAGAAATGCTTCCATGTCAAGTCTACCTTTGCGGAGCATACCGAACACAATTGATTCGGTTCACTACCCTTTTAATTTAGATAAAACTTCAGGGCGGCAATCACTATCAATTTAGTGAATAAAACCGAATTGGCATAGATTTATACATCCCTAAGATAAGAACTGTAAGCAAAAACCAAAAGCTTAACTGATTCACTCAAACACTACTTATTGGCAGGAAAACTATGATGTTAGTTCGTTACAATCCTTGGAAAGAAATTGATACTCTACAGCAACAATTCAACCGCCTATTTGATGAATCTAGAACACCAATAACTTGGAGAGATTTTGGTAGCTTCCCCAAAGTCCCAGCAGCTGAACTTTCCGAAACTGAAGATGCTATCCAGCTGAAGCTGGCAATTCCAGGAATAGAAGCTAAAGACTTGAATCTGGAAGTCACACAAGATGCTGTTTCCATTAGTGGTGAGCGCAAAGAAGAATCCAAGCCCTCTGACAACGAGGTTATCCGCTCAGAGTTCCACTATGGCAAATTCGAGCGCTTGATTCCCTTACCTGCTCGGATTCAAAACACTAATGTCACCGCAGAGTACAAAGATGGCGTTTTGAATCTAACTCTACCCAAGGCGGAGGAAGAGAAGAACAAAGTTGTCAAAATTAACCTTGATCAAGCAGCTGCTTAATCAGATTGAGGTAATCCAATTTTTCTAGGTAGATAACTTAATGATTAGCCCGGTTGCTTTTAGGTAACTGGGCTTTTTTGTTGCCTTATAGTTCTCAGTACTCTATAAGCATTCTTAATTCTTAATTCTTAATTCTTAATTCCGCGCAGCGGTCCTACCGCCCTAAGTCGTGTAGTTTATGAATCGCTGCTGTGCAATGTTGGGTTACAGCTTCCAATTCTTCCCGTTTTGTTGAAGTAGGAGGCTCAATTAACTGACCAATCCTTACTGTAACTGGTACAGGACGCGGTAGATAAGAACCTTTCTGGAAAATTGCCTGAGTGCCCCACAAACTGACAGGTAGTAGGGGAGCTTTAGTTTTAGCCGCAATCAAAGCAGCACCTAATTTTGGATCAGGAATACGTCCGTCAGCTGTCCTGGTTCCTGACAAAAATATACCGACAGCCCAGTCAGCTGAGATATATTCAAGAGTAGAGCGAATTGCACTACGGTCTGCTGAACCTCGCTTCACTGGATAAGCTCCGTATAGCCGAATCCCTTGCTTCAACAATGGTACGCGGAACAATTCCTCTTTTGACATGAATGCCACTGGGCGTCCCACACAATTGGACAAAATCGGCGGGTCAAAATCACTGGCATGGTTACTTACTACCACTAGTGGTCCTTCCTTGGGCACTTGTTCGGCACCATAAATACGACCCCGAAGATAAGTGTGAAGGACTGGGCTGACGACCGACCATTTAAAATAGTGGTAGAAGATGAGATTGATAAATGGTTCGCGATTTCTGCTCACAATAGAACTATCAGTAAATCTACTTAACAAGTTGCAGGGGCGGGTTTAGTGACAGGTGAGGTAAAAAAAGGTGTGGGAAAGCTTTTTTGAGTAATGAGCGTCTTTAGGGAGAGCGCCCCAAAAAGAAGATAACAAACAAGCTTTCATTCTTTTCTCTTCTGCCTTCTGCCCTCTGCCCTCTGCCTTTTTTCTGGAGAGCTACAAGTAGGAGCTTAGTTAGCAGTTGCTAGAGATAGAGTCTTCACCTGATCAGGACTACTAATATTTTCTAACAGCAAATCCTTACAAGTGCGCTTAATTAGACCTGTGAGGACTTTACCCGGACCAATTTCCACGACTCGCTCAATCCCTTCTACTGGTAATTGCAGGCATATTTCCCGCCAACGCACACTCCCAGTCATCTGACGCTGGAGGCGATGCTTTAAGACAGATGCTTCAGCTGCTGGAAAGGGTTCTACATTCGATAGTATTGGCACTTGAGCATCTGCAAAAGGAACAGATTCCAAAACTGTTTCAAACTCTGTAGCCGCCTTAGCCATTAAGGGAGAGTGGAAAGCACCTGACACATTTAAGGGGGTGGCACGTCTAACTTTAATTTGAGATAAGACTTGTTTAACTGCTTCGGGTGTACCAGAAATTACTACTTGAGCACAACTGTTATCATTAGCGAGGACAACGTCTGATGTTTGCTGGATTTGAGTGTCGAGCTGTTCGCGGTTAAAACCAATGAGGGCAGCCATCATACCGTCAGAAGCACTATCCATTAATTCAGCTCGACGTTTAACCAAGCGCAGTCCAGCCTCAAAACTAAATACCCTAGCGGTGTAGAGGGCAACATATTCTCCCAAACTATGACCAGCTAATAGATTGGGGACGTAACCTTGTTCTAAGAGGAAGTCAGCTAAAATACTTTCTATAACGTATAAACAAGGTTGAGTGTAGAGGGTGTGGGATAATTTCTCTTCGTGGTTCTGGCATATGTCTAAAACAGACCAACCTAAAATGTCCTCAGCTTGCTCCAACTTCTCTGAAGCAGAGGACAAGTTGATTAATTCCACACCCATGCCTTTAGCTTGAGAACCCTGTCCTGGAAAAACCCATGCAGTTTTAGTCATTAGTCATTAGCAATTATTGGTCAAGACTTAATTATCTGCGATCGCGTCCCCTAGGACTAAGGTAATGCCGGGTGAGCGAAAAAAAGAGTCGGGAGATAGGGAGATTGGGAAATGGGGACTTGAGAGAGATATCCATAGTTTGAGGTGTATTCCGAAAAACCTCACTGGATAAGTCACAATAGATACAGGCTTTGAGGAACTCGAAGGCAATGACTAACAAAGACCAAATCCTGGAAATTTTCTTGAAGGAGTATGACAAACTCAAATCAGAACAGGCTCAGCGGATTGGCTTTCGGGACAACCTGCTCTATGTAACCCTAGGCTTGTTTGCCACAGTTATTTCCTTTGCCCTCTCCAAACCATCTCACAATTATGCCCTCTTAGTTATTCCCTGGATTTGTCTAATTTTGGGCTGGACTTATATCGTCAATGATGAGAAGATTTCTGCGATCGGCAGGTACATTCGCTACAAGCTAGTAGAGAAGCTCCAAGAACATACAAACTATACGGATGTAGAAACTATCTTTGGTTGGGAGATTGCCCACCGTACTGATAAACACCGCAAACGTCGTAAAATTCAACAATTGATTATAGATGAAATTACCTTTGTCTGTTCAGGTGCGATTGCTTTGGTAACTTTCTGGTTTCTAGTACCCCAACCTCCTATCGCAGTTACTATTCTATCCTTGGTAGAGCTTCTACTTCTGATTGTATTGGGAGTTGAGATATTTATTTATGCTGACTTGGCAAAGGGACGCTAACCGCTGCGCGGAATTTAGAATTTAGAATTTAGAATTTAGAATACTTATAGAGTAAGGATTCCTTCGATTGACTCTAAATCATAAGGTTAATGGTAGATGTTGGGTTTCGCGATCGCGACCCCCAACCTACAGCGAAATGGGATCGCTATCAAGTTATGATACGATTAGGTTCTATTTTAGAAGTATTTATTATGATCCAAAATATTAATCTTGAAGGATTAAAGCCAGAGCAAATTCAACAGATACTAGCGATGGTAGAAGTATTCAAAGCAAAAAATAAAACTAATAAGACCGAACCTGAAATCGATATGATTGAATATTTATTAGAAAATCCAATTTATGTTGATAATTTAGAATTTCTTCATCGGGAAGATATTTATGACAGAAAATAATACTCCTTGTTTTGTCGATAAATGTAGATATTCTATATTCTGAAGATATGCAAGATGGCTTGATTTTCGATAAAAAACTTACGATTATTAATCCTTTTAAATAAAAGGCGATCACACTGAAGCCCAGAAAAAGTTCTGAGATATTGTATTAGCAATCACATCTCCCTAAACATTTGATATTTTCGATTGACTCTCAACTTCCCTTTGTGAACTTTGTGTCTTTGTGGTTCCTCAAATCAGAAGGTGGATGTTGGGTTTCGCTACTGCTCTACCCAACCTACAGAATAATAGATGGTAGCTGCTACAAACAAACATTTTCTAAATTCTAAATTCTAAATTCTAAATTCATTCCGTTGGCTGATAAACCAAATAGCCACACTGATGTTCTCCATCATTGAGCCAGTGGGTGCGTTCTACATGACAATCATGTAGGGCAACAGCAAACATTTCCAACTCATGACCACAAACGCTGGGGAATGATTGAGCTACTTGGGAAATAGCACAGTTATGTTCAACAATGACATAATGAGTGCCAATTTTGCCATTATTATCCTTTGGTTTGATGGTGTGCCACTCTGCCATATAGCCTTCCGCTTGCCGCATTTTCACTAGCTTAGCTACCCTTTTCTCCAAAGAACCATTGCCCAAGCGTTCGCGATATTCCTTTGCCTTGCGTTCCCACTGCTTTTGTAAAATTGTGCTGAATTGCTCCTTATCTACAGTTTCCGATAAGGTATCGAGGAGAGAAACTGCAAACTCACCGTAACGGTTAGGTAAGCGATCGCGTCCTTTCCGGGTAAGCTGATATACATGCTGGGGACGTCCCATTCCTTCTTGTAACTGTTGGTGCTCAATTAGTCCTGCACTCTCTAAGTTTTTCAGATGACGCCGAATTGCTTGGGGACTAATGTTTAGCGCTTCTGCTAACTCCTGAGCTGTCCTTCGCTCCTCCTTCAGGAGGCGCTGCAAGATGTCTTGCTTGGTGGAAGGGTACTGAGTGGTTGTCATTGATTTAGGGTGCATGTTGTGTTGCAAGGTGAGGGTCAAAATGCCACTTGACTTTGACAACATCTTTGTTGTTAATATACCCTACAATAGACTTAAACAACAAAAGTGTTGTTTTAATCGTGTAGCAACGTACAATAGTACGTCTACAAACATCAGACTGTCATATGTCCTATAACTTCTACTTAGCTAGAGATTCAGCTTAGTTCACACTTAACCATATATAATCTATGACTGCCACTGTCAAAACCTTAGTTAATCAGCCCTATAAGTACGGCTTTGTTACAGATATTGAGTCTGATACCGTTCCTCGTGGTCTCAATGAAGAAATTATCCGTCTGATCTCTGCGAAAAAGCACGAACCAGAGTTTATGCTGGAGTTTCGACTTAAAGCTTATCGACAATGGCAGAAAATGAAAGAGCCTAGTTGGGCTCATATCAACTATGCACCAATTGATTATCAGAATATTATCTACTATTCTGCTCCCAAAAAGAGTAAAGAAAAGCTCAAAAGCTTAGAAGAGGTTGACCCGGCTTTACTGGAAACCTTTGATAAATTAGGCATTTCCCTCTCTGAGCAGAAGCGGCTTAGTAATGTAGCAGTGGATGCGATTTTTGATAGTGTTTCGGTGGCAACTACTTTTAAAGAGAAGTTAGCGAAAGATGGGGTGATTTTCTGCTCTATTTCAGAAGCTCTGCAAGAGCATCCAGAACTGGTGAAAAAATACCTTGGTACTGTTGTACCTGTAGCAGATAACTATTTTGCTGCACTTAACTCTGCTGTCTTTAGTGATGGTTCCTTTGTCTTCATTCCTAAAGGAGTGAAATGTCCGATGGAACTGTCTACCTACTTCCGGATTAATGCTAATGACACTGGACAGTTTGAGCGTACTCTGATTGTTGCCGAAGAAGGGAGTTCTGTCAGCTACTTGGAAGGTTGCACTGCACCGATGTATGACAGTAATCAGTTGCATGCCGCGATCGTGGAACTAGTTGCCCTTGATAATGCTGAGATTAAATATTCTACAGTACAGAATTGGTACGCTGGAGACGAAAACGGTAAAGGTGGTATCTACAACTTTGTGACTAAGCGGGGTTTGTGTAAAGGTGTTAACTCTAAAATTTCTTGGACACAGGTAGAAACAGGTTCAGCTATTACCTGGAAGTATCCCAGTTGTGTGTTGGTAGGAGATAATTCTATTGGTGAATTTTACTCTGTGGCTCTGACTAATAACTTACAGCAAGCTGATACTGGTACCAAGATGGTACATATCGGCAAAAATACCCGCAGTACGATTATTTCTAAGGGTATTTCTGCTCGTAAGTCGAAAAATAGCTATCGGGGTTTAGTAAAAATTGGACCTAAAGCAACTGGTGCTAGGAATTACTCCCAGTGTGATTCGATGCTGATTGGGGATACTGCCCAAGCAAATACTTTTCCTTATATTCAGGTAGAAAATAATACCGCTAAGGTAGAGCATGAAGCATCTACCTCAAAAATTGGGGAAGACCAACTATTTTACTTCTCTCAAAGAGGTATTTCGGAAGAAGATGCTGTTTCGATGATGGTTAGTGGTTTTTGTCAGGATGTATTCAATGAGTTGCCGATGGAATTTGCTGCCGAAGCAGATAAATTGTTGAGCTTGAAGTTGGAAGGAGCGGTTGGATAATTGGGAATAGCTAATGGCTAATGGCTAATGGCTAATGGCTAATTGGCTAATTGTAAATGGCTAATTGTAAATGGCTAATCGCTAATCGCTAATCGCTAATTGTCAATGGCTAATGGATAATGGGTAATCGCTAATTGGAATTTTCAATAAACTATGAATAAGAGGAAAAAATGAGCGACGAAAGTAGTGATGTGATTCTGTCAGTTCGGGATTTGACGGCAGAGGTGGAAGGGAATCAGATTTTAAATCGACTCAATCTGGAAGTTAAGGCGGGAGAAATTCACGCTATTATGGGACCTAATGGTTCTGGAAAAAGTACTTTCTCTAAAGTTTTAGCCGGTCATCCAGCTTACGAAGTTACTGGCGGTGAAGTAAGTTTCCTAGGGCAAGATTTGTTAGAAATGGAGCCGGAAGAACGCTCCCTGGTAGGTATTTTTCTGGCTTTCCAATACCCTCTGGAAATTCCTGGGGTGAGTAATTTGGATTTCTTGCGGGTTGCTTATAATGCTCGCCGCAAGTATCAGGGATTAGAGGAAATTGATACCTTTGATTTTGAGGATTTGGTAGAAGAGAAGCTGGATATTGTCAAGATGAATCCTAGTTTCTTGGAGCGGAGTTTGAATGAAGGCTTCTCCGGAGGAGAAAAGAAGCGGAATGAGATTCTTCAGATGGCTCTGTTAGAACCTAAGTTGGGGATTTTGGATGAAACTGATTCTGGTTTAGATATTGATGCTCTTAAAATTGTTGCTGGTGGCGTCAATCAGCTGGCAACTTCAGAAAATGCCATGATTTTGATTACCCACTACCAACGCCTACTTAATTATATTGAGCCAGATTTTGTGCATGTGATGGCAGGGGGTCGTATTCTGAGAACTGGTGGTAAGGAACTAGCACTAGAATTAGAATCCCGTGGTTATGACTGGGTGTTGGAAGAAGAGGCGGTGAATGCTTAATGAGTATCGAAGTTTCTGTAAAACCAGAAGTCTCCTATCTCGCGACATTGTTAGAGCAATGTCGCCAAGGGGCTGTAGTTAAGATAGATTGGTTAGAAGAGTTACGTAATAGTGCTACTGCGATCGTACAAGAGTTAGCTATTCCTAGCAAACGGCAAGAAGAATGGCGCTTTACGGATTTGTCTTCTCTGTTGCAGGTACAATTCCAAGCTGTAGATTCGCAATCTGTCCCATCTCTGCAACAATTAGATATTTCTTCCCTGACTCTCCCGGAAACAGCTGCAAGCTGCTTAGTATTTATTAACGGTGTCTATGCACCCCAACTATCAGCAGTGACTGGATTACCAGCAGGAGTCTTTGTTGGTAATTTAGCAGAGTTACCTTCCCAGTACACCTCCCGCCTCGAGGATTATTTAGGTAAGCAGCAAGGTGCCTCAGAAGTATTTACCGCTCTAAATACTGCTGGATTAACAGATATAGCAGTAGTCTGGGTAGCTAAGAATACAATAGTAGAGCAGCCAATTCATCTGCTATTTGTCTCCACGACTGAAGAAGTACCGGTAATTTGCCAGCCTCGCACTCTTGTAGTAGCAGAAGCAGGTTCCCAATTGCATCTAATTGAAGATTACGGAGCCAATATCGAAGGTTATCCCGATATTCCTATCAATAAACCCTACTTCACCAACCAAGTAACGGAGATTTGGGTAGAGGAAAACGCCGCAGTTACCCATACCCGGAATCAGCGGGAAGCTGCTGATGGCTTTCACATTGGCAAAACTGCGATCGCTCAAGCTCGTTATAGCCGCTATACTGGCAATGCTATCAATTTAGGAGCCAAGCTCTCCCGCCATAACTTAGAAGTATGGCAGACAGGGGAAGGTACCCAAACCACCCTCAACGGTTTAACCATGATTAGCGGTGAACAGTTGGCAGATACCCATAGTGCTGTTGCTCTTAATCATCCCCACAGTACAAGCAATCAACTACATAAATGTATCGTAGACGGTCGCGGTCATGCTGTATTTAACGGCAAAGTTTTTGTTCCCCAGGAAGCTCAGTTTACCAACGCCAGTCAACTTAACCGCAATCTTCTCCTTTCCCCTAAAGCCAGAGTTGATACTAAACCCCAATTAGAAATCACCGCTGACCAAGTAAAATGCTCTCATGGAGCTACCGTCAGCCAACTAGAAGCCGATGAAATCTTCTACTTGCAAAGCCGGGGAATCAATGAAGTAGATGCACGTAACCTTTTAATTGATGCCTTCGTAGCTGAAATCCTCGCTCAAATTCCCGTTACTTCCCTACGTAAAAGGCTTGCTTCCTGCACTGCTTGTAGAACTTATTAGTTATTGGTTGTTGGTTGTTTGTTGTTTGTTGTTAGTTGTCTGTCAATCTAGCAATTAGCAATTAGCAATTAGCAATTAGCAATTCCCAATTCCCAATTCCCAATTCCCAATGATTATTGCTAAAGAAAGAACCCTTGCCGATACTATCCGAGCCGACTTTCCCATCTTGCATCAGGAAGTCCATGATAAACCCCTAATTTACTTTGATAATGCCGCTACTTCCCAAAAGCCGAAAGCAGTACTCGACACTTTGCAAAACTACTACCAACAGGATAATGCCAATGTCCATCGAGCAGTTCATTGCCTGAGTGCTAGAGCTACAGAAGCTTATGAAGGAGCTAGAGATAAAGTTGCAACCTTTATTAATACAGCCTCGCGACAAGAAATAGTCTTCACCCGCAATGCTAGTGAAGCAATTAACCTAGTTGCCTATAGCTGGGGTTTGAACAACTTGCAGCCCCAAGATGAGATTATCCTCACAGTGATGGAACATCACAGCAACCTGGTGCCTTGGCAAATCATTGCTCAGAAGACAGGAGCAGTAATTAAACATGTGGGATTGACAGCAACTGGGGAATTTGACTTTGAGCAGTTTCAACAGCTACTTTCTGAGCGCACCAAATTAGTAAGTGTAGTTCACGTCTCCAATACCCTGGGTTGCATTAATCCAGTAGAAGCGATAATTTCCCTTGCTCACCAATACGGAGCTAAGGTACTAATCGACGGCTGTCAAAGTGTTCCCCATATGCCCATCAATGTACAGGCAATGGACTGTGATTGGCTGGTGGCATCCGGACACAAAATGTGTGGTCCTACGGGAATTGGCTTTTTATATGGGAAACTGGAGCTACTGCAAGCGATGCCTCCTTTCCTCGGTGGTGGCGAGATGATTGCCGAAGTCTTCCTCGAACATTCCACCTATGCAGACTTACCTCACAAATTTGAAGCAGGAACACCCGCCATTGCTGAAGCGATCGCTCTTGGTGCTGCGGTAGACTATTTAAGGGAACTAGGCATGGATAAAATTCATGCTTACGAAGAAGAATTAACTGCTTATCTCTTCGCTCTCCTGAGCCAAATTCCTGAAGTGCAAATTTATGGACCCCTGCCTCAAACAGGGAGTAAAAGTAGAGCTGCACTCGCCGCATTTACGGTAGAGGGACTCGACTCTAGTGATATTTCTACTTTGCTAGATCAAGAAGGTGTTGCTATCCGTTCTGGTCATCATTGTACCCAACCTTTGCATCGTCTATTGGGTGTAACTGGAACGGCAAGAGCGAGTTTGTCTTTTTATAACACCCAGGCAGAAATTGATGCTTTTATTGTAGCGTTGAAGGAAACTATAGATTTTTTTAGAAGTATGATGGATTGATAGGTAAGGGAGTTTACCTTATCTTGTACGGTGCTGTTAGCAATAGCGTAACGCACCATAATCGGTTGGTGTTTTGAGGGAATTTACCACAGAGGCACAAAGAGCACAAAGGAAGGCTGCGATCGCAGGAGCCTGTACTAAAATAGAGCAAGATAAATGACGCTGCTTTCTTTTCAGATTAGCGCAGAAACTATGTTATTAAAATATAATCCTCGACAATGTTTGCCCTCTGCTGAAGATTTACCTGATTCTGATGATACACCTGTGGATAACGAATTACAAGACTTAATTCCTGGACTCCTCAAAGCAATTCTTGCCTTAATTTGGTCCCAAAGAATGGATTGGTTTTTTGGGGTGGATATGGGCATATATTCTCACCCAGAGGAAGATGCTATTGTGCCTGATGGTTTTCTCAGTCTTGGAGTGCCCAGAATTATTGATTCAGATTTACGTTTATCCTATGTTCTCTGGGAAGAGAAAGAAGTTCCTCTGTTAGTTTTAGAAGTTGTCTCTCAAACCAGAAGAGGAGAATATTCTCACAAGAAACAAGATTATGCTCAACTGGGAATTTTATATTATGCAATCTATAATCCTCTCAGAAAAAGGAAGCCTCGCTTAGAAGTATATCAACTGGAAGCAGGAGAATATCAATTATTAGAGGGTGAACCGGTATGGTTAGCTAAAATTAATTTAGGAATAGGGAAAGAACAAGGAACATATCAAGGAATTACCAGAGAATGGTTATATTGGTATGATGAGCAGGGGAAGCGATATTTAACTCCAGAGGAAACGATTTCAGCTACACAGCAACAGTTGCAAAGTACAGAAAACCGAGCTCTTGTTGCTGAAAAACAACTTAAACAGGAACGTCAACGGGCTAAACGTTTAGAGGCATTACTGCGAGAAGCAGGAATTGATCTTGATGACAATTAGGACTTGGTTGGGGTTTTGAGGGAATCTACCACAAAGGCACAAAGAGCACAAAGGAAGGCTGCGATCGCATTATCCTGTAGGGTGTCTTAGTGAGCTCGCAACTTACCTTCTTGATATTAAAAGTACCATCCGTAGTCGTTATAATCTTTAGCATTAGAGAAGAAATCTTTCTGATACCAACAGCAAATAAACTACCCTAAAATTGATGCAGGATTACAAGCGGCAGAGCAAGGAGATGTCTTAGCAGCAAATGACGTAATCGCTCAATTGCGCCATAAAGTCAATGCTGCTAAAGCTGCTTCTGCATGAAAACTTTACAGATTAAACTTCCTGCCAGTCAGGATCTAAACGCAATTTCCGAATCCTGACAATATTTTATTAGTTGTAATTTTGGTTATTTTTGGTTATTATTTGGATAATGGAATAAGTGTACGCCTGTAAGGTGTAAATTACTATCGTTGACATCAAAAAACATGTTAGCAAATGTAGGTTGGGTGGAGCGCAGCGCAACCCAACAGCAAGTTATTGCTATAGATATTAATTTTGGAAAATACACCAGTTGCAATCGCGATACAGCCTTGAAATCTCAAAAAGTGCGATCGCAAATCTTGTAGGTTGGGTGAAGCAAAGCCAAACCCAACAAGCATCTGTTATGTGGAATATAAAAATCTCAGATGAAATTAAAGCCCTAGTATAGCAACCGCCACAACGGTTAGGACACTAGGTTTAACTTGAAATAATAAACGACGTTAATCTGATGTCCTAATGACCCTGGCGGTTGCTATAAAACTTGAGACATCAAAAAGTAAAACTATCTGTTACTACTCCCATCCAGTCTCCATCTTCAGTTTGTCCTAAAGCGTAGTGAATTGTAAAAGATTCGCCACTTATATTGTAGTCAAGATTATAAACCCTAGAATTGAGCAGCTGAGATTGAAAGTATTCCCGAAGCTCTATTTTTTGCTGTAAATCTGTGGGCAATTCTTCATCTTCTGCAAATTCTTCTATTTCATCCTCAATACCACGCAAAAATTTATTGATTTCTTCGATACTTAGGAACCCAGCTTGTGACAATAACTTTTCTATGATTGAGGTGCGGCTAGCAGTAAGCACCACTTCCCAAGAATTTTTCAGTTTCCAACTTCTGGTGCTTAGTTTATGCTCGATTTGACAGGTGAGGGATTGAATTTGCTCAACTAGGGCGGTGGTTGTTTCTCCAACAGATGCTAAATCCCCAATAGCAAATCTCGCTGCTGATTTACATCCCAGCTTCTGTTTCGGAGCTAAGCCCATCCATTCTCCTGCTGGAGATAAACCAATTAGCAGGGGAATTAGCAAGGGTTCAAGTTCATCAGCGTCAATGGGTAAATCTCCATTGAACAAATCCTCTGGTAGTTGAGGAAAACCATAACTATAGATTGTCAATTCTGACAAGTTAGCTTGGAGTAAGGCAATGAGGTTTTGGTAATGCTCGATAACAGGTTGGGATTGAGTGCGCTGAATCTGATGGAGAAAATATTCAGGTTCAAAGGGAGTAAGAGCTTTGTTATCAAGCAGCAAGTTTTCTACGGAAAACTCACCTTTTTCTTCAACTTCCCAACAAACAGTTACATAAGGTTCATCCCCAACTAAGCTGTAATATAAGTCATCTGTTATGTTGGCTAAGGTGGCGACAATCTGCTGAGTTTGTGGTTTCATGACTAATCTAATAGCTAATGGCTAATGGCTAATGGCTAATGGCTAATGGCTAATGGCTAATGGCTAATGGCTAATGGCTAATGGCTAATAGTTATCACCACTTGTTCAGCAAGCCCTAAGTATTTCTACTTCAAGCTGCTAGCAGACAAAGATCGATTCCCTGAAAACAGAGCTTTGGATTCAGTTTCACCAGCTTTTTGCAGTTTTTTAGTCAGCTGTAGGCTTAAAAAGCCTACAACACCTAACTGAGCTAGTAAACCCAAGAACACTGTGGTAATTGAGCCATTAACTAGAGCAAGTACAGGAAAAGGGGAAAACATTAGGAAAAAAGGCATTTCCAGTGGTTCAATTCCCAGAATACCTCCCAGGAAAAAGGGCAAGATAATCAGAGTAACTATGATGCCAGTTGTCCATAAATCCGGTTTCGAGGTTTTGAGGAACAGCATTAGTTGGTTGATTGCGCCATAGAGCAATATTAAATTTATTGTCAAGAGTAAACCGAAGAGGGCTTTGTGAGTTGTCAAATCTCCTTCATTCCATACTTTTTCTGGTAACAGTAAGATCCAAGGTACCCACACAATACTAGTAATCAGTAAATTGAGCCCAACTGCTACTAGTGCTGGACTTTTTTCACCCCAAATCAAATCCTGTATCAGGGGGCGATGCCAAAAGCTTTTACGATTAGAACTGCTGTTGTATCGGCGGTAGCGAGCCCAATCTAGTAAGGCTTGACGCCGAGGCGACAAAGCTTTGATGAGAATGAGGAACCAGATAGGATTTAAAAAGAAGACAAAGAACAAACCGACAAATAGATGAACATCTAAAGGAAGCGAGTTGAGTTCTACTACAGCAAACCCTAACAACCAAAGTTGAAAACAGGCAACTAACCAATAACTTTGTGTCTTGCTCAGTAAGGTAGCGTTGGGATTGCGGAAACGACGATTGACTGCTTGCCAAATCCAGTAACTGGCTACGCTCAAGGTAATCATTACCCAGGTATAAGCAGGAATTGCCTGATTTCCTAAGGGTAAGAAGAACCACTGCCAGTTTCCCAGCCCAGAGTGTGAGCTGTACAATTTGAAGCTAAAATCAATAACGCTGATGTAAGGAGATGCAAGAAAAAAGGCAAGAAGCCCCCCTAATCCAGCAATGGATTTAGAGTCCCCTTGAGTGTTCCATAACAAAGTGTAGAAGAAGGCGCTACTGTAGAACAGGAAACAACCAGCTCCCCAAAGGGTATAAATTCCTAGGAGCCAAGGCAAAGGTACACCAGCAGCCAAGGCAGAAAAAATATGTAATGGGATTGTTAAAGCTATTCCCAGGTAAAGTAGGGCAGGGACTCCTAGTATTTTACCTATCAAAACACTCTGGCTAGATTGGGGACTTAAGCGAATGAAATTAAGGGTACCTTTTCGCTCCTCTTGAGCCAAATCTTGGCTGAGTTGATAAACGCCGCAGACTAGTAGTAGGAAGGGTAACATCCAGTTAAGAGGCCTGAAGATAAACTCCCACTCAATACCAGATTGGTAGTTGTATGCATGGAGGTGTTGTTCATAGGCAACTGCTAGGAGTAAGAATTGAGTGATTAAGGAAGCCCCAACTATAATGAACAGGTTGCGGAGCTTAAGTTTGCCTTTGAGTTCTCGATATAGCTGTGGGTTCCATTCACCCAGTTGATTTAAAAGTTTTGAATCCATTTTTGATTTTGTTCCAGATTATAGAGGATGGGATACGGGAAATAGGGAAATAGGGAAATGGGGAAATAGGGAGATAGGGAGACATTCCCAATTTTCAATTCCCAGATAGTAGTGCTTTAGTCGCTGATTCACCAGCTTTTTGTAGTTTTCTTCTTAGCCGAAAGTTCAAAACTGCTAGTACCAAAGACTGAGCCATTAGTGCAAAGGCAACACTTATACCAACACTATGCTCTACACTAGCCCAGGGAAAAGCGGAGAGTAGCCACAGAGCAGTAGTTTTATTGGGATACATCGAGAGAAAACCGAGAATTATTGGAGGTAAGATAATTAATCCACCCACAGTAGTGGCAGCCCACACTGCTCGTTTTTGGGCTTTCATCAGTAGCATCAACTGGGCGACGGTAGCACAGACTAAGATAAAACCCATGTTTAACAACAGTGCCCAAAGTGCTGGTATTTTGAATTCACTCTCAGACCAGAGTATGATCCAGGGTAGTAAGATGACTGAAGCGATCGCTAAATTTAGTGCTATTGCTACTAGGGCTGGACTTTTCTCACCCCAGAGCAAATCTTTCAATAAGCCTCTGTTGGGGGAATTACGGTGTTGGTGTCGGTAACGAGCCCAATCTTGCAAGGCTTGTCGGTGGGGGCTCAAGGCGGCAATTAGTCCTAAAAATAGGACTAGGTTAAGTACCAGTAGCATCTGCAAATTCTCAAACACCCCCTTGGCATAACTCATCCATTCATGAACTTGAGGATTTAGGGCAAATCCCAGAATCATCACTTCAAAACAAGCTGTTAGTCGGTAACTCTGTTGCTTGCTGAATAAGTTAGCACTGGGGTTGTGGAAACAGCGCTTGAGCCCTTGCCATGCCCAATAACTCCACAAACCGTAGTTCAATACCATCAAACTCATCAAATTCAAAGTTTTAGCACCGATGGGTAGATAGAACCACAGCCATCCTTGCAAGTAATTACCTTGATTATAAATATCGCCAGGATCTAGAGAATTGGCATTAATCAAGTAAGGCAACAAAATCCCTGGATGAAACAGCATCAACCAGTCTGTTGGGTAGTGGTTGTAACCATTGTCTTGCAGGATATTGGTGATAATGATCAAGAACATCAGTACTGCACCACTGCCTAACCAGGGTTGGAAACCACTTAGCCTTTTGCTAACTAAGCTAAATAGTAGTGCCAGACTGTAGAAACACAGGCAACTAGTAACCAGAACTAAGTAGAAGCAGAGAATTTTACCTAAAGAGATGTTACCCGCTACACTAGACCACAGATGTAAAGGTAAAGCTAAAACTGCTGCCAGATAGAGCAATATTGGCACTCCCAAGAGTTTGCCACCCAAAATACTTTGACTAGACTGAGGAGTGAGGCGCAGAAAGTTGAGTGTACCACGACTTTCTTCCTTGGAGAGGTCACTGAGCAGCATATAAGTGCCTACTACCAACAGAGCAAAGATGCCAATCATACTTAAGTAGATGAAGACATCTTGCCACCATAGCTCCCAGTTAATCGGAAAACGACCTAAGCTGTCTGGTACACAGAGAGGATTATGATACTGCTTGGCAGAACCATGACAATATCGATTATGTACTGGCTTAAGATCTTGAACAACCGGTAACTGACTAGTGAAACTCATCAGTAACAGTAGTTGACCTACCAGAGAAATTGCTACTGTAATAAGGACATTGCGGGGTTTAAGACGTCCTTTGAGTTCTCGAAAAACCTGGGGATTCCAGTCCCCAAGTTGATTTACTAGATTCAGTGCCATAGTAATTCCAGTTTCCGTATTTTTGAGCACGGAGCTGAGGGAGCTGAGGGAGCTGGGGGAGCTGGGGGAGCTGGGGGAGCTGGGGGAGCTGAGGAAGCTGGGGGAGCTGAGGAAGCTGGGGGAGCTGAGGGAGCTGAGGGAGCTGAGGGAGCTGGGGGAGCTGAGGGAGACAAGAGAGACAAGAGAGATATTTAGACTCACCAATTCCCGATTCCCAATTCCCAATTCCCGATTCCCGATTCCCAATTCCCGATTCCCAATTCCCAATTCCCAATTCCCAATTCCCAATTCCCAATTCCCAATTCCCGATTCCCAATTCCCAATTCCCAATTCCCAATTCCCAATTCCCAATTCTCAATTCCCAGACAATAGGGCTTTAGTTGCTGATTCACCAGCTTTTTGTAGCCTTCGTGTTAGTTGAAAGTTCAACACTGCCACTACCAAAGACTGAGCCATTAGTGCAAAGCCAACAGTTATACCAGTGGCGTATTCTACACTAGTCCAGGAAAAAGCAGAAAATAACCACACAGCAGGCTCATAACTGGGATTCATTGACAGAAAACCAAAAATTATTGGCGGTAAGATAATTAATCCACTCACAGTGGTAGCAGCCCAAACTAAGCGTTTTTGGGCTTTCATCAGTAGCATCAACTGGGCGACGGTAGCACAGACTAAGATGAAACTGATATTCAATAACAGTGCCCAAAGTGCTGGTATTTTCAATTCGCTCTCAGACCAGAGTATGATCCAGGGCAGTAAGATTACTGAAGCGATCGCTAAATTCAGTGCTATTGCTACTAGGGCCGGACTTTTTTCACCCCAAAGCAAATCTTTCAATAAGCCTCTATTGCGTGAACCACGGTGTTGGTGTCGGTAACGAGCCCAATCTTGCAAAGCTTGTCGGTGGGGACTCAAGGCGGCGATTAGTCCTAAGAATAGTATCAGATTAAATACCAGTAGCATCTGCAAATTCTCAAAGATACCATCGGTATAATTCTTCCATTCCCGAACATGAGGATTTAGGGCAAATCCCAGAATCATCAGTTCAAAAGAAGCTGTGAGTAGGTAAGTTTCTCCTTTACTGAATAAGTTAGTAGTGGGGTTGTGGAAGCAGCGCTTGAGCCCTCGCCATGCCCAATAACTCCACAAACCGTAGTTAAATACTGTTAAACTAGCTAAACTCAAAAATCTAGCACCGACGGGTAGATTAAACCACAGCAGTCCTCCCAAGTAATCACCTTTATTATAGATATTGACAGGATTGAAAGAATTCGCATCAATCAAGTAAGGCAACAAAATCCCTGGATGAAACAACATCAGCCAGTCTGTTGGGTAGTGGCTGGAGCTAGGGTGCTCAAGCAAATTGGTGATAATGAACAAGAATATTAGTACTGCACCACTGCCTAACCAAGGTTGGAAACCGCTCAGGCGTTTGCCTACTAAGCCAAATAACAATGCCATGCTGTAGAAGCACAGGCAACTAGTACCCAGAACCAAGTAAAAGCAGAGCATTTTACTCAAAGGGACGTCACCCCCTAAACTGGAGCACAGATGCAAAGGAAAAGCGAGAAATGCTGCCAGATAGAGCAAGATTGGCACTCCCAGGAGTTTGCCACCTAAAATGCTCTGGCTAGATTGAGGAGTAAGGCGTAGAAAGTTCAGTGTACCCCGACTTTCTTCTTTGGCAAGATCACTGAGCAGCATATAAGTGCCTACTACTAACAGTGCAAAGATGCCAATCAGACTCAACCAGATGAAGACATCTTGCCACCACAGCTGCCAGTTAATCTGAAAACTTGAGCCATCCAACAGGCACTTGGGGCTAGAATATTGTTGCCTAGAACCAGTACAATAGCGGCTATACTGATCCGGATTAATGTCGCTAACAACCGGTAACTGACTCGCGAAACTCATCAGTAACAGCAGTTGACCTACCAAAGAAATTGCTACTGTAACTAGGATATTGCGGGGTTTAAGACGCCCTTTAAATTCCCGAAAAACCTGAGGATTCCAGTCCCCAAGTTGGTTAACTACATTCAGTGCCATACTAATTCCAGTCTCCGTGTTTTTAACAAAGAAGTTCAGAAGTTCAGGAGTACTTATAATTCCCAATTCTGAATTCTAAATTCTGAATTCTAAATTCTTTAAGATGCTTGCTGATGCCCCATTTTGAGGAAAATCTTTTCTAAGTCTTCTTGAGTGCAGTGGAATTCCGTCAAAGGAATCCCAGCGGCAACAAGCGCTCGCAACAACTCAGCTGCATCTTCTGGCCCTCCGGAAAAATGTACCCGTACCCGATTAGTTGCTGGGGAAACTTGCAAATCTGCCACTAGAGGATGATTTCTTAATTCAGCCTGTAGTGGTTCTAGACTACCCAGAGTAGCCAGAAAAATCTCCTGACGGCTCAGGCGTTGGTACAGTTCCTTGAGTGGGGCATTCTCTACCAGATAACCTAGCTCCATAATGCCTACGGAAGTACACAACTCCGCTAAATCACTCAGGACATGGGAAGAAATCAGAATCGTCATCCCCGCTTCTTGCAAAACTTTAATGATCTCCCTAAACTGCATTCTAGCAATTGGGTCTAAGCCAGATACTGGTTCATCTAACAGTAGTAATATAGGTTCATGAATAATGGTGCGGGCAAGGCTCAGACGTTGCTTCATCCCCCTGGATAGGGTCGAAATTAGGCTATTGCGTTTATTTGTCAGTTGGATTAATTCTAAAACTTCGTGAAGACGTTGGCGGCGTCGCGGATTCCGTAAGCGATACAGACGAGCAAAATAATCTAGGTAGTCCCAAACAGTCAAGTCGTCATAGAGAGGAAAGTCATCTGGTAGATAACCTAAGCGCCGCTTTAGGGTAGGATTACTTTCATCCCGCAATAAGCGATCGCCATTAATATAAATTTCGCCAGTAGTCGGTTCCTCTGCCGCTGCTAACATACGGATGAGGGTGGTTTTACCAGCACCATTTGGTCCGATTAAGCCATAGACTTCCCCTGCTGCTACTTCTAATTCGACATCATTGACGGCAATATGTCGATCAAATTGTTTGGTAAGCCCTTGGGTAGTAATTGCTAATTCTCTTGCCATATTAATTAATTAAAGGAGTTAAGGGAGCTGTGGGAGCTGGGGGAGATGCAGGAGCTGGGGGAGCTGAGGAAGCTGGGGGAGCTGGGGGAGCTGAGGGAGCTGGGGGAGCTGAGGGAGCTGAGGGAGCTGGGGGAGCTGAGGGAGCTGGGGGAGACAAGAGAGACAAGAGAGACAAGAGAGACAAGAGAGATATTTAGACTCACCAATTCCCAATTCCCAATTCCCAATTCCCAATTCCCAATTCCCGATTCCCAATTCCCGATTCCCAATTCCCAATTCCCGATTCCCAATTCCCAATTCCCAATTCCCAATTCCCAATTCCCAATTCCCAATTTACTTGTCAGGATAAGTTTCCCTTTTTACGCAGGATGCATGTTTTATAGAGTCGTAGGTTGGGTTGAGGAACTAAACCCAACAGCAGTAACGCGAGTGTTGGGTTTCACTATCGTTCCACCCAACCTACATTTTTAGGCGTGTCACACTACTAGAGTTAGCCTATCTTCTTTCTACAAGGTTCGTCAGGCTCGTTTCGGAAAGTGAAACGGATTCTTTAATGACAAATGACTAACCGTGACGCTGTTGATGCCACTGCCAAGCATGGGCAAGGATATCTTCTAAAGATGAATATTGAGGATTCCAACCCAGGATTCTTCTAACCTTTTCGCTACTACCAACCAACCAAGGGGGATCTCCAGGGCGGCGATCGCATTCTACTACTTTAATTGCCTTCCCGGTAACTGCTTTGGCGGTTTCAATCACTTGTTTGACGGAAAAGCCGTTACTATTGCCTAGATTAAAGACATCAGAATTACCATCCTTGAGTAAGTATTCCATGCCTAACACATGAGCAGTTGCTAAATCAGTAACATGAATAAAGTCTCGAATACAAGTTCCATCAGGTGTAGGATAATTTGTACCGAAAATAGAAATAGATTCCCGCTTACCTAAAGCTGTTAACAGTATTAAAGGAATTAAGTGAGTTTCTGGTAGATGATCTTCCCCTAGTAAACCACTAGGGTCAGCTCCCGCCGCATTGAAGTAGCGAAAACAAACATGCTTCAATTGATGGGCTTTATCGAAATCTGATAGAATTCGCTCCACCATTAGTTTAGTAGCACCGTAGGGATTAATGGGATTTTGAGGTTCCTCTTCCCTAATTGGCATAGTCTCTACAAAACCATAGGTAGCACAAGTAGAAGAAAATACAATTTTTTTGATAGATGCTGCAACCATTGCCTGCAAAAGCGTTAGGGTACCTACAACATTATTTGAGTAGTATTTGCCTGGATTCTTGACAGACTCACCCACATAGGCATAGGCAGCAAAATGCATGACTGCTGCGATATTATGGGTTTTGAACACACGATCAAGCAGGTTTCTATCAGTAATATCACCGACTATTAGTTCTACCTGTAAAACTTTCTCTACTAGGTCTTGATGTCCGTAAACTAAGTTATCTAGAATAACTACTTCATAACCGACACGTTTTAGGGCGAGGACTGCATGGGAGCCAATATAGCCTGCTCCTCCAGTAACTAGAATGGTTGGCTTAGTTGATGACACTCTGAAAACCTCAGTCTTGTTAGCTGTTAATATAATTTATGCTTTTTCAGCAATACTATCTTGAACTAATAAAAGCAATATATCATCTTCATCTAGATATAAGCGGAGCAAAAAGCTATTCACAAATCTCTAACCAATGGATCAATTAACTCGTCAGGAATTCGATTACGCTCAATATAATCATTAATTTCGTCTTGATGATCGCTGTAATAGGTCAATGCACCAAATACTTGGGGCAAACTTAGATGAGGCATTCCTTTGGGGATTTCTTCAGGAGCAACACCCATACGCCAAGTTTCAACAATAGCTCTGACAGGTGTACGAGTTCCTTTGATAATCGGTTCACCACCTAGAATTTCCCCATCTCTAACAATGTAAAGATATTCTGTTATTTGAACCATTACTACTCTCAAAAATCACTATACTTTATTGTATCGATTGGTTAAAAATAAACAAGAGATTAGAGAGAAGCGATCGCTATTTAGGAGCTAATCGAGGGGTAATTCACTCATTACTCATTATTCATTATTCATTATTCATTATTCATTACTTCACAACCCGAATCAATGGACTCGATGAGGCAAACCCTAGTTAGATTATGTCATCCCAACCCAACCGAACCCTCCGGATTGAACTTATTGTCTCTACATCGCAGCCAGAGTTGCTCGAAGGTTTAGATGCTTTGTTGCGCCTTGGTTTGATTAGTGATGATAAAGTGAGGCAGTTATGTCAACGGTATTTAGCTTCTCCCCTACCGTTGCCAGTAGTTACTCCTACTGAATCGGTTCCTCAAGTTATTGCATCACCTCCCACAGAATTAGAGCAACCGCCGGTTAGAACTCCCAAAAAATCCCTTTTTACCCAGATGTGGGAGTCTCTGATAGATGAGTTGAGTGTTCGGTGGCTATTGTTTTTGGGTGTATTCCTGGTAGTTGTCTCTTCTGGGGTGCTGGCTGCTACTCAATGGCAGAATTTTCCCGCTGCTGCACAGTATGGGGTGTTGTGGAGTTATACAATTATTTTCTGGGTTGGGAGTTTGTGGGCTGGTAGACAACGGAATTTGCAATTAACTGCTCACACATTGCAACTGGTGACTCTCCTGTTAGTACCAGTAAATTTTTGGGCAATGGATAGCTTTGGCTTGGTGCTTCCTCCTTCATTGGAATGGCTGGTGGTGGGAACTGCTGCCTTGACTTTGACTGGTATCACTATTATCCATCCTACTATGGGAAATGACCCCTCACGCCTCGCTTCAAGGGGTTTTCTGCTGTTATGGCTGAGTTACTTACATTGGGGTTGGCAATGGCAAGGATTAGCTCTAGTGGCTGTCTATTTGGGTATGATAGCAGCAGCGATTCTTCTACCGAAGGGTTCTAGGATTGCTCAGACTTCAGATAATTCAACAGCAGTATTAACAAATTCCCTAATAGATAGTCGTACTGGCAGCTCGATCGTTATCTATGCTCTAGCTGTACTCTTAGGAAGGGGAATTTTTGTTCAAGGATTGCCCATCACCCAATTAGGTTTAGCTATTGGTATTTGTGGTTGGTTATTAGCAAGATTAGGACAATTCCCAGAGGGAGCTGGGGGAGCGGAGGGAGCTGGGGGAGTTGGGGAGTTGGGGAGCAGAGGGAGAGATAGTACTGCTTATCTGAGTAGTATCGCACCCGCATCACGTCCCTCGTTTCAATCTAAAGTCTGGGAAACAGTTGGTGGTATTTTACTACTGATTGGTTGGCTAGTAACAGTAGAAGAACCGTTCCCCTGGCAGGCAACAGCTGTGAGTGGATTGGGTTTATGGTTTTTTTGGAATCGCTTGCAACGGTTTTGGCGACAGCGTGACTTGCTAGGGATTTTTCTGGTTGGTTTGCAGGCGCACTGGTTAGTGTGGCGATTGCTGCCGTTGGAATTTCAGCAAGGAGTAGTTACTTTTTTCACCCAAGTTACTAATTCGGCAAACTATCCCTTTACTTTGCTCAGTTTGGCTCTATTTCCCTATCTAATTGGCATGGTGATATTGACAGAGGGGATTTATGTTGCACACCGAGCTAAGTTAGCTCGTTTTTCAGAAAGGCTGACTTTTGGCTTTGGGTTAGTGCTGAGTGTGATTAGTTTAGCCAATCCTACTTTGCGATCGCTAAATTTGTTCCTATCAACTATTACCCTAGCAACTGTTACCCATTACTGGACTCCGACTAGAATCGGTTTGGTCTACTTGACCCATCTTACCGGCTTGCTAACCCTAACTTCAGTAATTGACTGGAGATTACCCAATTTGACTCAACCTGTCTGGGCGGTTATTTTACTTGGGCTGATGGTATTAGAGTGGGGTTTTACTGTTAGGGGAGGTAAACGAAATTTACAGTGGCTTTCAAGAAATAAGGCAGAAGGCAGAGGGCAGCAGGCAGAACCCACCCCTAACCCAACCCACCCCCGCCCCTCCCAGGAGGGGAGCGAGGAGGGGAACAGAAGGGAAGAAGATTTGACAAAAGTTTCGACCCTCATTACTCATTACTCATTACTCATTACTCAAAAAACCTCTCCCACTCCTTTTTTCGTTCACCCTGTTAGGGATAGGCGCAAATCTAAAAGATGGAGAGCACTGCGAATTTGGCAAAGTAGTGCTTGGTATCTTGGTTTAGCTTTATCGGGATTGAGTCATGTCTTGTTGTGGAATGAGACTTATGACTATGGAAGTTTGCAAGTTCTGGAAACTAATGAATGGCAATATTGGGGATTATTGTGGTTGCTAACTCCCTTAGCCCTGACTTGGGTTGCTAGTCGTAGTCTTCAACCCCGACGTAAGTTAGTAGCTATCTTGAGTATTTTCGCTTTGGGGATGGCGCAATTGCTGACAATTTTCTTACCAGGAGTCAGATTAGTCAGCTTGGGTGTTGCTACTGGATTGATGTTGTTTAATACCCGCTATTGGCGGCAACCAATGGCAGCGGCTATTACTGTGGGATTTGCTTTGAGTTTCCTGGGAATGTCCCTTTGGGAAGGGGTTCCTGGATTACCTCCCCTTGCCGTTGCAGATTGGTTTTTAGTTGGTGCGATCGCAATTCTTAGTTTATGGCTGCTGCGTACCTACTTACAACAACTTCCTGGTACTCTTGCCGCCTTGTATGCTCAGGCAGCTGATAGTTGGGCAGTTGGTTTATGCTGTTGGGAGTTACTGGTACTAACTTTTCACTTCCTCGGAGGTTATTTAGGAGGGTTTGCTACTAACTGGGAATATCTGATAGCATCTTTGGTCACTGGTAGTGCCATTATGTACCGTTATTGGCGAATACCTAGCAATCTTACAGTATATGCAGTTGCTTGGGCAGTAGAAATTAGCCTAGCAGAAGGGATTCTGTTGGCTGGTGGTTCTACCTTAGACTTAGCAGTTGCCAATATTATCTTGGGGCTGCTTACCCTACTCCTGACAGATTGGTTACTAGTGCAAGAAGGCAGAAGGCAATCTCCCCTGGCTCAACTGACTAGTATTGCTGAATTACCCTTACTATATGCCCTACTCGGCATCGGCTTCCGTTTACCTCATTTCACTGCCTATACCGGCTTCCTTACTTTAGGTGCAGCTTTAACAGGAGTAATTGTCGGTAGTCGCCGTACTTACTGGAAAGGCATTTCCTACCTTGCAATTGCTGGTATTTCCCTAGCTTGGTATGAACTAGTGATTTACCAAATGCTCCAGGCACCAGGGGAAAATCCTGCTGATGGTTTCATCATCCTAGCAGTTGTTGCCCTAGCGATCGCCTTAGCTTATCGTTCCCTTGCCTGGTTTTGGCACTTCCGTAGTGATGAGACTTTCTTCAACCTTAGTATTACAGAAATCAAAATCACAGCTCATCTTCACTGGGGGATTGGTAGTTTGCTGATAGTGCTGTCGGTTCCTAAAGCTTTGGAAATCATACCAAGCTTAGCACCAGTTGCGATCGCAGCGAGTCTCATTTTGGCTAGTTATGCTTTACTACAAGGACGTTACCTAGTACGAGAGACTACTGAATCTCACTTGTGGGTGTATCTAGGATTAATGGAAGTTGCGGGAACCTTCCTCTATGCTCGTTTACTTTGGACTCAGTTAGCGGTACTAGATGAGTGGAGAGCTATTATTGCCTGTATTGTAGCTTACGGGATGTACCAGCTACCCTGGCGCAGTTGGGGATGGCCCCAGGTTCCCTGGAAACGTTCGGCATTTGTACTGCCATTACTCACAGTTTTCTTCACAGCTTTACTAACTCTTGAGGCAGTATCTGACCTCAGTTTACTAGTAGTAGCTGGATTTTATAGTTGGATTGCCCTACGCCATACTAATATCCGCTTTACCTATATTAGTGTGGTGCTGATTGATTGGTTGCTCTGCCGTTTGTTTGCCAATCTCCAGCTGAATGATCCTTTATGGTATATAAGTGTTTTAGGATTATCACTGCTGTACCTTGCTCAATTTGATCAGTATTTGCAGCAATCTCAACAGAGGGAAGTACGTCACTATCTGCGTATTTTGGGTAGTGGTACTATTTGCTTTATTGCTTTGATTAATCATCAAGAAACTGGCATCATCCCTGGAATCATTAGTATTATTACCATTTTTGCTGGCTTAATTTTGCGAGTGCGAGCTTTCCTGTTTGTGGGGACTATCACTTTTCTACTCACAACTTTCTATCAACTAGTGGTACTAATTTTCCGCTATCCCAGAACTAAATGGATAGTGGGAATGATTGTTGGCATCTTTTTTATCGCGACAGCATTGAACTTTGAAGCTCGTCGTAGCCAAATTTCTTCCTTGTTACGTCATACTGGTGAGCAGTTGGCAAGTTGGGAGTGAGAGGGATTATTTGGTAATTTTTGGGGATTAACCACAGAGGCACAGAGTTCACAGAGGGTAGAATAAGTACCGCATCCATTTTCCAGTAAAACTAAAATTTAAATGCCTTCTCAAACTTTCATTGTTCGTGCTCATAGTCGTACTATTTATACCAAGCCTCTCACCTTCGTCTGTGCCAAGTGCGAGCAGATGACTACTCGGGAGTGCTATCCAGGTAACCCTCCCAAATATTGCCTCAAATGTTCGCCCAAGAGAAAGAAAGGCTCGGCGACACAAAAGCCTGAGCGAGGTATGTTCCATGCTACCCATTACTTGATTGCTCCTAGCGATACGAAAACTGAAATTTGTTTGGAAAAAGCACCGCAGCCCGGTTGGTATTGGGTAAGAACTGCCCTCGACTGGTTTGCAGGGGAGTCGATTATTCAGTACCACAAGGAGAAAGGATTACACAGTCAGGGTAAACTACTCTCAGGTTACTCAATCGAACTACTGTCGGTTGAGGCAGTTACAGAAACTACGCCCAGCCAACCTTCAGAAGCTCTTTCTGTACGCCCCTATACAGTCAAAGAAGTTTGTCGGCGATTTCGGTGTTCTGACAAAGTACTCAAAAGAATGCGAACAACTCCAGACATGCCTCAGTGGAGTCAATCAAGAGATCCAGAGGGGATTGCCTGGGAATGGAAGGAAGGGAAGTACTTCCCGGTAATTGGGTAAATTTAATCGCAGAGGAGCTTCAGAGCGGGGAGCTCTTATGCATTTAAATTGTGAATGAAATTATTAATTAGTACAGATGCACCAGACGCGGTGACGTGGAGAGAGCTGATCCATCATTTCTTGATTGATAAAGTAAAATATTGTTAAAAGTGATCGCATTTAGGGTAAGGTTTCTAACTTTTTTGTGCCATCAATAGAAATATACAGCACGCGATTAATCATATCTCTAGCTGCTGTAATTTCTTGCTGGATCAATGCTACCGCTTCTAGACAAATTTTTAGTTGTTCTTTACGCAATAGATCGCCTTCTTGAATCAACACAACACCTGCATGAACTTCAACAGATCGAGCGAATTTCTCGAAATCCTGAACGTTTGCAGTAATGACAATACGATCCTCATTAAAAGCATATTCTAAAACTTCTCTATCGCTGGCTCCTAACAATCCTCTATCTCTAACGGCTACAGCATCAATTAACATTTGTTCGCATAAAGTACGAGCAACACTAGGAGAAATATCTTCATCAATTAAGAACTTCATTCTTGTTTTTATCTACCCAGAATAGGATAAGCTTTTAAATAAAGAGGGGCAAGTTTGAGGTCTATTGCTGATAAATAGGGATAATCTTCTTGAATAACTTGAATTGATTCTCCACGATCGATTATTTTGCCAATATGATGTACAGACAAACGAGAATTAGGAAATACTGTTTGACCACCCATAGTATTAGGATCAGTTACTAGATGACGTTTCCACTCATTGAATTGAGAGATTAATTCTGATAATTCTTGACTAATACTATTGAGCTGTAGGCTAAAAAATTTAGCAAATTCTACAGTTGAAGCACTTTCTTCTATTGCTTTTACTAAACGCTGATACAAAGCAGTCCGATATTGAACTGAAAATTCAAAATTAATTTCTTTAAGCGCACGCAGATAAACTAAAGCAGCAAAAGAAAGACGAGGTAAATCTGAAACAGGTTGAATGATTTTGTATTCTATTTCTTGGTAAACCTGTTTAGGTGATAAGTAAACAAAGGCTGCTGCTTCGTTGGGAGTAAATATCGCTTCCATGTTTTCTCAGTTTTTCCTGTCTAGTGAATATTTTAACAATGATTGCTTCCACAAGGACTGGGGTGGGTTTGATACTTGGTGGAGAATAGAGAATTGCGATCGCAAACCTTGGCAATAGTCACCCTTACTGTTTCTCTATTAAATCACGAACAGACTTGAACAAATGAAGATGCGGATTTTCTCTCAGCAGCTCATCATATTCCTGTTTAATCTTGGACAATGATTCATTCGATATCTGTGGATCTTTTTTATAAATCGTTAAAGCTCTTCCATAATATCCTTCAGCTTTCCGAAATTTTTTTTGCCTTTTAGTAATTTGAGCTAGCTGAATGAGACTTTGAGCAACAGCAGTTTCATCTTGAAGATATTTTTCTCTTATTTTCAGAGCCTTGTGAGAATGCTGAGCTCCTTGATAAAAATCCTTCCGTAGGCGATAACATTCTGCGCGTTCATATTCAATTCTAGAGCAATCAATCTTATCCTGTTTGTTATCTGATGATTGCAGCTGTTCTATAAACCTCTCTAGTTCGGAAGAGGCATAAAATTTGTCTGCTGCTTTAAAGTTACGTAAGCAGCATTGTGCTTGAGCCAAATAGCACTGGCAAATAATTTTTTGGCGCTCATATTTAATTTTTTGGTGCTCATCCTGCCCCAATAAGGTGGCGTTGTAGCTATAAATTCTTATAGCTGCTTGAAATTGCTCTGTTGCCAGTTGATAATCTGGATGGGTCTTGTTATAGTAAAAGCGACCAAAATTTTTATGTATCAAACCCGTAAATTTATCATTTTTTTCTAGATTGTTTTTCGCTGAATTAAGCGCTATTTGATAGTACTCTTCCTCCTTATAAAGGTAAGCTAAACTGTATAGGCAACGAGTGTAAAGTCGATCTATTTTGCCACGATGTTTGCTTAAAAATCTTTCACATCTTTTCAGCCATTTGATAGCTTTACCGGTTTTACCGATACGCTTATAGAATTTAGCTAGTCCGATAAAGGGCTCAAGTAAGGTTACTGCCTCGTAATCATTCTCAGTTTTATGGAACCAGGTTACTGAGTCAGGGTTTTTGAGGATAAGTGTAGCGGCAACTTCAAGATGGGGAACAATTAAATCTTCCATTAAGGTAATACCATTACGCTTGGGATCTTGAGGGAGCTCTCGGGAGATTTTTGCTATGATGTAGCAAAAATCTCCTTCAGGATTTTCTAGCTGATTAACCCAATCTTCTCGCTTAAGGTTGAAGAACTTCCTGACGATAGGATGTAATGCTACTATGGTTATCTCCTGTTTTAAATCTTGAAGAGATTGATTTTCTCTATCTGGAGGTGTTTTGAGATACATACTCCAGAGGTTTTTATAGCCATTTTGTGGGCTTTGGGAATCATGAATATTATTGGAATTTGAGATATTTTTTGCAAAATCATCAATCAGAAATGCAGGAATGTGACCTGAGGCAAAGAAACTTATACAGTAAGCCAGTCTTTTTTCTGCTTCTGATAAATAATTCCAAAGCCGATTATAAATCCTAAGCGTATTATGGTCAATTATCTGTAGGTTACTATTGTGATTGATATCAGAGAATTTCCCCGCATCAGCCTGAAGCGAGTCTCTTAAATCACTGAATCTTTGTAAAGGGTGCTGAATCTGAATAAAATCACTGGCTGCTTTTAAAGCGATTGGTAAGTACCCTAGCTCCTTGCACAAAGCTTTGGCTGCTCCTATTTCTGTATCAACTTTTTCACGAAGTTGAGGCTCAAGGTTATACTTCAACAGTGCGATCGCAGCTTCTTCGGATAAGGGTTTGAGTCGGTGATAATAATTGACGTAAGCAGGAGGTGGAGATAGTAGAGGAGTAGTGATCAGTACTTTAATATAACGTTGGCTAGGTAAGGAATTTCTTAATTCCTCGAAATTGTAACAATCATGAAAAATAACGAGTATTGGTTTTGATGTTTTTGACAAACCTGACCAATATTTTTTAACACTAGGTTTATCGGCTAGTTCTGAACTAATCCAAAAAATATTTTCATATCTTTTGTTGTATTCTTTCTTATGGGCATACTGTTTAGCTAGCTCACTTTTTCCAACTCCTGGCAGACCTGAAATGGCAGATATCTTGCTTTTCTCAAGACCCTGGTGCAATTTTTCCAAATCCTGATGGCGTCCTTTAAATTTCCTCGTATCTATTGCAACAGGAACATCTTGGATTTCAAGCGGGCGTTGTTTTTTGTCAGTGGATGAGGGGTCTTTACTTGTGTGACAAAGCAATAATATAGATATAACAACAATAATAATCATGCTGCCAATTAAAAACAAGTAGAAGAGCCAATTCTTGTCTGGGAAATATTTATCAACAAACCCTTGGATATATTCTTCAAAAATGATACTTGAAATTACATTAGTTATGACATCTTGTAATGTGGGCAATATAACTATGATAATAAATCCAACTATTACCAGATGTCGTTTATTTTTCTGAAAAGACATTATTATCATGAAGGTAAAAGCAAGAAAGAATAATCTCTTGTAGAACAGATTTCTAGCCTGTCTGAATCCAACAATTTGGTAACTGGCAAGATGCCAGTTCCACAATGAAGTTGTTTATTGCCTTGTTTATTAAGATTTCAGCCTCCATTCGTATTAAGTGTAGGTTGGGTTGAGGAACGAAACCCAACGCCAGTAACACGAATGTTGGGTTTCACTATCGTTCAACCCAACCTAGAGTTTGAGTACTGACAAGATGCCAGTTCCACAATCAAGTTGTCTGTTACCTTGTTTGTTAAGATTTCAGCCTCCATTCCCTATTCCCCATTCCCATTAGCCAATGCCTCAACAGTAGCAAGAACTTTGCAGGCAGCTGGTGCTTCAGAAGAGCCTGCCTGCTGAAGTATGTCAACCGCTTGGTGTAGATTCTTGAGTGCAGTTTTAAATTCTCCTTGCCATTCGGCTTGCAGCTTACCCAACCTCGCCAAAGTAATGGCCATACTAGAATAATTACCTTGTTCCGCCTTCAGTTCCACGGCTTTCTGATAAATCTCAATGGCTTCATTGAAATTACCTTGCTTTGCTTTAACAACACCTATCTGGTGCAGAGTTGAAGCTTGCTCAAAGGGATTTCCTTCCCTTAAATCCAAGGCATTTTGATACAAAGCTAAGGCTCTATCAAGGTAATTCTGCCGTTCATATATTCTCCCCATCTGGAACAAAGTAGCAGCCTTATCAAAAGGATTGTTGATAGCATCCTCTAACTCTAGGGCTTCTTCATACAAAACTAGAGCTTCCTCAAACTGATTTTGCTTATATCTAAGCATGGCAAACTGATGCAGAGCCGCTGCTTTTACATCGGGCTTGTTGGCATAGGCTTGAGAATCTCGAACCTGCTGGTAGAAATTAATTGCTGATGGTATGTTTTTGGTACGTACAGATAACTTAGCTAAATGGTGAAGGGTTGAAGCAGCTCCTTCATCATCATGATTTTTCTTTTGTAAAGCTAGAGCCTGCTTATAAGTTGCGATCCCTTTTTTGAACTGTTGCTGTTTTTTTTCTAGACTTGCTAAGTGAAGTAAGGTAATTGACTGGGTAATTTCTTCACCTAGTTTGCTTTCCAGCTTGAGAGCTTGGTGAAAAAACTCTCTGGCTAGTTTTGAGTTTCCTTGAGCCGCTTCAAGGACACCAAGCTCATGGAGAATCCGTGATTGCAGGGAACCGAGTTCTGGATACTGGGATGCCTGCTCTAAGGCCTCATTCAAAGTTGCCTCAGCTGAGGCATAATCCCCATTTTTTATAGAAGACACGCCTTTATGTTTGAGTGAGCGAATGTCATTAATTAACTCTTCTGAGGCTTTCATTTTCTCTGAGTGCCAGAACATCCAAAGACGCCATAAAGCATTAGACTTAAGTTCCCTGGGTTTGATGATAGTTGTTGCAGGAGATTCTGTTTGACCAATGAATAGTAAACTAGCTGAGAGAATCACCGAGGGAACCAAAGTCTGACTCGTGAATGTTGTCTGGATGGATATCTGAGAGTACAGCCAAAGTATTCCCTGAAGCATCAGAGATAATGGTTCCTGAGGTTCCATCTTCAGTAAAAGTCCCTAATGTGATTTGTATTTCGTTCATAGAGAAATTCTCAGTTAGTATTAACTGATCTTCGCCACTAGTAAAGTCCGTGATTAAGGCAGTGTTCTGTTCAGAGAGAATAAACTTGTCACTCCCTGCTCCCCCAGTATAGCTATTGTTACCAGTGCCGCCATGTAGGAAGTCATCACCCAAGCCACCGACTAAAGTGTCATTGCCTGTACCACCTAGCAATGTGTCATTCCCTGCTTCTCCGCGTAAGATATCATCACCACTCAATCCTTTGATGTTGTCATCACCTTGTCCAGCATTAATCACATCGTTAGAATTATCGAAGCCTGCGATGTCATTATCTAAGTCATTAAGAATGGTAACAGTATCACGATTAAAGATGTTCTGATTATTCCATTCGGCATTGAACACATCAATACTGTCTTCAACGGATACATCTCCATCAAAGATAATGTTGCCGACAAAACCAGAGTAATCTTCTCGGTTCAAGGGAATATTATCGATGTCCTCAAGTTGGATATCTTGAAGCACAACTCTTGTGCCAGAAGTATCTCCCTCAAATGATAGGACAAGATCCTCACCCTCTTGGGAAAATAGCAAGGAATGAGCTTCCAAACCCTCACCCACAAATTGCAAAGTGTCTAACTCTTCTAGAATCGCTTGTGATGGGTTGGTGCCACGCCCCACACCAGTGAAGTTGGTAACAATTATTTTGTCTCCTGCTTCGACAACAATAGTTTGATTGCCACCGGATGCATCTATAACTAATGGATCCTCCGGTTCAATTGGTGGTTCCGGTTCAATTGGTGGCTCCGGTTCAATTGGTGGCTCCGGTTCAATTGGTGGTTCCGGTTCAATTGGTGGTTCCGGTTCAATTGGTGGTTCCGGTTCAACCAATGGCTCATCTTCAACCAATGGCTGTTCTTGTTCAACCAATGGCTCATTTTCAACCAATAGCTCATCTTCAACCAATGGCTGTTCTTGTTCAACCAATGGCTCATTTTCAACCAATGGCTCATTTTCAACCAATAGCTCATCTTCAACCAATGGCTGTTCTTGTTCAACTAATGAATTTTCAACAGATGGCTCCTCCTCTTCAACAAGGATTTGCTGACTACCATTGATAATAATTCCTGGATTCTCTGGCACATTGAGACTATTCGGCTCATCGATATTAAATTCCTCCAGCAGCTCCGTGTCAAAAGAAATTTCCTCGATTGCCTCATCAGCAGGGGTGTTAAACTCACCAGGCTCTGTGAAGTCAATCTCGACATCATTACTGGGAACATATTCAGGACTCGATTCGACAGGTAATGAAATCTCTGTCTCTATGCCTTCTTCAAAAGGATATGGCATAGATGTTGGCACATTAACTATGGTGTCAACTTCTACTGAGGGATTAATCTCTGTGCGATCGCTAATAATAGTACCACCTTGGACATCATTCGGTACTAAGGTGTTGAGTGAATCAATCTCTAGGTTTTTACTTCCTGTGGATTCATTTGCCTCTAGTTTCCTATCAATATTGGGGAGTTGGGGATCTGGAGCAATCAGGAGGGAACCATCAAGGTCATGATAAGTATTTATCCCTAGAAACTTCAGCATCTCGAGAATTTTGCGTAGTCGTCTACGGGGTTTTTTCCGGCTCTTGGTTTTGTTCCTTGTTTCCGTTGATTGTACAGATTGTTCCTCTACAGATTCCTCATCCTCAATCTTCTCTGAGTCAGTTTCAAACTCTGATAGTTCCTCGTCATTCTTAGGTAATTCTGGATCTTCCTCGAATCTGTTGAGGTAATCAAAATCGCTGTCAAAATCCCGGCTTGGTGGGGAACCAAGCTCTTCTGCAAAGATATCTTTATCATATTCTGAGGACATTGACATAATTCAATCACCCCTATTGCAAAAGTCTAAAACACCGATAACCTTGAGCAGAGAGCACCAAATAGTCAGATTGAAAGTTGAAAGCATTTTTAGAATAGTCCATTATATTGATTATCAAATATAGCCTTGTGTCTACCTAAATTCTATCTTACAGTTTTATAGTTTTGACCATGAGACAAAAATAATGGCAGTATTATTCAATAGATGCGTATTTTTAGGAGTAAGTTTGATTTTAATTTAGTTCCATTACTGAACACTAAAAAAGTACTGTATTTGATAATAGACAGCAAAAACCTTGTGGAGACGGGCTATAGCAGGTTTTCATTTTGAATTTATGAAGAAAATTCTAATAAATCTTACCCTAATGCTTTGCCCAGGATGTGCCACTATGTCAACTGGTTGAACAACTAGAGTATATTTTTTTGACTATTACAACCGATATATAGTTACAAAAAGCATAATATTAAGTTTTGTAAACTCAAGATTTTAGACTCTGATATCCTAAGTATGGTCTTAACTAACATCTGGCAGCTTACTAAGGGGGATTAGGTAATTCATCCAAAACTAGAACAGTATTACACCAAACCTTATTAATACTGATCTAGTCCCGTACTTCTGTAAGAAGTTATATCTGAAATTCCCTACTATAGCTGGTAAGATCGGTATTTTCGTAACTTTCATGGTGACATCAGTGATTTTTAATACATTTCTCAATTCCCTCTGGCACTCTTGCTAGAGTGTCTTCTGCCTGAAATCCTCGGAGTGACAGGCTTACGGTACGAAATATTAGGTTGTCAATCACGACGTAGAAACTGGAGGATTCGTCATGGCTAAGGGTGATAAAGCTAGCATTCATCGCTATCAGCAGAGGGAAAACTGGAATCGCTTTTTGCAGAAATTGAAAGCCCTCAAGGATGAGATAGGATGTAGTAATGACGATTTAGCATTAGGTCTTGGAATCAGCCGACAAAAGTATTACCAGTTCCTTAAGGATCCTGGTTCTGGGTTGCCAATTGATCGAGCTAATGTCCTTGAGCTGTGGGAGCATCTAGCTGAAGAGAAGGGGGAAAAATCTCCTCTAACAGAAACTCATACCCTTGATGAACTACTCGAAGCTGCTGGTTTTAGATCAACCTTAAATACCAACCCCAGCTTTGAGCGTATCCGTTCTCGCCTCGAAGGACCTTGGATTCAGGACAGTACTGTTCTGTGTAGGCTCGTCGATGATATTATCGACCTGATTCTAGACCGGGGTACTAATCCAAGTCCAGATAGTAAGGATGACCGCAAAACTGAATATACCATTACTGAAGCTAAGAAGTGGCCTGAAGAAAACCTCAAAGATGGAACTAATCTTAGGGCAAAAAAGCAATACATTCGGCAAATTGATAAATTTGTCTGCTCTGGTAAAGTAAAGTTCTGCGCTGATGAGCTTTACGAGCTGTACCAAGGAATTCTAGAAAACCAAAGGTTCCGTATTTTTAATATAGACCTTGAGGCGATCGACTGTCGGTTCGATACTATATCTTTTGCCCTACCAAAAGAAGCAGAAGTCGATGGAAAAATAGTAGATGTCGATGTCGCTCAATTATGTAGACAGGCTGAGCAAGAACTTCACGCCCACCAATCATCAGATGCTCTACCCAGCCAAACATCAATCCCAACTTTTCCTGCTGTTGTCAATGCCTCAGTGACATTGAACCTTATAGATGGGGAAAAAGATGATACCAATCCAGAAGCAACCAAGCAAGTTACCTTTAGCTATGCTTCTGCTTGCACCCACCTAGAATCTATCTTAGTTGCTTTATCTAATGGATTGGGCTATTTCCTTTCTGAGTCTTTACTGGCAGATGGTTCTAGAACCCTAAAGTTAGGTGGCTTATTCATGCGAGCTTTAGGAGATAGAACCGACAGCCTTACCCGAATCTCAACCACATTGATTGATGAAGAAGATAAAATTCATCAAGGACTCTGGGTTGAACAGAATATGATTTTGGGCTTTCTTCAAGCTACTACTGCTGCTGCCTTGAGTTGGTTCTCAGAACAATTCGATGATGGCAAAACTCTATCAGAATTTCTCGATATTTGTTGTCGTAGTACTGAGGTGTATCAAAACCTTTATACCTATCTCGATAGCGTCTACAACTACGGAGCACAGGAAACAAGAGCCGATAATACTACCAACCCTGTAGCTGAAACTAGAGAAGTAACTAGTTTTGCCATCAAAAAAACTCAAGAGTTCATCAAAACCACTAAGGAACTAGTAAATAAGCTCGAAGAAATTAAGCAGGACTTATTAAAGCAAGGAAAACCCAAAAAAATCCGAAAATATCTTAATAATTATAGATCATGCCTAGCTACGAAAAATTTGCTAGCCCAAACCGCCCTTACCCATGCATATCTTAATCAGGGGAGTTTCAAAGAAGCAGATAACAAGTTGGTTGATCTGCAAAATCAACTATATCGTGGTGAACTGGCAATGAGTAACGATCGCCACCTCGTACCGACAACTATTTTATATGAATCATCACGAATACTGTTTAACCTTCTGACAGACAAGAATCACTGTCTACGTGAGGAAGAATGGTATTTAGTCGCATCCATTCCCATTTTACAGCACCCGATCGAAGAATTATCAAAGTATGCTGAGCAAAATAACACTGGAATTGTGGATTTTGATGTCTATCTTGCTGCCAGTCTATTCTTGGATGTAGTTGGATTGGCAGAGTTTTATGTCTTTAGTTCTGAGCAGATTGCAACTGCTATAGAGAAATTTATCAAAGCCAGCCACTACTCAGCACAAATTGGGTACCGCCAAAGAGCAGCTCGGTGTCTTTGCTATGTCAGTCGGATTTACTCTCGTTTAGGACAGCATGAAGCTGCTGAGGAGTTTATTGCATCGGCAAGGAAACTCTTAATTAAACCTAGAGTTCGATTTACTTCCCATAATTCTAACCACCATATTTTAATTGCTGAAGGGGAAATGCGATGGTCAAAGCTCTTAGAAGATAGAGACTCAGCTAATATTCCACTAATACTTTGCTACTTTGTCACAGCCTGGGACAAATCAAAGCGATATGGTTCGCCAAGATCAGAAAAAGATAGTTTATACAATATCTATAGAGTAATTGAGAAATTCTCAGAAACAGAAAATAGCAATGCTCAGATTAAGGGCTTAGTAGAGGAATCTATTCATGTAGCCAATTCAGAGCCAGACAAGCAAAAATTATTCTTGCCAGAATTGTCTCACTCTAGGTCTTATAGAGATATCTGTAAGGAGCTTTTCTCAGATTATCCCAAATGCACATACAAACAAGCCTCTGATGATCTCAAGGAGCGAGTCAAGGAGTTTTGGGATCGTGGAGTACAAGTATATGAACCAGAACCAAGGCCTCATCTTTTTTCCAGAATGATTGATGAAGGCACATTTCTTTCAGTAATTCCTAGGGAAAGAAGGCAGGAGGCAGGAGGCAGAAGGCAGAAGGGAAGCTAAAACCAGGGGAATATCCCAAACAGGCTTTACTCTGGAAAAATCCCCGATTTGACATCAAGATACTGAAAAAAGTATGTAATTCTGCTTTAATGTCTTTCTAATTACCTATTGAAGACATCCAGAGGTTAAGTAAGGTTTTAGTTATAGTACTTTATGAAAAAACACAAGCACGTCAAAGTTCAACAAAATCAAAGATTTCAGCACCGGTTAAAGTGGCTCACCACCACAACAGCCCACCGATATCTCTTAGGGCTGTTTACTATCTTAGCGATCGCATTACCGACTAGAGTCTTAGCTCAGCAGGAAGGAACATCAGGAGGCTTTCTCGCTCTCCTCGATTCTATCTTCTCCGCAATTGTCAGCTTCTTGGCAAAGATCTTCTTTTTTGAGATTGCTGGCTTTCCTTTTATCGTTGTCTGGTTGATTGTTGCAGGCATTTTCTTTACCATTCGCCTCGGCTTCGTTAATATTCGTTCCTTCAAACACGCTCTCGATGTCGTACAAGGGAAATACGATAACCCCGACGATGAGGGAGATGTTTCTCACTTCCAAGCTCTGGCAACAGCTCTGTCTGGCACAGTTGGCTTAGGTAACATTGCTGGTGTAGCAGTCGCCATCCAGACAGGAGGACCAGGAGCCGTTTTGTGGATGACTCTTGGCGGCTTCTTCGGCATGACGAGCAAGTTTACCGAATGTACCCTCGCTCTAAAGTATCGGAGAATCAGAGAAGATGGTCAGGTTGATGGTGGTCCAATGTACTTCCTGTCACGGGGTCTGTCGGACAGAGGAATGCGTCCCCTAGGACAGGGACTTGCCGTTCTCTTCTCTATCCTCTGCATTTTCGCCTGCCTAGGTGGGGGCAATATGTTCCAAGCCAACCAATCCTATGCCGCTGTTGCTGAGGTTATTCCTATACCAAGTTGGGGCTACGGCATAATTGTTGCTGCAATAGTAGCAGTGGTGATTATTGGTGGCATTAGCCGGATTGCGGCAGTGACGAGCAAACTTGTACCAACTATGGCAATTATTTATATTGTTGCTTGCCTCTGGATCATCCTTACCAACCTTTCGGAACTCCCAGGGGCCTTCGGCACTATTTTTAGCCAAGCCTTCTCTCCCCAAGCTGTTGGTGGTGGTATTGTTGGTGTCATTGTCCAAGGAATTCGACGCAGTGGTTTCTCCAATGAAGCGGGTATCGGTTCAGCGGCAATTGCTCATTCGGCAGCTCGTACAGATGAACCAGTTAGAGAGGGAATTGTTGCTTTACTCGAACCCTTCATTGATACCATTGTCATCTGTAATATGACTGCTCTGGTGATCGTAATTACTGGCGTCTATCAATCTGAACTTGAAGGTGCACAGCTAACTTCAGAAGCCTTTGGTCAAGTAATTGGTTGGTTTCCCATTATCTTAGCGATCGCAGTTACCCTCTTTGCCTTTTCCACAATGATTTCCTGGAGCTACTACGGAGAAAAAGCTTGGGGATATCTATTTAGCGATCGCAGTGTTATTGTTTTCAAGATTCTGTTTGTAGCTTGTGTCTTTCTTGGTACAGTTGTCAACCTCCAAGCAGTAATTGATTTCAGCGACATGATGCTTCTGGCTATGGCCTTTCCCAATCTACTCGGTTGCTACTTCTTATCTGGAGAGGTAACAGCAGATCTCAAAGATTATCTACAGCGCTTGGATGCCGGAGAAATGCTAACTTATCAAGATAATTAGGTTTTAGGTGTTAGGTGTTAGGTTTTAGGTCAGGACTTACGCAAAAACTCTATTGGTAGGGTGTGTTAGCGTAACGGATGCTGGTGGCGAAATTAATATTTGGAAATATTTCGCCACCAGCGTCCGTAGCGTAACGCACCTTTGATATCAAGTTCAGTTGAATACTTACACTATCGTTGCAACAAGGCAGAAGGCAGAAGGCAGAGGGCTCCAAGGGAAGAAAGAAGGTTGCAAGGTAGAAAGGAATTATAACTGTTTATCCGAACTTGATATGACTCTCTATGTGGTGTAGCCGCTTTCGGTGAATTATATATCTTTAGAAAATATTTATGGCAAAAATAAGTCGTAATATTTTAATTCCTATCGCTGTTCTGGTACTGATAACTACCGTTCTGTTGTTGACAGCTAACCAAGCTTATACCAGTGGCATAACTTCAGAGAAGCTGCATACCTCTACAGCTCAAGATATTAGTCAAAATCCACAAATTAGTCAGCTTACTTCTATCACAGAAATACCAGATGTATCTCCTGAAGATTATTACTATGAGGTTTTAAGAGAGATAGTTGAAAACTATAAACTAGATGTCACTTTACCTGATGGAACTTTTAGGGGCAATCAATTGGCAACTAGAGGTCAATTTGTCAAGTGGTTAGCTAACGGTCTTAATGTAGTACGGGAGCAAATTTTATCAAGTGGTGGCGATCCCACTGTTCTGGTTGATAACTTGGAACAGATAAGTGCTGTACTAATACAAGACAATCTTTCTTGGGAAGCAGAATTAGCACAAATTCAAGTCCGTCTAGAAGAGTTAGAACGCAGGATTAGATAAAATGACACATTTATTGCAGCACATTTTGGTTATTTTCACTGTTTTCCTGTTGATAGTTACTGTTTTCTTCCCAACCAGTAACCAAGCTCAGACAAGTGAAATAACTTCCAACAAGATGCTCCCACTAGAAATTTGCCAAAATAGGATGCTCCCCATTGTTGAGGAAATCAGTATCCTTGAACAAACAAATCAACCCACTCAAGAAGTCGATCTACCGACTAGGATGACTTCGGTTGAACAAATATCAGATGTTTCTCCCAGTGACCCTTACTTCAAGGCTTTAAAAAGCCTAATTGAGCAGTACCAGATAGATGTGACTTTACCTGATGGTAGTTTTCGGGGGGCTCAACCTATAACTAGAGGTGATTTAGTCATTTATTTGCGTAATAGTCTTGAATTAATTGTTATTTTTCAAGAACGTTCTAGAATTTTTAGTCTTGATTTTGATGAAAAACAAGCATCAGAATATTTAATCAGAAGTATTGAAGATTGTTCTGATATTATCTCCCAAAAAATAGAACATGTCAAGACTAGGCTTGATGATTTAGAGAGCAAGATTAACCAATCAGAACAATCTCTCTTTATTAAGCTAGTTGCAGCTCTTGTAAGCAACAAGGGAACAGAACCCATCCCCAACTCTTCCCAGGAGAGCAGTAGGGAAGAGGAAGCAGGGAAGAGGACTAGACAAAAGTTTCTTCCCTTACTAGCTCAGGTTAACTCTATTGAAGAAATACCAGATGTCTCTTCAAACGACTATTACTATGAAGCTTTAAGAGAGATAATTGAGAATTATAAGGTGGATGTCACTTTGCCAGATGGCACTTTTAAAGGAAATCAACCCATAACTAGAGGTGAAGTGATCATCTACTTGAATGATACTATTACTACACTAGAGGAGTTAATTGCACCTGAAGAGGCAGAAGCACGCGAGCGTGAGCTGAAGATTCGCCTTGCTCACTTATCATCACAGATAGCTCAGGAAGATTCTGATTTTACTGAAAAGTTTGCACAGATAGAAGAGATAGAGGCTCAGTTAGATGAGTTGGAAAACTGGATTTAACGGAATAAATTTAGAATTTAGAATTTAGAATTTAGAAAAAATGGTGAATTAGGACTAAATTATGGCAAGTAAATTTACTCATAATTGGGTTATTGTCATTGCCTTAGTATTGGTAATTGTAATCTGCTTCGTGAAGGATAACCAAGCTCAAGTATCTGAGTTGAATTCTCTAGAAGGGTTGTCAGATATATCTGTGAGCGATCCTTACTACGATGCTCTCAAAAGTCTGGTTGAGTACTACGGTGTTAATGTAATTTTTCCTGATGGTACTTTTAGAGGAGATCAGACTCTAACCAGAGGTGAATTTGTCAGTTATTTGCATGATAGTCTTGACGTAATACAGGAATCATTCGCTATCTCAGGAATCTCCAGTAGTGATCCGAGTCTGCTGGTTGATAACTTAGAACAAATAACTACCGCACTGGTACAGGAGAACCTTTCCTGGGAGGAAGAATTGGTAAAGATACAAGCTCGGCTGAATAAGTTGGAAGAAAAGGCTAAGGTACTTCCAAATTAAAGAGGAGCTGGGGAAGTGTAGGGAGCTGGGGGAGCTGGGGAAGCTGGGGTAAACAAGGAGACAAGGAGACAAGGGAGAAATTCCCAATTAGGGTTTGCTGAATAAGTCGATTGATTCGGGTTTTGAAGTAATAAGTAATAAGTAATAAGTAATAAGTAAAGAGTGTACTATCGCTTGCTGCACAACTCTTTGAGGCAATTAATTGAAGTGAAAGTAGCTCTTAAAAATCTGCTTACTTTTACCTCATATTCTGAATTTAAGCGGGTGTTTCCCTACGATGGTGCAAGGAAATTGTATCGATGGGCTCAAAAACCTTGGACTTTTTGGGGCAAAGAAATGATTGAAAGCCTTGTCTGGCATGGCTTCCACACTTATTCAGCAAGCCCCAATTAGCAATTAGCAATTAGCAATTAGCAATTAGCAATTAGCAATTAGCAATTAGCAATTAGCAATTAGCAATTCCCAAACAACCAATGACAAATAACAAACAACAATACCTTATCAGCGCTACTCTTCTGCTATCCCTAAGTTTGCCTGTAATATTGGCTGACAATCCTCTGTTCATTTCCCAAGCTTTAGCACAAACTTCCACTAGTAGAGAAAAAAAAGCTCAAGCCATTGAACTAGTTAAACAAGGTAACCAACAGTACCGCAATAATCAGTATCAACAAGCTCTGCAAACCTACCAAGAAGTTTTGGTAATTTACCGAGAAATTGGCGACTCTACAGGGGAAGCGATCGCTCTTCACCTGATGGGGGCAGTTTATAATCAATTGGATGACTATTCTGAGGCACTCAAGTTTTATCGGCAAAGTCTAGCTATTTACAGAGCTATCCCCTACCAGGAAGGTGAAGCTCGTATTTTAAATAGTATTGGTGCAGTTTATCAGCAACAGGGCCAATATAACCAAGCTCTAGAGTATTATCAACAATCTCTCACCCTACGGAGAAACATTAAAGATCGAGTAGGAGAAGGAGAAACCTTAACTAATCTAGGCGCACTTTACTACAATCAGGGGCAATATGCCCAAAGTCTCCAACTTTATCACCAAGCCTTAGCAATTTTTGAGGAACTAAATAACCAGAAAGGAGTTGGAGCAAGCTTCAACAATCTGGGGTTAGTTCATCATCAACTAGGGGAATATGAGCAGGCATTGGCATTCTATCAGCAGAGTCTAGTAATTCGGAAGGCTATTAGCGATCGCTCAGGGGTTGGTGCAACTCTCCATAATATTGGGTTTACTTACGATCGCTTGGAGGATGCTGACCAAGCTTTGGTATTCTATCAGCAAGCCTTAGCAGTACGCACCAGTATTGGTGATCAAGCAGGGAAAGGCAAAACGCTCAATAATCTGGGGTTGGTTTACAATCAGTTAGGTAAGCAATCCTTAGCTAAGTCTTCTCTCGAACAAGCTTTAGCTATTAGTCAAGCAATTGGCGATCGCTCAGGAGTTGGCAGTATCCTAGATAGTCTGGGTACTATGTATCAAAGTTTGGGAGAATATGCCCAGGCATTGCAATTTTATCAGCAAGGGTTAGCAATTAAAAAGGAAGTAGGCGATCGCACGGGGGAAAGGCTGACTCTGAGTAATATCGCTGGGGTACTAGAGCAACAGCATCAACTAGAGTTAGCGATTATCTTCTACAAACAATCGGTTAACGTTACCGAAGCCATTCGCCAAGACTTACAGGTGCTATCCCAGGAGCAACAGCAATCCTATACAGAAACTATTGCTGATACCTATCGCCAGCTAGCTGACTTACTCTTAACACAAGACCGAGTATTAGAAGCACAGCAAGTCCTAGATTTACTCAAAGTCCAAGAACTAGAAGATTATTTACGTAATGTTAGAGGTAATGACCAGACAGCTCAAGGTATTGCCAGTTTACCTCCCGAAGAGCAAATTATTGCCAAGTATAGCGCTATTCAAATTCAAGCTATTCAAATTGGTAAACAACTCAGCCAACTGGCAAAAATTCCAGAACTTGAGCGTACTCCCAGCCAACAACAACAACTGATTGAATTGAGACAGAGGGAGCAAGCAATTCTTGGGGAGTTTAACGATTTCCTCGACTCTTCAGAAATCATCACTTTAGTAGAACAGTTGAGTCAAACAGCAAGGCGACAAAACTTGGATTTGGCGGATCTGAACAGTCTGCGAGATAATTTACCTGCTAATACAGCCTTATTCTATCCCCTGATTTTAGACGATCGCTTAGAACTAATCCTCACTACTCCCAACGCACCCCCCACCCATCGTCCAGTTGCCATCCAACGGCAGGAACTAAACCGAATCATTGTAGAATTACGCAGAGGGATAACTAACCCCAAAGCTGATGCTACCGTTCCTGCACAACAACTGTATGAGCTGTTGATTCAACCTTTAGAGGCAGTTTTAAGGGAAGCTCAAGTTGAAACCCTAATCTACGCACCGGATGGACAACTACGTTATCTACCTCTAGCAGCTTTGTACGATGGTCAACAATGGCTCATAGAACGTTATCGCATCAATAATATTACAGCCAAAAGTCTGACGGATTTTACTACCCCACCCCAAAGCCAACTCCGTATCTTAGCTGCTGCTTTTACCCAAGGCTATCATGCAGTAAAAGTAGGCAATCAGCAATTTGAGTTTACTGGACTTCCTTTTGCTGGAGAAGAAGTGGAAACTTTAGCGGCTACAGTACCCGGAACTATTAAACTACTGGATCATGAATTTAGTCCACCGGCTACAGTACCTCGGATGAACGATTACTCCGTTGTGCATCTAGCTACCCATGCGGCTTTTGTACCAGGAAAACCAGAGGATTCCTTCATCCTTTTTGGTGATGGTAGTTTCGTCACGCTGCGGGAAATGAAAAATTGGTCCCTGAATCAGGTTGATTTGGTAGTTTTGAGTGGTTGCGAAACCGGCTTAGGGGGCAAACTCGGTAATGGAGAAGAAATACTCGGTCTAGGCTATCAAATTCAACGAGCAGGAGCCAAAGGTGCGATCGCATCTTTGTGGTCAGTAAATGATCAGGGAACACAAGTGCTGATGAATACTTTCTATCATCTCCTGCTACAAGGCAATATTACCAAAGCTGAAGCGCTGCAACAAGCTCAGATTACCATGATAGTTGACTCTCAAACAGCAGATGCACAACAACGAGGTACTATCAACTTGGAGCGGAGCAACGAGGAGTTATCCCGAGAGGTTAAGCAGAGCCTTAGTCATCCCTACTACTGGGCCCCATTTATTCTTATTGGCAATGGTTTTTATTGATAATGGATAATTGATAATGGATAATTGATAATGAATAATTGATAATGGATAATGAATAATTGATAATTGATAATTAGGGCTTGCTGTATAAGTGTGGAAGCAATACCAGACAAGGCTTTTAATCATTTTTTTGCTCCAAAAAGTCCAAGGTTTTTGAGCCCATCGATACAATTTCCTTGCACCATCGTAGGGAAACACCCGCTTAAATTCGGAATATGAGGTAAAAGTAAGCAGATTTTTAAGAGCTACTTTCACTTCAATTAATTGCCTCAAAGAGTTGTGCAGCAAGCGATAGTACACTCTTTACTT